>JAIFLN010000173.1 GCA_020049045.1 Spirochaetota bacterium | reverse complement strand
GGTTCCCCAGCTGTCTCCTTTGATCTTCTTCACTTGATTCGCCAGCTCAGTCCGTGACGAAGTAAGGTTTCGCACGGTATAAGCCACGCTGAAGTTCAGGTAGGGTGTCAGGTACACCCGTTCCTGACCGACAGGGTCGACGGTTTCCTTGTGGGTATCGTAGTCAGCTCCCCTGAGTTCGACGCCAAAGGGAATTCTTGAGTCAATGGTCGTGCTGTAAGGAGTTGTTCCAACTTCCTTTCCATTGATCAGCACCTGCAGTCCGTCGGGCACATCGGCAATCACAAAGGGAATCATCACTGCCGCTGCCGTAATCACGATAGGTTGGTTTTCAATGGTCGTCCGCATGGACGCGGGTACCATATAAAAGTCGTCCGAGAGGCTGATGCTGTTGTAAGGAGTCTGCTGGCCGCCGGTTAGAGTCTTGACCTCTCCGGTCACCCTTGTGACCATATCTTGCAGTTTCAAATCGGTTTTAAGGTATTTCAGAAGCGCCTGGGTGAAGATACCGTTGCGCCCATCGCCGTGGCGAACATATCGAGCACACTTTGAAGGGGAACGGCTTCGTTGCGCACATCGTCGGCCGATTCAAAGGTCTCCCGTACCGGAATCAGGTAGTTGGCACCATTGATCTGAACTCCGTGGCCCGCGTAATACAAGAGAGCGGTGGGAGCTTCCACCGCACTCATGGCGTTGCGCAGGTCCGAAATCGACCGGTTCATGGTCTTTCTGTCGGCATTGATAACCCTGGTGACACTCCAGCCGATGGAGGTCAGAGTGGCGGCGATGTCTGTGGCGTCGTTGGCCGGATTGGCCAAGGCCGCATCGCCATCGTAGGCCGCGTTACCGATAACCAGCGCAAAGCGGGGATTCTCGGCAGCCCCAAGACTGGGCGTCAGGGACAGAGCAAAAACAACTGCCAACAGCAAAGAACGCATGGTTCACTCTCCTTAGCAACTGCCAAGTTAATAGGCATATCCAAGGAAGAATGAAACATGATTCGGCGAGTGTCAACGGGTCAGACTTTCTTGAAAATCACCACTCCGTTGTGACCACCGAACCCCAGGGTGTTGCTCATGACCGCATCAACCTTGTGAGGTACTCCCTTGTGAGGAACGTAGTCGAGGTCGCAACCGGCTTCGAGGTCGGGGTTGTCGAGGTTGATGGTGGGGGGCACCCATTGGTCGCGCAAGGCCAGAATACAGAAGATGGCTTCGATGGCACCGGCGGCACCGATGCAGTGGCCGGTCATGCTCTTGGTCGAGCTGACCTTGAGTTTGTAGGCATGGTCGCCGAACACGGCCTTGATGGCCTTGGTTTCGGTAGGGTCGTTGATTTCAGTGCTGGTGCCGTGGGCGTTGATGTAGCCGATGTCGGTGGGCTTCATTCCCGCCATATCGAGGGCCATTTGCATGGCCCGGATGGCACCCTTGCCTTCGGGATGGGGGCTAGTGAGGTGGTAGGCATCGCAGGTCATGCCGAAGCCGGCCAGTTCCGCGTAAATCTTGGCTCCGCGCTTTTTAGCGTGCTCGTATTCCTCAAGGATCAGGATGCCGGCGCCTTCTCCCATAACGAACCCGCTGCGGTCTTTGTCGAAGGGGCGGCTGGCCTTTTCCGGGGCGTCGTTGAACTTGCTGGTGACAGCCTTGAGCACACAGAAGCCGCCGATGCCCAACAACGTGATAGCCGCCTCGGTACCGCCGGAAATCATCACATCGCACACGCCGTCCTTGATCCAGCGGCTGGCGTCGCTGATGGCGTCGGTGGCAGCCGAGCAGGCGGTGAGCAGCGAGTAGCAGGGCCCTTCGGCACCGGTGAGCATGGCCACATTGCCCGGAGCCTCGTTGCTGATCAGCTTGGGGACAGACATGGGCGGAATGCGGGAAGCCCCACCACCGGCGAAGATCTTTTGGTAAGCGGTTTCGAGGGTTTCCACCCCGCCAATGCCGTTGCCCAACACGGTGCCCACGCGCTCGGGGTTGAGGTTCTCTCCGATTTTGAGACCGGCATCTTCCAGAGCCTGAAGGGAGGCATAGGCCGCAAACACCGAAAAGGGGTCCATCTTGCGGGCCTCTTTACTGTCCAGATACCGGGTGGGATCAAAATTCTTCACCTCGGCGGCAATCTTGCAGCTCAACTCTTCCGTGGCGACGTGGGTGATCGGGCCGATGCCGCAATGGGCTGCCTTGACGGCTTCCCAGGTGGAGGCCACATCGTGGCCGAGGGAATTCACGGTTCCCATGCCGGTAACAACAACTCGTCTTGCCATAACGTTCTCCTTGAGGGTCACATGAGCATGCCGCCGTCCACCGTGATGGCCTGACCTGTCACATAGGTCGACAGATCAGAGGCCAGCCACAGGGCGGTTGCGGCGATTTCTTCGGGTTTGCCCATCCGGGCCATAGGAATGCGGCTGAAAAGAGCCTGCTTCTGCTCTTCGGTCAACTTTTCGGTCATTTCGGTGCCAATGAAGCCCGGACAGATGGCATTGACGCGGACACCCCTCGGGGCCAGTTCTTGCGCCAAGCTCTTGGTAAGGCCGATCAGACCGGCCTTGGAAGCCGCGTAGTTGGTCTGGCCGGCGTTGCCGTGGAGACCGACGACCGAGCTCATGTTGATGATGGAGCCACCCCGGCGGCCCAGCAGGTGCATGGACACGGCTTTGCACACGTAGAACGCGCTGGCAAGGTTAACCCGCATCACTTCATCCCAGGCGTCTGCCGGCATACGGGCAATCAGGCCGTCGCGGGTCATGCCCGCATTGTTGACCACAATGTCCAAGCCGCCGGATTCTTTGATGATTTCTTTCACCACGGCAGTGATGGCGGCTTCATCGCCGACATCGGCGGCCTTGAAGATAACCTCGGTGCCGGCTTCGGCAGCAGCAGCCTGCAACTTAGCCAGGTCGCCTTCGGACCGGCTGATGGCATAGACAACAGCCCCGTTTCGCAAAAAAGCTTCGGCAACAGCATTGCCGATGCCCTTGGAAGCTCCGGTGACCAGGGCTTTCTTTCCTTTCAACAGCATCATGGTTTCCTTTCTTACCCGATCTGCTGGATTTGTTCCAGCTTTCCGGCGGCATGACACGGCAAGGCGTCGTGGAAGGAGCTCCAAAGCCCTGCCAGAACAGCACCCGGCCCCACTTCAATCAAACGGTTGAACCCTGCAGCCAAAAGGGCACTCTCTTCTGTGGTCCAGCGAACCGGTGCCGTCACCTGCCGCACGGCGAGGGTTTTGGCATCGGCACCGGTGCTTACCAGTCCACCGGTCACATTGCTGTACAAAGCTTTGGTCGGGTTCTGGAAGTCAACGGTTTTGAGGGCTTCTTCGAGGGCCCAGGCAGCCTCGGCCAATAGGGGCGAATGGAAGGGGCCGGAAACTTTCAGAACCACCACCCGGCGCGCACCGGCCGCTTTGAGGGCATCGATACCGGCGGTAAGGGCGGCTGCTGTGCCTGAAATCACCACCTGATTGGGACTGTTGTAGTTGGCGCCGTAGAGATCGGGGATGGAGGCGTTGGCCAAGGCTTCGTCGACTTTATCAGGCGACAGACCCAAAACAGCGGCCATGCCGGGGTCTCCGGCAGAACGGTCTAGGGCAGCGGCGGCCTTGGACATGAATTCGCCGCGGAGCTTGACCAGGGGAAAAACCTGGGCCGCCGTCAGAATTCCCGTTTCCACCAGGGCTGCGTACTCTCCGAGACTGAACCCGGCAGCACCGGCAGCCACGATTCCGCGCTCCGACAGAACCTTGGCCGAAGCTAAGTTGGCCAGGGTGACAGACACCTGAGTATTGACGGTTTCTTTCAGTTCCTCTTCAGAACCTTCGAACAAAAGGCGTTTCACATCAATTCCCGTGGAATCGGCGGCCAAGGTGAACAGATCGCGCACACCCGCGCTGGCGTCGAACAAATCGCGGGCCATTCCGGGGTACTGGGCCCCCTGTCCGGGGAAAAGGAAGGCTGTTTTCATGGGCCAAACTGTACCGTAAGCGCCTTAAAAAGTGAAGATCCCCGTCCCGGCATTCAATTTAGGGTCATACTAGAAGGATGAACACACCTTCCTACCAGCATTTAGCCCAAGTCTACGACCAACTTTTTCCTCTCGATCCGCAAGCTTTGTCGATGGTGTTGGATTGCCAACAGCTGGCTGAAGTACCGTCGGTTGTCGATGCGGGATGCGGAACCGGCCTGCTGGTTCGGGCCTTGGCCGACCAAGGCATCAGAGCGCATGGCTTCGATCTGGACCAGGACTTGCTGAGGGTGGCCCAGACCAGAGCGGGAAACGGAGCTTCTTTTTCCCTCGATCATTTCCTGGCTCGGGCGGCGGCCGTACTTTGCTCTGGAGGCCCGGGCCCCAAGAGACCCTACCGCCGTGCCGAGCTTGAGGCGGCTTTGGCGGGTTTGACGGCCGCGCCCCTGGTGACAGCCTTCCTCTGGTCCTCAGAGCCCAACTGGGCTAAACTTGCCGAATGTCCACCATTGAAGCGCGCGAACAACTGATCCAACAGAGACAGGCAGAAAAGTACATCAACGTCATCCGGATGACCTTGTTCGTTTTCCTGACAGCGGCACTGGCCCTTCAAGGATTTGGTATTGCTCGATCGGGTGCCTGGTCAGGCGCACTCCCCCCCTTCTTGCTCCTTTCGCTTTGGATCTACGCCCTCGCAGTCCAGTTTTCGCTTTCCCGGGGTTTCTTCCCTCAGTATCTGCCCTGGGTCACGACGTTGGCCGACCTCAGCTTCCTTTCGGTCGGGTTGTTTCTCGAGCTGAGTTTTTCGGTCTCAATGGATTTGGCAAGTGCTACCAGCCTCAGCTGGGGTTACGCCCTGTTGTTTCTGCTGATTTTGTTTTCCACTCTCCGGGAAAGAGCCGAACTGACCCTGCTGAACGGACTGGCCGGCACCGGTCTGTACGCCACCTTGCTGTTCGTGTTTTTCTCCAAGGAGTCCTTTCCAGGGTTCTGGACCGATCAGATCTTCCGCATGGTGTTTCTTCTGATGGCGGGATTTTTTTCCACGTTTCAAGCCCGGTCCATCCGCAAATCCTTTGAACGGGCTGCCAACAGCGATCGCTTGCGACGGGAGACGGATGCACGGCTGAAGGTGTTGGCCCTCCATTTTCCCGGCGTTCTGTTTCAGGCAGAAGTCGACGGCCCGAAGTTCAGCCTGCTGTACGTCAGTGAGGGAAGCCGGGATCTGCTCGGTTTTGAAGCGCGGGAGCT
>JAIFLN010000122.1 GCA_020049045.1 Spirochaetota bacterium | reverse complement strand
ACCAAGGCGAAAAGGGCGAATCCACCGGAAAGGAAAAGACAAAGTCCAAACAACGTGACGGCGCGGTTTTGAGCAAAAACATCGAAAGACGAATAGCGGTCGCGGATTTTTTGAAGTAATTTACCCATGGACCTATCTTAATCCACGGAAACTCAGGTGGCTAGAGTGAAAAATCAGAGACTACAATCGTCCCCGAAACACCGTGCTGTCGAAGTACTTTTCGAGGTGGATCCGCTCTTTCAAAACATGAAAGGCCCAGCGGTAGGTGAACCAGGCAGCCAATAACGAGGCAATGAAGAGTCCCAGCCAGGTAGCGATGGCGAAAAACCCCGTTCGGTTAGGCAGGAAGATACCGGCAATGCCGGTAAAGGTTAGAAAGTAGAAAAAAAGCAGTAGGATATTGAGGACGGTCGCTCCCACCAGGAAAAGCACAGTGTTCAGGCGACGATTCACTTCCTCTTCCATCCCAGGAGCAAGGAAAGAATGATCAGCGCACCCCCGACAGTAACGCCGGAGTCTGCCACATTGAAGGTCGCAAACCGTTCCATTCCCAAAAAGCCATAAAGGCGAAAGCTCAAGAAATCGACCACACCGTCAGGACGGAAGATCCGGTCGATAATGTTCCCCAAACCACCGCCCAGAATCAGTCCCAAACCCCAGCGTTGAAGGCTCGTCAAGGTCCGGTCGCGCCAGAGATAGACGGACAGGCCGACCAACACCATCAACGGCAGGACAATAAACAGGGCGGAGCGGGCCACGGACGGCAGGCTGTTGCCCAGTGAAAAAGCCACACCGGTATTGCGCTGGTGAACCAGCCAGAAAAAGTCATTTCCCCAACCCCAGGCTATGGTTCCTACTGGAATCGAGGCCACAATGAGAAGTTTGGTAACTTGATCAACGGCAATCACCACGAGAGCGGCGATCAGGGGCCACACCGGATGGGAGAAGACAGATTTCTCAGACATGGTGCCTATCCTATTATAAACCGGTTGGAAGGTCCAGAAAAACCGTTGGGATACCGGTGTCTTGATGCAGCCTTGCGGCCAGAAGCCTGACCCCCCACGTTTCCGTAGCGTAGTGCCCGCCGCTGATCACACTGATGCCCGCCTCAAGAGCCTGGTGGTGGATGGTGTGATCGGCATCTCCGGTGATGTAAAGGTCGAGACCCTGCGCAATGGCATCGGAAACTTCATGGGCCGCCCCGCCCGAAACCAGGCCGACAGTGGACACTTCCTTCTTGCCGAAGGGCATCAGCTGCAGGACATTTTCGCGTCCATGGAACAGAATTTCACAGACCCTGTCCAACCTCAGCGGTGCGGGAAGCACTCCCTTGCAGCCGATTTTTGCCCCCCGATACTCACCAAAAGGAACAACATCGGTCAGTCCGAGTGCCTGGGCCAAGCCGGCGTTGTTGCCCAGTTCGGGGTGGACATCGAGCGGCAGATGCGAAGCCCAAAGCGCCAGATCGTGATCCATAAGAAACCGTAACCGCCGCTGATGATCGCCGGTGACCGGCAAGGCGGCCCCCCAAAACAACCCGTGGTGAACCACCAAGACGTCAGCGTCTACCTCGGCGGCCCGTTCAAAGCTCTGCAGGCAGGCATCGACGGCAAAGGCTACCCGTCGGACTTCCGGAGTCTTTCGTCCCACCTGCAGTCCGTTGAGCGCTTTATCTCTGCCCTCCCAGGTCGAATGTTCGAGTATGCGGGTTAAATAGGAGTCAAGTTCTTGCAGGGTCATGGCGGCAGTATAGGCCTCGATTTCTTGACTTTCAAGGCCGCGAAATCTATCCTGGGGCACGAGGTCTTGATGAACAACCTGCCGGCTGAATTGTCCTACGAAGATCTCCGTTTTAATTTTGCCTCTTCTGATGAATCAGCCCCCCTTCCCCCTGCCACCATTCTGATCGGGCAACCCCGGGCCATACGGGCCTTGGAGCTCGGCACTGCCATCGATGCACCCGGGTATAACATTTTTGTCTCAGGCCCTCCGGGTACCGGCCGCCAAACCGCTGTCAAAAAAATCCTGGCCCATCTGCCTCCTTCCGAGACGGTCCGGGACTGGGTCTACGTCAATCACTTTGCCCGGCCGGACAACCCGGTCATCCTTACCCTTCCCCAGGGCAGGGCCCCCCTGTTCAAGACAAAGCTTCATGAGATGGTCGAGAACCTCAAGGTGCGCATCCGGCAGGAATTGGCTGGGGAAGCTTACAAAACCCAGCGGGACCAACTCCTGAAAAAGACGGAATTCCGAGAGACCCACCTCATCAGCGAGTTTGAAGGCCGGCTGGCTCAGAAAGGCTTCAAGATGACCCAGATCGAGGACGGCGATTCTGACCCAGGAACCATGGACATCGTCCCTGTTTTTGAAGGCCAGCCGCTGAGCTTCGATGAGCTGCAGGAAAAGGTTTCTGCGGGTTTGATTCCCGAGAGCCAGTGGAACCAGACCAGGGAGCTGTATTACCGGCATATCGACGAAATGCGGGCTTTGTTCGATGGTCTGCGGGAAGCTAGGGGACAAATGGAAAAGGATATTCAGAAGCTCCAGATCGCTTCTGTGAAACCCCTGTTCCGAAGGCAAATGTCCGGGTTGAACCGGGCCTTTCCGGACCCGGTCGTCAAAGCTTGGTTGCAAACGCTGGAAAAAGATGTCGAGGCGAATCTGTTTCTGTTCACCGGTGACAAAGCCCCCGACGACCCCTCGGGAATCCCTGCCCTGGCCCGCTATGCCGTCAACGTTTTGGTCGATCACGGCCTCGCCCCCAAACTTCCCGTTGTCTTTGAAACCCGCCCCACACCGGCCCACCTTTTCGGAACCATTGAGTCCAGACCCGACCCGCAGGGCGAGTCCCGCTCGAACTTTCTGATGATCAAGCCGGGTTCGCTCCACCAGGCTTCGGGGGGATACCTGGTTCTCAGGGCCGAAGATATCCTGAACCAAGAAGAAGCGTGGCCACTGCTCAAGCAAACTCTGCAAAACCGCCTGGTGGAAATCCAAGCCACCTCGGGTCCCTTCGGAGCCTTGACGCTGCTCAAACCCCAGCCAGCCGAAGTGAAAGTAAAAGTCATTATCATGGGCAACGCCGGGGTCTATGACTATCTGATTCAAGAAGACCCCGAGTTCGGAAGGCTTTTCAAGATCAGCGCTGAGTTTGACCCGGTGATGGAACTGACTCCGACGACGGTCAATGAGTACCGGGTGTTCATTGACAACCATCTGCGGAAACACAAGTTACCAACCATGGACGAATCGGGCCGCCAAGAAGTTCTGGAATACGGTGTGCGGCTGGCCGGTCACCGCCGCCGGTTGACCACACAGTTCAGCCAGATTGCCGACCTGCTGACCGAAAGCGCGTACTGGGCCCGCCGGGGCGGGCAGACCACCATCGACCGGAAGGCGGTGGCCCGCGCCCTCGAAGAACGGCAGTATCTTTTTTCCCTTCCCGAAGAAAAAATGGACGAGCAGGTCAGCGAAGGCCAAATTCTGCTGAGTGTCAGCGGCAGCGCTGTGGGTCAGGTCAACGGCCTTGCCGTGCTCGACAGAGGCTCATCGAGCTTCGGCCGCCCCATGCGCATTACCGCCGTTGCCGGTCCGGGGGAAGACGGTATTGTCAACATTGAGGGAGAGGCTGGATTATCAGGGGAAATCCACGACAAAGGCGTTTTGATTCTCCACGGACTGATCCGCGATAAGTTTGCCAGGGAGTTTCCTCTGGCGCTCTCGGCCAGCGTGGGGTTCGAGCAGTCCTACGGGGGCATTGACGGCGACAGTGCCAGCTCCACCGAAGCCTATGCCATCCTTTCGGCAATAGCCGGGGTTCCCCTGCGCCAGGACCTGGCAGTTTCGGGGTCAGTGAACCAGCGGGGGGAGATCCAACCCGTCGGCGGCATTACCGAGAAGGTCGAAGGCTTCTACTATACCTGTCGAAAGCAAGGTCTGACCGGAACCCAGGGGGTGATTATCCCCCGATCCAACGTCCAAAACCTCGTCCTGAACCAGGAAGTGCAGGAGGCGGTCCGAGACGGTAAATTTCACATTTATCCGGTCACCACTGTTGATGAAGGTTTGTTCTTGCTTTCCGGGCAAAATATGGGCAAAATGGACGAGGGTGGACTTTATCCTGACGGCAGCCTTGGCTGTCAGATTGTAAAAAAGTTAGAGCGGATGCGAGAATCGACCCATCCCAAGGAAGATTGAGAATGAACATCGACCGGGCCAAAGTGGTCCATGCTGCCAGGAACGGAATTCCCCTGGTGATCAAGACCCATACTCTCCCTTCGAAAACAGAGGCGGACCTCGAAGAGATTCTTCTGATCTACCTGGAAGAACTGGGACAAAGTGTTCTCAAGGACCACCTGTCCTACTGCCTGAAGGAATTGACGGTCAACGCCAAGAAGGCCAACACAAAGCGGGTGTACTTTCAGGAAAAAGGCCTTCGCCTGGAATCTCCGGTGGAATATGAAAAAGGGATGAAGAGCTTCAAGACCGACACCCTCGACAACATTCAGCACTACCTGGAGCTTCAAGAGCAAAAAGACCTCTACATCAAGGTCACCTACCTTATCCGAAACAGTGTTTTGTACATGAGCGTACGGAACAACGCCCCCATCACCCCCAAGGAGCTAACCAGGGTCTACGACCGTGTAGCCCGTTCCCGCGCCTTTGAAAGCATGGAAGAAGCCTTTGGAGAGGTTCTTGACGACAGCGAAGGTGCCGGGCTGGGCATTGTCATCATGATTCTCATGCTGCGCAAGATGGGCCTGACCGAAAAGTCCTTCGACCTCAACCAGGTGGGCACCGAAACCTCGGCTTCGCTGACCATTCCCATGAACGCCATCAAGCTCGAACGGGTCAACCTCATTGCCGATGAAATTCTCAGTGTGATTGACTCCCTGCCTCCCTTCCCTGAAAACCTGGAGAAACTCCTGCGGCTTCTGGGCAACCCCGAGGTCACCTTTGAAACCCTGGCTTCCCAGCTCAGCCACGACCCCGCTATGACCGCCGACCTGATCAAGTACGTCAACTCCGCCAAGTACGGCATGCGCAAGCGCATCGAAAACCTCCAAGACGCTGTCCGCATAGTGGGTATTCAGGGACTCAAAGACCTCGTGTACCCCTACGGTGCCCACAAGCTTCTGGATAAGTACATGATCAAGCAGAAAAACCTCTGGCAAAATGCCACCAAGGTTTCGTTCTACGCTTCTGAAATGGCGCGGGATTTCAAGTTGGACCGGGAGGATCAGAGCCAGGCGCAGATTGCCGGCAT
>JAIFLN010000008.1 GCA_020049045.1 Spirochaetota bacterium | reverse complement strand
AGCTCACTAGCAGGCTTGCCATCAAAGCGAGCAAGGCGTATTGTGATGATTGATTAGAAACCGGTTTCAAAGAGGAACTATGAAACTGAACATCCAACAGATCGCGGAACTGGCCCAGGTGTCAAAGGGCACCGTTTCCAAAGTGCTCAACGGTCACAAGGGCATCAGCCCTGCCACCCGCGGCAGAATTCTCACCCTCGTCAAAGAGCTCGACTATCACCCCGCCGCCTCGGCAAGGGCTCTGGCTTTGCAGCGTACCGGAGCTCTTGGTTTTCTCATTCCCCACGAAGCCGAGGCCTCGTTCTCAGGCCAGTATTGGAGCTCGATCCTGGCAGGAATCAGCCACCAGGCCGCAGCGGCTGGGTACAACTTGATGGTACTGACCACCGCCAAGGACGGAGATATCCAGGGTGCCCTGAGGCAGATTCTGAACCATAGTTCCGTCGACGGTCTGATCATCGGATCGGAACTCCTCGACAAGGAAGGTCTGGCGACTCTTGTCGCCGACCAGATCCCCTTCGTCCTGCTGGGCCAGAACCCCGAGTTTAAACACCATTGTGTCGATATTGACAACTTTCAGGGTACAAAAAGGATGATCGAACATATGGTAAAGCAAGGCTACCGCCGTATCGGGGCCTTGTTCGGACCACAGGAGTACCCCTATGTTCAGGAGCGGATCAGGGGTTACCGTGAAACGTTAGCCCTCAACGGTGTGACCTGGACCGCCGAAGCCCATTCCGTGTATGCGAGTGTCCCCATCCGCAAGGCGCTGGAAGAACTGCTCAAGCGCGCACCTCAAATGGATGCCTTGTTTTTGGGTTCGGGGGGAGACTTCCTTTTTGACACCTTTCACGTGCTGAAAGAACAAGGCCGCAGTCTTCCGGAATTCGGGCTGGGGGTATTCGATGACTACAGCTTCTGGGACATCCTGACCCCCCGAATCACAGCCATCGCCCAGCCGCTCATTCTGACAGGACAAACGGCGGTAGACCTGCTCCTGAGCTTGATCCGGGAGACCCCCAAGACAAACCAGTTCCTACAGCTGGACACCACCTTGGTGGTTCGGGAGTCCTGTGGCGAGGCATTGACCCACGGTTAGGAAACCGGTTGCCATAAACGCCGTTGTGCCCTTATACTTTGTTCCATGACTGCCTCCGAACGCCTGCGAATCTTGGCGCAGAAAACCGCCCTTGAACTGAGCGACAGTATTCTTCCCTATTGGTATCAGACCATGGACCGCCGGGGCGGCGGCTTTTATGGGCACGTGACCAACGACAACACAACCGATGTGGCCAGCCCCAAAGGCCTGGTGATGCACAGCCGGCATCTATGGGCCTACAGCAGCGCCTGGTTGGAACGCCGAAACCCGCTGGACAGGGCTGCCGCCAACCATGCCTACGCTTTTCTGACGGGAGCTCTGTACGACCGTCAGGGCGGCGGGTTCTGGTGGACTGTCGATGCCCAGGGAGAGCCCGGTTTTGACCACAAGGTTCTGTACGGACAAGCCTTCGCCATCTACAGCCTGAGCCAATACGCCCGTGCCACCGGCAACCGGGAAGCCCTGACCCTGGCTCTGGCTACCTTCGACCTGATGGAAAAAACAGGCCGGGACAGGGAGTTCGGGGGCTACTACGAAGCCGTAGACCAGCACTGGACCCAGCCCTTGGTGAAGGCCCTGAGCGACACCGACATCGCCTGTTCCAAGAGCATGAACACCAACCTCCACACCCTGGAAGCCTTTTCGTCGCTGTACCTGGCCTGCGGACAGCCCCAGGTCAAAGAGGCCCTGGAGAGCCTTCTGCAGGTTTTTGAGCGGCACATTCTGGTCACTCCGGAACACCTGGGCCTGTACTTCGACCGGGACTGGAAGAACCTCACCGACCACGTCAGCTACGGGCACGACATTGAGGCCAGCTGGCTGATGACCGAAGCCGCCCAAATCTTGGCTGGATCTGCCGAAAAACCGGAATTCTGTGCCCGGATTGCCCGCAAGAGTCTGGAGGTGCTGCAGCACAACGGGGGGAGCCTGCCCAACGAGCTACACAAGGGCCGACTCGACACCGACCGCGTCTGGTGGGTGCAGGCCGAAGCCCTGGTGGGAATGGTCAACGGTTGGGAACTCACTGGTGATGAGGCCTTTTTGACCGCTGCCGAAAGCCTGTGGGAATACATCCAGCGTTTCATTGTCAACCACGAGCACGGGGAATGGTACTGGCTTGTGGGAGCCGACGGAAAACCCGACCTTTCACGCCCCAAGGGCGGTCTGTGGAAAACCAGCTACCACAACGGCCGCGCCTGCCTGGAAGTGATCCAGCGAGCTCGCCGATTGACAGAGACCACGAACTGAAAAAGTGAAGATTCACACGGAGAACACAGAGGATACAGAGAATTCAAGAGTAGGGGTTTTACTGTCCTTCTCCTCTGTGTTTCTCCGTGCCTCTGTGTGAGACAAAAAAGGAGAGATCCATGAGTATTTTTCAGACCCGCCGCGCCCATGTGGAACGCGAATACAACGAGCTGATCCACCAGCACAATCAGCCCATTCTGCCCGGCAACGGTATCTATATCCGCTATGAGAACCCCGTCCTCACGGCCGGTCACGTGCCCCCGACTTGGCGCTACGACTACGACCCCAAGGCCAACCCGTTCTTTATGGAGCGGCTGGGCATCAACGCCGTGTTCAACGCCGGTGCCCTGTTCTTCCAAGGCAAATATTGGGTCGTCGCCCGGGTGGAAGGGTGGGACCGCAAGAGCTTCTTCGCACTGGCCAGCAGCCCTGACGGCATCCACGATTTCCGTTTTGAGGGGGAACCACTGCTGCTCGGTGACGTGGCCGACCCCGAAACCAACGTTTATGATATGCGGTTGACCGCCCATGAAGACGGTTGGATCTACGGGCTGTTCTGCGCCGAACGCAAGGACCCTACAGCCAAGGCCGGCGACACTTCGGCCGCCACCGCCACCGCCGGCATCGTGCGCACCAAGGACCTGAAAACCTGGGAACGGCTGCCCGACCTGAAGACCAACGGCGGCCAGCAGCGCAACGTCGTCCTCCACCCCGAATTCGTCGGCGGTCAGTACCTTCTGTACACCCGGCCCCAGGACGGGTTCATCGACACCGGTTCAGGCGGCGGCATCAGCACGGGCCTGTCCAAGAGCATGAACCCCGCCGTCGTCGACAAGGAAACCGTCCTTGACCCCAAGGTCTACCACACCATCAAAGAGGTGAAAAACGGCGCGGGTGCCCCTCCCATCAAGACCAAGGACGGTTGGCTGCACATCGCCCACGGGGTGCGCAACACCGCCGCCGGCCTGCGCTACGTCATCTACGCCTTCCTCGCTGACCCGAAGGACCCCACCAGAACCATTGCCACCCCCGGGGGCTATCTCATTGCACCAGAAGGGGATGAGAGGATAGGTGATGTGTCGAATGTTGTGTTCACCAACGGGTTGATCACCGACCCCGACGGTCGCGTACTGATTTACTATGCTTCGAGTGACACCAGGCTTCACGTGGCCGAAACCAGCGTTGCCCAGCTGCTCGACTATGTAAAGAACACCCCGCCAGACCGACTGCGCAGCCGCACCAGCGTCGAGGACCGCATTGCTCTGATCAGGAAGAACCTCATACAATGAAAGAATGATTGATGAGCAACTTCGCTTTCGAGGCTGGCTGACAGACCTGTTTCTCAAGTCCCGTGATGAGACAAAGTACAGGTCTCGTGCTCACAAGATGAAAAAGACCTTGCGGCTGCTTGCCGGAAGGTCGATCAAGGGCCTGGACTGCCGCGAGGTGCAGGTGCCTCGGACAGGGGGAGGCACGGTGCGGGTACGCCTCTACCAGCCGTTGAACCATAGTGCCCCTCTGCCTGTCATTGTTTGGCTTCACGGTGGCGGGTACGCCATCGGAGTTCCCGAACAAGACCACGCGATGTTCCAGCAGTTCATGACGGCCAGCCCGTGTGTGATCGTGGCTCCCGACTACCGCCTGTCGGTGGAAGCCCCCTACCCGGCCGCCCTGGAAGACTGCTACGACACGTTGCTTTGGACCAAAAACCATGCAGAGAAACTGGGTATCAACCGCAACAAGCTGATCGTGGCAGGCAGCAGTGCCGGTGGCGGCCTGACGGCGGCCCTTTGCCTGCTGGCCCGTGACCGGGGCGAAGTGAACATCGCCTTCCAGATGCCCCTCTACCCCATGATCGACGACCGCATGACCACCGAATCGGCAAGAAACAACCAGGCTCCCGTTTGGGATTCCAATATGAACCTGTGGGGGTGGCGCCTGTACCTGGGAGACCGCTTCGGGGGTGAGGTTCCCGCCTACGCCGCTGCGGCCCGTGCCACGGACTACCGCAATCTGCCGCCCATGGCGACCTTTGTCGGCGACCTCGAGCCCTTTCGCGACGAGACCCTGCACTATGTCGAAAACTTGAGACAAGCCGGAGTCAGGGTCGATTTTCAGCTGTTCCCCGGCTGTTACCATGGCTTTGACGTCGTTTGCCCCGACGCCGAAGTCAGCAAAAGGGCCATGGAGTTTCTGATGAGCGCCTATATCCGGGCGGTGGAGTGAAGCGCCGACTTGACGCAAGCCGGGGACGGGTTCAGTATTAGAACTTCTTTGTGAAGGAGCAGGAATGGCTCAATCCCCCGACGCCCCCGGTGGCCGTCCCACTGCCGTCGATGTGGCCAAACGGGCGGGAGTCTCACGCACCCAGGTGTCCTATGTGCTCAACGGCAAGGGTGCCGAACATGTCAGCTCGACCAACCGCGAAAAGATTCTCGAGGCAGCCAAAGACCTGGGGTACCAGCCCCATCAATCGGCGCAGGCCCTCCGTCGGGGGTTTGCCAATGAGTTTGCGCTGTTTTTTCCGGGGCCGTACACCGAACGCATCAACGCGATGTTGGGCACCATCCATGAGTTGGGCCTGGCCGACGGCTGCGTTCCAGTTCAGTATTCCTTCAACTCGTACCACGCCCCGGCACGCAAGAAGCAGGCGTTTCGAGCCCTGTTGGCCCGAAAGCCCCGTGGGTTGTTTCTCAGCCTTTTCGACGTCACCATGGATGATATCCGGTATGCAAAATCGCTCGGGGTGGAGAATATTCTGCTCTACGACATTGAGCCCCACCCGGATTATCCGACGCTGCTGTTGCCGGTGGAAGCGATCGGCTTCCTGGCGGCTCAGCACCTGTTGTTTCGCGGTCATGAAAGCATCGGTGTGATCAAGCCTGCTGACCCTGTGCAGAGCCGGGCGTACCAAATACGCCTGGCCGGGATGCGTAGGGCCATGCAAACCTGTCCGGAGGCAAAACTCCTGGAACTCCCCTGGCCCAAGGACGATGTGAGACCAACCCTGTTAGGTTCAGAGCAATTCATTGAAATCCATGGAATTAACCATGGGAGCATCACAGCGTTGTACACCTACAGCGATGAGTATGCTTTTCCCTTGCTTGCCAAATTGACCGATGCCGGTACCAAGATTCCCCAGCAAATCGCCCTTGTCGGGTCGGACGATCTTCCCTTCGCGGCGCTGATCCGTCCGGCCCTGACGACGGTTTCGTTCGACCAGGACTCGCTTGGCAAGCGCGCCGTATCGATGATCAACGCCCTCATTACCGGAGAGCCTCTGGGACCGGACCAGATGCGGCCTATGGGCCCCCGGCTGGTGCTTCGCGAAACCACCTGAGCCGGGCAGGTTCCTAGAAGGGCCTCAAAACAAAACGAGCCGGATCCACGTCCAGAAACTTTGCACGGACAAACTCGGCTTTCAGGTTCCACGGAACGGTGCAGTCGAAGATGGTTTTGCAGGTGATACCATTGTCCCGCAGCGCGGGGTTGTAGTCAGGGCTTTGGGAGGGGTCCAAGGGATGACAACGGAACCCGGGCAAAAACACCGTGTCGAGGTCTCCTTGGTAACGGGTGTTGAGCGCCCACAGCACATCGTTGCTGTCAAACAGATCGACATCTTCATCCACCAGAATGACATGCTTGAGCTCAGAAAATGCCGCAAAGGCCAGCAGTGCCGCCTGCCGCTGACGGCCTTCGTCGCTGGGAACGCTTTTTTTGAACTGCAGCACCGCCAGGTACTTGCCGCCACCGGCCGAATGGGCATAGACGTTGAGAAGCCGTCCTGGCAGGGCCCTCCCTACCGTTTGGAGGATGCTGGCCTCGGTAGGAATGCCGGCCAATGTGACGTGCTCCTCGCTGGGTCCAATGCAGGTTTGCAGAATGGGATGATGCCGGTGGGTGACGGCCGTGACACGGATGACCGGCAGCTCCCGGACGGCGGGTCCGGTATAGCCGGGAAACTCGGGCATGGCCTTGCCCGAGTCCGTATTGTGGTCTTCGCGCATCCGTACCCCCGGCAGCAGCTCCCCTTCGATGACGTACTCCGCGTGGGCGATGGCGCGTTCGCGTACCGTGAGGCATTCCACCAAGTCCACCGCCCTGCCCCTCAGCCCGCCGGCCACTTTCAGTTCGTCAAACCCCAGGGGAGTCGTCGGAGGTTCGAAGGAGGTCGCCAGCGAAATCGCCGGATCGATGCCGATGCTGATGGAAATGGGAAGCGGCTTGCCAGCCGCCTCGGCCTTCTGCCGGAACACCTCGATGTGCCGTGCTCCCGGGGTCAAAAACATGGTCAGGGTGTCGGGCCCTTGAAGGCAAAGCCGGTGGATGGTGATGTCAGACTCGCCCGTTTCAGGGTCAGAGGCGTAGCAGTGGCCCAAGGTGAGGTAGGGCCCGGCGTCGTCGGGGGTGTTCGTCGGGGCGGGAACCAGTTTCCTCACGTCGAAACCCGGGTCTGAGGCGCGGTGAACCACTTGCTGGCAGGCAGCCTGCTGTTGAGGCACCACCACAGGATCAAGAGGATGCTCGAGGGCCTCGACCAGCCGGAAAGCGAGGCGCTCCGGCGTGGTTTTCAGCAGCCGGGCCGTCCTTTCGCGGCTGGCAAACAGCCCGATCAGCACCCTGGCGCCGGGGTGACCCTTGATGGAATTGAACAGCAGCGCCGGGCCCAGCTTGGTGGGACGCATCACCGTCCCCCCGGCGCCGACGTGGCGGTACACGCCCGAGAGTTCGGCCATCGGGTCGACGGGCTCGTCGGTCTGCATGACCTCGCCAGGAAACGTCTTGAGATATTCGAGGGCCGAACGCAGATCGTCCTGGGTAGAATTCATAGGTTTTCACTCCTGGGGGAATCGGTTCCGTTCCAGCGGCGGTCGTCGGGCGACTGGAACCCGAACTGGTCGAGCACCTTCATCACGTGGTGTGCCACCAGGTCGTCGATGGTGCGGGGATGGGTGTAATAGGCAGGCATGGGAGGGACGATGCGAACCCCCAGCCGGGCCAGTTTGAGCAGGTTTTCCAGGTGCAGGGCGTTCAGCGGTGTCTCACGCGGGCAAAGAACCAGCTTGCGCCCCTCCTTCAGGCAGACGTCGGCCGCCCTGGTGATCAGATTGTCGCAGAAGCCCCCCGCAACGGCGGCCAGCGTCCGCATACTGCAGGGCACAATGATCATGCCGTCGGTCAGAAAGGAGCCGCTGGCCAGGGGTGCGGCTAGGTCTGCAGGCGACCAGATGCGGGCCGCCAGCGGGCTCAGGTCGGCAACGCTGCGCCTGGTTTCGGACAAGAGGTTGGCGGCCGCCCATTCGCTGACGACCAGATGGGTCTCCACTTCGGGGTGGCCGGCCAGAACCTCGAGCAGCCGCAGGGCGTGACAGGCACCGGTGGCGCCGGTGATTCCGACCACCAGCCTCATGCCGCCCTCCCCAGAGAAGCGGCCACACGGGCGGCCAACGTCCGGCACAGCTGCAGGGTCAACTCAATTTCCTGGGGAGTGATGGCCTCGAGGTGGATGCCGGCGACGACAATATGCTTTCCTGGAACCTGCAGGAGCGCTTCCAGGAACAGGTCAACGACAACCCGGTCCCGGTGCTGCGGAAAATCCAGGCTGAAAGCCGGTATGTCGCCGCTCCAGCCCACGGCTCCCGCATGGGGAGCCTCGCCCCCTGTCACCAGCAAACACCAATCGGGTCCGAGGGGGAATACCTGTACCGCAACCGTGACTCTTCCTTTTTTTGCAGACCATCGACTCATGCCGCATTACCTCAGCAAGCAGTATGCGGAGGAACCTGGTAGCGAGCAATTCGAGTTTTCGGTCAACCTATTCCAATTTGGAATAAGTCTTCAGAAAGGCGAGAAAGGCCTGAGCCCCGCGGCTGAGCACCGCTGACTTGGCCCAAACCACCCCGAGGCGTGAACGGACAGGACTCTGAAGAGCGAGGACCCGGACTGCTTCGGCCTTCCCATAGTGGGCGACGCGTTTCATCATCAGGGCCACCCCCATGCCGGAGGCCACCATCTCAAGGATGTTGTCTTCGCGCGTGCTGGTCTGCACAATCCTGGGTTCAAAGCCATGGCGCAGACACAGGTCGCGGTAGTAACCATGAAGGAGAGTACGGGGATCAGGAAAAACGAACCCCTCGCTACGAAGAACCGCCAGGTCGAGGGCGGCTTCCTGCACAGACCAGCGGCCGCCCGCAGGCACAACCACGACAACCTCGTCTTCCTCCAGTCCCCAAAAACGGAACTTGGCTTTGTCGACAAAGGGTTCGCGCAGCAAACCGAGTTCAGCATTCCCGCTGGCCAAACCCGCCAGAACCGAGTTCGGTTCGGTCTCGGTGACGTTCACCAAGGTACCGGGATTGGCGGCCTGAAATCTTGCCAGAAGCGCGGGAATTCCGTAGGGGGCCAGTACCGGAATGGAAAGAAGACTGACAGGAGCAGGGGGAACACCCCGCCGCTCGTCTACTTCTCGAACCAGGGCTTCGTGCACCGCCAGCATCTGGCGGGCGTGGACAAGCACCAGTTCCCCTTCCGGCGTCAAGGCGATCTTCCGGCGGCTGCGGTCGATGAGCTGCACGCCGAGCTCCTCTTCCAGGGCTAGTATTTTTTTGGACAGCTGTGATTGACTGACGAACAACTCTTCGGCGGCAGCAAGGTAGTTTCCCTCTACTGCAAGAACCGAGAAATACCGCAACTGGCGAACTTCCATCGGGTTCCTCTCTTCCCAAAAAGGTAGAGATCGGGAGGCGGGAGGTCAACGGACTAGACAAGGACAAGGGAGAGCATTGATGCTGAACCACAAAGAACTTGGTGAGAAAGACGCCGAAACGGCCATCCGAGTTATCCGTGAGGAACTCGTCCGCAGAGGCAAGACAGGGGTTATCGCCGTATCGGACTCTCACGGAGAGCCGATTTCCCTGCTGAGGATGGACGGGGCTCCCCTCCCCTCGATCGAAGTGGCCTTGAGAAAAATCTTGACGGCTTCGAGGGAACGGAAATCGACGGGCGATCTTGGAAAAGGCTTCCAGGCGAACGGCTGGCAGATGGCCAATAGCGACCCGCGGTTCACGGGCTGGGACGGCGGGGTTCCGGTGGTCTATCAGGGCCAAGTCGTAGGCGCGGTGGCTGTGAGCGGTCTCGCCCAGGAAGAAGACGCAGAACTGGCACGGCTCGGGGTCCAGGCGATTCTCGAAGGGACAAACGACTAGAAAACCCGGCACATTATCTCCAGACGGCAACGAATTTGACAAGACTGCAGAGGTTAACGAGAATAAACTCAGTCTGTCATGCGCTGACTTCGGAGGAATGGATGCATCCGGTCTGCTCCAGAGTTTTGGGTTCTGTGTTTGCATTGTTTGTGGTTGGGAGTGTTCTTTCCTGTGCATCGACCCCGGTCCAACCTCGAGCCGAAATCCGGGAAATCACTGGTTTCTCAGAAAACCGGGCAGCCTTCCGGTCCGCCGAACTCTGGGGCTTTCTAGGTCCAAACCTGAAAGAGATCATCAAACCCCAGTTCCATGCCGTCGGGGCGTTCCACGAGGGTGTGGCTTGGGTTCGCCTGACCGAACGATACGGGTATGTCAACGAGGATGGCAAGTATGTGATCCTGCCCAAGTACGATGCCGCCGGCGACTTTGGCGACGGCCTGGCGCCCATCCGGGTCGGGAATTCCTGGGGGTACATCAACAAAGCCGGCGAGATGGTGATCCAGCCGCAATTCGATGCCGCCCAGACATTCTCCGAGGGCCTCGCGGCTGTCGATATTGGAGGGCGTTGGGGATTTATCAACCGGCAGGGGCGCGTCCAGATCAACCTGGTATACCGGGCGGCAGGGCCTTTCGTGCAGGGGCTGGCACCGGTGCGGACCAAGGTCGACGACAACGAATGGGGCTATATCAATCCCCAGGGTGAGCTGATGATCAGTCCGGCCTTTGACGGAGCCAGGTCGTTCGCTCAGGGCTGGGCCGCTGTGTATCTCGACGGCTTCTGGGGCTATATCGAGGCCAGCGGCCGTTTCGCAGTCAACCCGCAGTATTCCGAGGCATTGAATCGCAGCGAAGGCCTGGCTGGGGTAAGAACTGGAGACAAGTGGGGCTATCTCGGACCCGATGGCGGTCTTGCCATCGGTGAAATCTTCAGCCAAGCAGGCTCCTTTTCGGGTGGCAGGGCGCTGGCCGCTGAAAAGGAAAAGTGGTGCCGGCTTCACCGAACTGGAGTCCATCCGGTACACCCTTCAAGATTCCAAGAACAAAGTGGATCTGCAGTCGGCCAGGATGCGCCTCTGGCAGTCCTACTTTCCCGCCGACGGGGGGCCTGTCGGCAAGCCGCTGTTTGTTTTTCTCAACGGTGGTCCCGGTTGTACCACTGCCACGAATCTCTTTGCCATGAATACCGCCCCTTTCACGCTGGACCGAGAGCATCTGAAAAACCGCGACAACGGCTTTGAAGTGAACGGGGCCAGCTGGTCCCAGCTGGGAAACCTCCTGTACATCGATGCACCCAACACCGGTTATTCCTACAACCTGGTGCCCGATGTGAACAATGCCGCCGCGCGCCTGCGGGAATTCGGCAATGACCGTTACAATTCCTGGATCGATGCGGCCCAGGTCCTGCGGGTTCTGCTGCGCTTCCTTGAAAATCATCCGAGCCTGAAGCCGAGCGAGGTGATTCTGGTCGGCGAGAGCTACGCGGGCACCAGGGTGTCGACCATGCTCAACCTTCTGCTTTTCCACAGCCGTTACGCCGGACAAGCCCTGTACCAGGACAAGGAACTGGTTGACGAGATCGACAGCGTGCTGCGCAAACTGCTGCCCGGTACACCGGCGGGGACGATCAAGCCGGCTCAGGTGGCGAAATTCTTTGCCCGTCAAGTGTTTATTCAGCCTCAACTCAGCGGGCCCTATCAATGGGAGATCACCGGTCAGATGTTCGACAAACCCGACTCGGTCATCCATCAGATCGGCAAGAAGATCGGACACCCCTACTCCCGGTCGCTTTTCAAGGATCCGGTAATGGCCGCCTATTCCTTCCTCTCGGGACATGACATTGACCGCTACAACTATTCCAAGCCGAAAGCTTGGACAGACGGACTGGAGGCTTTTGCCGTAAAGACTTTGACCAGTTCAGACGGCCTTTCCGCAATCCTGGGCGCCGATGTGCGGACCATTCCCTATTTCAGCCGTGCCGACCGCAGCGATGCTTACCGCTACGTCTACCGCACCCTCAACCGCTGGCTGGAACAGCTGGGCGGCACCAGCGAGGATACGGAGGACAGCAAGGTCTTTGCCGAATTCCGCAAGGCTCCCCTGGACGAAATGGATCGGTTTCTGCTGCAGGACGAAGCGGATTCCCAGATTGCCATGGACGAGATGCTGAGAAGCGACCCGCCGGTGGGCAGCCTGGAAGCGGTATTGGGTAAGATGCCCGAGACTGACGACTACCTGGTGACCACCAATTATCCGATTTATCTGGGGTTCACCAACGTGTTGCCCCCTTGGATCACCAGCTTCCAGCTGAGCCCGAAAGACTCTGCTCTGTACGGTGAACTCTTCCTGCAGAACTTGGCACTGGTCGATACCTTCATCACCGATGCGGCCAAGGACATTGTCATCTGGTCACCAGCCTTGCCGGAGGCCTTCAAACGCTATGACCAAGTCGTGACGCGGGTTGATACCCACCGGGGAGATGCCAGTGCCCGCGAGGGCACCATCACGGTGGAATACCGTCCCGGAGTTCTAAAGTCTCTGGGCGTCGAAACGCCAAAGCTGCGGACCATTTTCTGGCCCCATTATGCCGAGTCGGGGCATTCTGTCTCTTCGGCTGATCCCTACAACCTCCTCGAGGACGTTAAGTCCTGGCTGGCTCAGTAAGATGGCAACCTTGCGGGAAAGCCTTATTGAGGCTATCGGTCATGACAGCCTGCCGTACCGGCTTCGGGTGTCCAGCATGGTTCTCCTGTTCATTCTGCTCACCGGTCTGGCGGATTATTACGTATCGGCGGTCAATCTTTTCATCCTTTATACCCTTGCTGTCGTGTTTGCCTCGCTGTTCCTGGGCTGGTCCCAGGGCATCCTGATGTCCATCCTGGCCTCGCTGATGAATTTCTTCACCAACCAGAAATACCTGGATAACAGCGGCCTTGCCTTGCTGATGGTCAACCTGAGCATTGACCTTGTGCTTTTTCTGCTGGTGGCCTTCATGGTGGCGCAGCTGAAAGCAGCCCTTCTGAGGGAGCAGGCGGCTGCCCGGCGGGATTACCTGACGGGACTGGGGAACCGGCGCTTCTTTATGGAAAGGATCAAGGAGCGCAACAGCCTTTTCGAAAACGAGTACAGCCTGTGCTACATGGACATTGACCACTATAACGACATCATCGAGCGTGAAGGCTTGGGCCGAGGCGACGAACTGGTCAAAGTTGCCGCGCGCTTTATCCGCCAGCGCTATCCAGAGGTCTACCGTTACGACGAGGACCGTTTTGTTATTGCCCTCAACGAGATCGATGGCCAGACGGCCCTGGCCAAAATGGGCGAGCTTAAGGACGAACTTCAAGCCGAATTCGCCCGTCGGAACAGACCTTTAACCTTCAGCGTCGCCATTGTCATGGTCACCCGCAAAGGGTTCCAGGTCGCCGACATCCTCAGCGCCTTGTTCAAAATCGTCAACCTTTTAAAAGTCGAAGGTGGCGACCGGATCAAGTACCACTTTATGCAGTAAAGGAGCTAATGGAATGCTGAATGAAAAAAAACCCCGTCTGGAGTCAGTGGATTTTTTACGCGGCCTGGTCATGCTGGTCATGGCAATCGACCATTCCCGCGATTTCTTTTCGATAGCACAGGCCTTTTTCTCTCCGACAGATATTGCCAACACCACCCCCTGGTATTACATGACCCGATGGATCACCAATATCTGCGCCCCTGTCTTCATTTTCCTTGCCGGGATGGGCGTTTCTTTTTCCAGCAAGCAGGAACCTGCCAAGCGCAGTGTCTTCCTCCTGACGCGAGGCGTGTGGCTGCTCTTTTTGGAAGTGGCGATCATGAACCTGCTGTGGTTCTTCAACGGCGACCGTACCGAGTTCATCCGTCTTGGCGTGCTGTGGTCTATCGGCTGGTCGATGATCATTCTCGCCGGAGTATCGCTGCTGCCCCGCTGGTTCCTGTGGATTTTTGCCCTGGGCCTGATCTTTGGTCACAACTTGCTGGATGGAATCAGCGCCGAGGCTGGTGGTTTGCTTTGGACCTTCCTGCACGTTGGCGGAGTGCTTCATCCGGTATCAAGCATGACCTTGCACGTCCTGTATCCTATTATTCCTTGGTGCGGCATCATCGTTCTAGGCTTCCTGCTGGGAGGCTGGACCAAGACGCGGCCGGAAACCGTCCGCCGGGATTACATTTTGGTTGGGTCCGGAATCTTTCTGGCGGCAGTGCTTCTTCGGCTGGGAAATTTCTACGGCAACCCCACCCCGTGGACCGTCTGGCCCGAGTTTTGGCGGACGGTGGCTGATTTTACCAATGGCCTGAAATATCCTCCGTCATTGCTGTATATCGGTCTCAACTTCGCTCCTTTGCTGATTCTGCTTGGGGTGATCCTTCGAAGACCCGTAGGGCCGCTGGGCCGGATCATCACCACCTTTGGCCAGGTTCCCTTTTTCTTCTACATCCTGCATGTGTTCCTGCTGCATCTGATGGCCGTCCTCTGGTTTCAGCTGCGCTTCGGTGTTTCCACCTGGTTGCTGCAGGATCCCCCCTCCACCGGCATCGGCAGCTGGCCGACCACCGACCTGCCCGCCTCGGTCTACCTGCCGGACTGGGACCTGCCGCAAGTCTATGTGGCGTGGTTGTTGGCAATCCTCATTTTGTATCCGCTCTGCCGATGGTTTGCCCAGCTCAAATCCCGCCGCAAAGACTGGTGGCTTTCCTATCTTTGAAGGGGGTTAGCCTTTCAGTACTTCTTCGGAGAGATTTTGGCCCACTCCCAGCCCCCATCGCGTTAGCGGTTAGTGGACGTCCTTGACGGTAACGTTGATGGACCAGGTTTCGGCGGAAGGGTCGTTTTCCCAACTGCGCTGGTAGCCAAAAACCAGTTTGGCCTCACCCGGGTTGGACGCCATGAAATCGAAGACAAACGTACCTCCAGACCCGGATAAGGCAGAATTATCGGGCGAGAAGCTGTAATCGGCATTGGGCTTGAGGATAAGGTCATTGACGCTCTCGGGAAGCAGTCCCCATTGGTAACCTGTGGTCGGGTTGCCTTCCAGGCTGATCTGGATGGTACTGCCCTTATAAAGCTCATAACTCTTCCCGCTGTCTGCCTTTTTCAATTTGAGGTCGCTCAACATCGGGGTCTCACTGCCAGGAGAGACTTCTTTTACTGCAGAGAGGTCTTTTGCAGTGCAAGCTGTCAATGCAATAACAACGACAAGTAAAAGCGACCCACGCCACGCGTCAAGGGAACAGGATGAAAACATAGCGTCATTCCAGATCAAGATCGTTCAAGGAGAGACCCGTGATTCGTAGGATATCCACGTCGGACATTCCTGCCTCCCGCAGCAATGGCACCATCTGAATCTGCGCTTCCCGTTTTCCTTCAACTCGTCCTTCAACTCGTCCTTCAACTCGTCCTTCAACTCGTCCTTCAACTCGTCCTTCAACTCGCCCTTCAACTCGCCCTTCAACTCGTCCTTCAACTCGCCCTTCGGCAATGCCCTTGGCGCGGCCTTCGACCTCGGCAGTGTACAGAATGTTGGCCTGATCGCGCAGGTACTTCACTCGGTCTTCGTAGGCCTGACGAGCCTCACGGCTGCCATCAAATTTCTTATAACGTTCGGCGAGTTCAGTCAGGTTCGGATTGTTTTCCAAGAGAACTTTCATCTGCGGTTCCTCCTCAGGTCTCCCCAGTGTTTTAAGCGCTGTCAGCCACTGGCCCAGTTCGGTATCGGGGGCTGGTTTAAGTTTCGGTAGTTCCAAGTAATGGAGGGTGCAGTCGCGGGTCAAAACAAGGTCGGGCCGGTGACGTTCCGTGAGCTGGAAGACGGAATGAAACGACACCTCGTCAGGAAAAAGACAGAAGCCAACCAAATTGACGCCGATCACCGGCTTTAGTTTACCATATAGCTGGGACTCATCCAGCTGGTCTCCGTAAGTCTTGGCCCAGTAGAAAAGACTGCGCTCCGGAAAGGCGGTTTGAGAGCGAACTTGAATCTCAACATTGACCCAAACACCCTCGGTCGATTTGGCACGAACATCGATGATGGTCAGTTTATCATCGAAGTATTGCTTATCGTTGATGGGGTTGGTGATCTCAAGCTCAGTGAGCAAAGGGTCACCGGAGTCGGCAAGGACGGCGTTGAGAAAACTCTGCAACAGATTCGTGCTCGACTGACTGCCGAAGAGGTATTTGAAGACAATGTCAGACGTGGCCGACACGGGGCGGGGCATTTCCATAATCTACTCCTGGAACGCTGGTCTTTTCCAGGACAAACGGGGATTTTGCCGTTCCTGCTTCAAAGCAGTGGATCGGTAGGAACGCTTCTGCGGTAATTCATCGGGGTCATACCTACCAAAGCTAGAAACTTCTTTGAGAAGTATTCCTCGTCGACATAGCCGACAAGCTCCGCCACTTCGTAGATACGCAGGCTGGTGGTGGCCAAGACCTTTTTGGCAGCTTCCACCCGCACAGCATGGATCGTGTCCTTGATCGACAGTCCGGTTTTTTTACGGTACACCTGGCCCAGATAGGCCGCACTGATGAACAGATCTGCCGCCAGCTCATTGATGGACAGATTCTCTTTGTACCGGCTTCGTATGGCCAGGTTGACACGGCGGACCATATCCTGATCATCGACAGCCTGAACAGGAACATCCCTTAGAACGCCGCCGCGCTCCTCCCCGATCTTCAAGGCCAGTTTCTTCAAAAGCTCGGTCAACGCCACTTCGTCTACAGGTTTGAGCAGAAACTCCATCACTCCGTGGCGCAGGGCCGTGCGCGCGTATTCGAAATCTTGAAAGCCTGTCAGGATGATGACCCGGGTATTCCAACCGAGGGACCTCACCCGGCGGGACAGCTCCAGTCCGTCAACCAGGGGCATCTGTATATCGGTGATCAAAAGGTCGGGTTTCAGGTCGCGCACCATAGACCACGCATCAGCCCCGTCGAGAGCCGTTCCTGCAATATGATAACCCAGACTCTCCCAGTCCAAAATCGCCTGAAGCCCCCTCAGAATAGAAGGCTTGTCATCGGCTAGAACCACCTTGATGTCAGCCACGGGGCAACTCCTTCGGGAACGAGAATTTGACAGTGAAGCCTTGACCCTTCCGACTTGACAGCGAAAACTTCAACGAACTGCCGTACAGTAATTTTAGGCGGTGAAACACATTGCTCATACCCAGGGATTGCGTGTCAGCCGACTCCAGCAACAGTTTGGCCCGAAGATTTTCCAGCTTCGTCGGATCGACTCCCACACCATCGTCTTTCACCGCGACCTCCAGACGCCGCCCCTTGCCCGTCACCTTGACCAACACAGAAACCGCGCCGCTTTTCTTGTCGATGCCGTGGATGCAGGCGTTTTCGACAAAGGGCTGAATACAGGTCCGAAGGATGGGCAACTTCAGCAATTCCCCATCGCACTCGACCTCAGAGGTGAACCTCTCCTCGAAGATGACTGCCTGGATTTTCAAAAAGTCTTCCACCGCTCCCAGCTCTTCTCCCAGCGTAACCGTGTCCGCAGTCCAATGGAGCTGGCGGCGGAAGAGCGAAGACATCGACTTGAGGATATCGGCGATTTCCGGGTCGCGGCGCACAATAGACCTCATGCGCAGTACTTCAAGAGTATTAAACAGCATATGGGGATTGATCTGGCTGTGCAGGGCCAGCAGCTCGGCCTGCTTTCGGGCTAGCTCAAGTTCCTGTTCTTTCAGACGGTGCTTATAGTCGTCGTTGATCAACCCCTGGATGCGAAGTGCCATGCGGTTGTAACCCAAGATCAGGTCGCCAATCTCGTCGCTGCCCGGATCTTCGGTCTCAACCCGGGTGATCAGTTCCTGGGACGCGTCCATGGTAGAGACCAGGCGGTGCAGGCGGGCCGTCATCGATTGACCGACCAGGAACATCAGAACCGCCGTGAGCACCATGGACAACAGGCCGATGGTCACCACATAGATACCGCTCGAGGCAGCAATTTCCTGCAACGAAACACGGGGAACAAGGCCTGTCAGTTTCCACGGTGTATCGACCAGCGTCTCGAAGAGCGACACGGTCAAGGGATAGTCGTCGGGGGAACGGGGCCGCTCTCCTTCCGGGGTGGATTCCAGAACGGAAACTCCGTTCTGGTCAAGGATGGTGACGGCACCGTCTAGAAGCTCATTCTGAATGATCTCAAGAAAGGCCCGGTCAAACAGATCGACCTTGAGCACCTTGGTGGTGTCGTAACGGCGGTGGTAGTAGCCCAGGGTGCGGATCAGGGAGATCTGCTTGGTTGCCGGGTAGGTGACAAGCTGCGAACGGTCCTTCTGAGCCGGAAAATCGGGAAGCTGCCAGTCCCGGAGTGTTTCTTGGTCCAGCTGCCGGATATAGGAGGCGTTCATGAGGGTGGGATTGTCGGTGGCAATAACGATATTGCTGATGGGGGCATAAAGAGTCAGATACCGCTGGAGGATGGGCGCATAGGTATTGCGGTAGGCATCGGCGAAATCATCCATCCCATCGTAATTCTGTTCGAGAAAATCTCCCAGGGTCGCATCGGTATCAATGGTGTTCATTAAGACCAGGCAGTTCTGCAGGGTTTCATTTAAATACAGCGCAATGCGCTTGAGGGCCTGTTCGGTGCGTTCGATCTTCTGCTTTGTCAGGAATTCCGTCAGCGTGCCATACAACAGGCTGTCGAGTCCGACGATGGGAAGAATGACACAGAAAAGGTAGACGAGGAATAGTTTTTTTACCACGGGAATTCGGTTGAGAAACACGGATAGCCGGGACGAAAGACTCATGCCCCATTGTTTTCCGGGAATATGAGTTAGTCAATGGAGAGAAAAAGGAGTCGCAATTCAGGGGGGAAAGACTGCAAATTCGATCGGTTGACGGCTGCCTCATAAGGGTTTGCAATGGAAGAGCACATGAACCAAGTATCGAGGAGGTACCGAATGAAGAGACTGCTGTTGGCTTTCTCAATTTTCGCTTTGTTAGCCACGGGGGCCTTTGCCCAGGCCAAGAAAGTGTACACCGTGTACACAAACCAAGCCCAGGGAGCCAATTCCCCGGCCATGATGTCTGACACCGTTATCGGAAAAATCATTTCCGACAAGACGGGTGTTGACCTCAAGTTCATCTACTACGTGGGCGATGCCAACACCAAAATCGGTGTGATGATCGCTTCAGGCGATTACCCGGACATTGTCCTTGCCTCAGGCGGTACCGCCCCTACCTGGCTCGACTCAGGAGCATTTATCCCCTTGGACACCCTGCTCAAGGCTGAAGGCAAGGATATCGACAAGGTTTACGGCGAAACCTGGAAACGCAACCGGCAGAAAGACGGGAAGATCTATACGATTCCTGCGTTTAGCCCCATCGGCACCGGCCTTCCCCGCACCCTGATCGGTGATGGCTTTGCCCTTCCCAAGGCTGCCTATGAAGCTTCTGGCTTCCCCAAGATCGAGACCCTGGAACAGTACTTTGCCTGGATTGAAAAGTACGTCAAGGAAAACCCCACCATCGACGGCCAGAAGACCATCGGTTTTGAGATTCTGCGCGACGACTGGCGCAACAGCATTCAGTGGATGTACGAGAACCTGGGGGCCTACCCCGGTGACGGACGTGCCGTTGTCGACCTGAAGACCAAGAAAGTCATCATGCGCGATATCGCTCCTGATATGAAGAAGCTGCTTCAGTTCCTCAACGTGCAGCACGCCAAGGGCCTGATCGACCCTGAGAGCTTTGTGCAGAAATACGACCAGTACGTGGCCAAACTGGCTTCCGGACGCGTTGTAGGGTTCTGGGATGCAACGTGGGAATTCGGACCCGCTGCCGACGCTTTGACCAAGGCCGGCAAGGAAGGTCAGACCTGGTACCAGCTGCCCAACATCACCTGGAAGAAGGGTGATCCGCTGACTCCCAACATTGTGACCCGGCCCTCGGGAGACGGCACCGCCATCACCACCAAGGCCAAAGATCCCAAGGGCATTATGAAGTTCCTCAATGCCTTGGTGAGTGAGGAAATGCAGACCTTGGTTCAGTGGGGTGTGAAGGGTACGCATTACACTGTGGACGCCAAAGGCAAATACGTCCGTACCGTCAAACAGATGCAGGATGCCAGCGATTCCATCATCAACGCCAAGGTCGGTCTAGGCGGCGTGGGTGGTTACCCCTGGCCCTCGCTGAGGGGCACCTGGCCCAATGGCAACACCGTGTTCCCCAGCGACTCCCCCGAAGTGGCGGCTGCAACGCTCGATGATTGGGACAAGAAGTTTGTCAAAGCCTGGGGCCTCAAGGTTCCCGGTGATTTGTACAACAACACCATGGTCACCAATTACACCTGGACACCGCTGTGGACCATCAACTGGGCTAACTACCCAGGCAAGTATGACCAGGTCTACAACGATGCCTATGCCCTCTCAGAAAAGTGGTTCGCCATCCTCATCACCGGTCCTGTCGACAAGTTCGAATCCAACTGGACAACCTATGTGAATGAAGTGAACAAGCTTGACATCAAGGGTCTGGTGGGTACGTTGCAGAAAGAAATGGACTACCGCATCGCCAACTATTAGGAATCCGGGGACAGCCGCAAGGGTTGTCCCCTTTTTCATCCCCCCTGCAAGGCAGATTCTCCCATGAAACCGACCACCGCACTTGTTCCCAAGCCATCCTTCTGGAGGCTCCTGGTCCAGCAGAAAGCCTGGTTCTGGATGGCCGTCCCCTGGGCCCTCTACTGTATCGTTTTCAACTATCTGCCTCTGTGGGGCTGGCTGATGGCCTTTCAGGATTTCCGCCCGGCGAAAGATTTCTGGAGTCAAGAGTGGGTGGGCCTTCAATGGTTTGAAATGCTGTTCACCCGCCCGGGATTCTGGCTGGCCATGCGCAACACCCTGGTCATGAGCCTATTGAATTTGGTGCTGGGTTTTGTGACAGCCATCGGGCTGGCTCTCTTGCTGAGCGAAGTACGGAACCGCGGTTTCAAGAGGACGGTTCAGACCCTGTCGTACCTGCCCTACTTTGTGTCCTGGGTGGTGGCGGCAAACATTGTTTTCTATGTTCTTTCTCTCGAAGGTCCACTGAACAGCCTTCTGGTCTGGCTGGGAATTCAGAAAGACCCGATGATCTATTTAGCCAAGGGAGAGCTGTTCTGGCCCATTCTGGCCATCAGCAACATTTGGAAAAACGTCGGCTGGAACGCCATCATCTACCTGGCCGCCATTGCTACCATCAACCCGGAATTGTACGAAGCCGCCGATATGGACGGTGCCAGCCGGTTCCAGAAAATCCGGTACATCACCTTGCCGGCTATCCGGTCCACCTTTGTTCTGCTGCTGGTATTAAGCCTCGGTCATTTGCTGTCGGCCGGATTTGACCAGCCGTACCTGCTGATGAACCCCACTGTCAAAGAGTACGCCGTCAACCTCGACGTGTATGTGTTCACCGAAGGCCTGATGTCTTTCGGGGGCAAACCAAACTTCTCGTATGGCACCGCAGCCGGCATCTTCAAGGCCGTCGTTAGTTTGGTTCTCATCTGGGGGTCCAACAAGATCCTGAAAGCCAACGGTGGAAAAGGACTGTTCTAAATGAAAACCAAGCGCACTTCTTCAGCCTTAAGAAAGTGGAAGCAAAGCCCAGGGGACAGAGCCTTTGATGTGCTCAACCTCGTCTTCCTGGCGCTGTTCGCCTTTGTGACTCTCTTCCCCTTCTGGAATTTGCTGGTCCTGTCCTTCAATGACGCCACCGATGCCTACCGGGGAAACGTTTTCTTCTGGCCCCGGGAGTTTACCTGGTACAACTACGAGTACTTGTTCAACAACCCCAATATTTTCCAGTCGGCGTTTATGAGTGTACTGCGGACCGTCAGCGGAACTCTGCTGGGAGTGTTCTGCACCATCATGCTCGCCTATCCGCTTTCGCGCAAAGCTTTTGTGCTTCGAAAACCAATTCTGATTCTCTTTTTGGCTACCATGTATATTTCCGGAGGCCTGATTCCCGGCTACATGCTGACCCGCTCGCTGGGCCTGATCAACACCTTCTGGGTGTACATCATTCCCGGTCTGGTCAGCGCTTGGAACCTGTTGATTGCCAAAAGCTTTCTGGAGGAACTACCGGACAGCCTGATCGAATCGGCCAAGATCGATGGGGCGGGAGAGATGCGCATCCTGGTTCAGATCATAATTCCTCTCAGCAAGCCCATCATTGCAACCCTGTCTCTGTTCATCGCCGTAGGCCATTGGAACGATTGGTTCACCACCATGCTGTACGCGTCGGACAACAACTTTCTCAGTACGCTGCAGTATGAATTGATGAAAGTGCTCAACACGGCAAATCAGTCGGGAGGGGCGGGAGTGGCAGGCGACTATAAACTTGCCATGGCCAAACTGGGAGTGCAGCAACAGGTTTCTCCCAACGCCATCCGGGCGTCAATGACCATGTTCGCTACCGTTCCCATTCTGCTGGTGTACCCCTTCCTGCAGAAATACTTTGTGCAGGGCTTCAATATCGGAGCGGTGAAAGAGTGACACCCCGACAGCCTGGGAGCTTACCTTGACGGAATTGTGATATGACCACATACTTGACCACATGACCAGCACAGTATCGTCGCTCAAAGCCCACCTTTCCGAGAATCTCAAACGTGTGGCCGGGGGCGAAACCGTCGTCGTCACTGACCGTCGCGTCCCCGTCGCAAAAATCATTCCATACGAAGTCGAGGATCTCGTAGAAGCACCGGCCGCAGGGCCCTTTCGTGCTGTTCGCCCCAATCTTAACAAGTATCCTGAAATCGACAGCATGGCCTTGCTGGTGGCCGAGAGAGGAGATCATTGAAGGTCTATCTCGACACCAGCGTGGTGCTGGCGTACTTATTGGAAGGGAATGATCTTCTTCTCCGGGTGCCCGCCGATGCCGAGGTAGGGTCAAGTCGCTTGTTGTGGATTGAAATGGCCCGGGTTTTGGAACGGACTCTTCACAACCGTGTCCTTGCGGCGGAGCAGGTGGCAGAAGTCCGGCAGAGTTTTGAGTCAACGGCAGCGACCATTTCGCGGCTCAGGCTCAACGAGGCGGTTCAACGGCAGGCCGAGGGGTCTTTCCCCTTGGTCCTAGGGACCCTTGACACCCTTCACCTGTCAACAGCTCTGGAGTGGGTCGCTCCCGGCCGTACCTCGACAATGGAAATCTGGACTCTGGACCGTCAGTTCAACCTTTGTGCGTCGGCCATGGGTTTTGTGACACCCCTTCTCACTTCAGCCACTCGATGACCCGCTGAATATTGCGGTCCCAGAATTCCCAGTTGTGGTCACCGGTTTCTTCCAGGTAGGTGTGCTCGACACCCAACTTGTTCAGCAGCTGGCGGAAGTTTTGGTTCCCCTCATAGAGGAAATCCTCGGTACCGCAGCTTTGGTGCAGCCGGGGAAAGGTTGTGCCGGAAGCCTTGAGCTTTCGGACCAGATGAAAGAGGTGGTTTGGGCTGGTCTCGGCGACGCGAGCGACCCCGAACACATCCCTAAACTGCGGCGTTCCTACCATACTGGAATGGTTGATATCGAGCACACCGGACAAACTGGCCGCGGCGGCGTACCGTTCGGGGTAGGTCAGGGCCACCTTGAACGCGCTGTACCCGCCCATCGACAACCCGGCGATAAAGTTGTCCTCGCGCCGGTCGGAGAGCTGAAACAGGCTTTTTGTCACCTGGGGAAGCTCTTCGGTGATGAAGGTGAAGTAGCGGTCGCCATGTGCCATGTCGGTGCAGAAGCTCTTGCACAGGTACGGCATCACCACCGTCAGACCCGCGCGGCTGGCATACCGCTCTACTGAAGTTTGGCGGGTCCAGGCCGTCTGGTCATCCGAGTATCCGTGGAGCAGGGTTAGAACCGATGTCGAGGTACGTTCCAGCGGTAGGAGGACAACAATCGAGGTGGAAAACCCCAGCACTTTCGATGAGAAGTCGCAGTGAATCAACGGCATGGTTGCAGCCTCAGGTTGCACCACAGCGCATGGCCCAGCCCGATGGTGTTCGGACCTTCTGCCACGAGCCGCAGAAAATGGACTCCGCTCAGGCGGAGCTTCAATGTTACCGGTGCGTCGGTTCCTTTCAAAACCGGCGACTGCCACACCGTGACGCCGTCGGCCTCGACCGTGAAGCGTCCCTCGCCCTCGGGGTGGCTGTCGGCAATTCCCACCAGTGCCGAAAGCTCATCGTACACCCCTCCCAGCTGATACACAACCTCGCTGTCCAAGTGCGCCCACAGACCTTTTGTGAACTCCTGGCCAGCCAGTTTCAGCTCGGAACCGTTCCAGACCTGATCGTGAAGAAGTTCGCCAAAGCCGGTAAACGACCGCAAGGGTGCAAAGTCGCTGAGGTGACAGGTCCGTGGTAGTCCTTGCACCACCGAAAGGACGTTGGAGGGCTCCGACGGTTCTTGGCCCAGCGATTCGGCCCGCACGGTATAATCGACCGCCGCTCCAGGCAGTCCCAGGGGAAGTCTTGCCGACAGTTCTGTCGTAAACAAAAGAGCAATGGTACCGCAGAAGACCCGGTAACCGTCGGCTCCCGGCACCTGGCTCCAGTGCAGATCAACGCCCGTGGGGACTTTGTACGACCAGTCAAAGTGCAACCCGCCCTGCAGCACAGGCGCGTTAAGCGCTTGAACCAGCCGTCCGGATTGCAACATCGAAAGGTCCCAGCGGGGGCGGAAGTCGAGGGTGGTGGAACCGTTGTGCATCACAAAGGGCAACCAGACATGCCGCGTGTCGCGCAGTTCGCTAGGCTTCCAACGGTCGGCCATCAACACAAACGAACCCGGCGGGGCCCCGGGAACAGCAAACACCGAGGTGGGCTGGGTGCGCCAGGAACTCACGGCCGCCGGACCTTGGAATGGCTGGCCAAGGTTCTCCCAGGGACCGAAAAGCCTTGATGCGCGGTGAAGCAAGGTAGCATTGGGATCCCAGCCGGAACAGCCCGAGGTGAACAGGTAGTAGTGTTCGCCGTGGCGGAACGGTGCCGGGGCTTCCCGCATCCGGTTCACCAAAATGCGTTCCCAAGTGACGCCTTGCACCGCGGGCCGCCTAAAGTCGGTATAGTCGTCGGAAAGCTGCAAGACATAGAGAGTCATCAGGTTTTCAGACACATGAACAACGAAAGCGCTGCCGTCCTCGTCTTGAAACAAGTTGAAATCGAGAAAGGCATTGCCCAGCTCTTTTTGGTTGCGGGGATCACTTTCGGGATAGCCGTAGTCGTAGCTCATCGACCGCATGACACGTACGAGGCGAAACGGTCCTTCAGGATGGTCGGCCACAGCCACCCCTGCCCGGGAAAAGCTGTAGCCCGGTTCGTCCAGATGCATCCACAGCACAAACCGGCCCGTGGCGGCGTTGTACAGCACCTTGGGCCGTTCTACGATTTTGGAGGAATGCAGGGGCGACGAGGGGTCGGCTTCGGCGGTAAGGCAAAGCCCCCGGTCCTCCCAGTCGGTCAGATTGGTGGAACGGTAGCACGAGATCCCCGTTACGGTGGTTGTCTGAGCGTTGACATGGGCGCGCTTGTCCTCACCGTACCAATACCAATAATCGCCATGCTTGAGCAAAGCACCGCCATGCGCCTGAATGGGGAGGCCCGAGGTGTCAAGCCAGGGTTCGCCGGGGTGGAACGTCATGACCGCGGCCCGCAGACCGACCAGTCGTAGGGTCGGAACCCGGTGGAAAAAACCGGCGAGTCAGGGGGAAACGTCACCATGGTGGAAGTCTCCTGGAAGGGAATGGGGCAGACCAGCGACTGGCGGTCATTGCCTGCCAGCCACCATTGGGCCAGGTCGAGGCTGTGGGGAACGTCGGTGCGCCAGTCGGGGTGGGTGCAGGGTGGAACAGCTTCGGGCTGAAAGCCGATCACGTTGGCATCGGTGGCGAACCCGGTGCGGATATCACCCCGGTAAGCACCACAGTACAGCGCCTTGGCGGGACCAAGAAAGACGTTGTGCATGAGGGTTCCCTGGGTGGCCTGTTCCACCCGGCCGATACCGGCAAAGGCTTCGCCCGGACGGGCAAACACATTATGGCGTACCACCAGTTCGCGGGCAAAATGGAGGCCCAGACAGCTGCCCTGCACGTCGTGCACCCAGTTGTGTTCCATCACGATATGCGAGCTGCCTTCATCCGGATAAATACCGCTTCCTCCGTAGTCGGCGGCTGTCACCCGGTAAATGTGGTTGCCCCGAACCACGGTACCCGGCTGCACCCCCAGCAGGTAGATGCCGCCGTTGTCGCTGAGCACACCTTCACAGATGTCATGGATCAGGTTGTTCTCAATGAGAATGTTGCGGGTCAGGTTGTCGCCAAAACCCCAGGTCCAGCCCACCGAGATGCCCGTGTAGCAGGTGTGGGCGATTTCGTTGTGTACGAGGCAACAGTCCGAGGCGTGAGTCAGCAGAATGCCACAGCTTTGGTGAAACACCCGCCCCACCCGGCGCACGGTATTGTCGGTGAAGTCGACAAAGGCCGTGCGGTCCACCCAGGGGCCTTGCACGTCGGTACCGCCGATTTTGATTCCACCTCCCCCCAAATCCTGCAAGGTGTTGCCAACCGCCCGGCAGTCGCGACAACCCGGTCCGAATTCCAGGGCCGAAAACCCCGTCAGTTCGACGGTGTTGCGCTCAAACCGGCCCTTTTGGGCCCAGCGCCAACGCACCACCGCCGGCACATGCACCGCCGATTGAGGCGCACTACCCAGGGGAAGATCGGTCACCCCCAGAAGGGCGTCTTTATCGTGGGGCAGCATTTCGGCCAACGGCTGGTACCAGTCGGAATGGCGGAAAGTCAGACCCTCGAACGCCAGAGCTTCGACCGGATGCTGCCGTTCTGGAAGACCCGCCACCTCAATAAACCGGGTGAGCACCGGCGCTACAAGGGTGGTAGTCGCAAGAGTCTGTTCGGGGTGCGGCAGGTAGGTCAGCCGTCCCTGGAAGCGGTCGAGGTACCATTCCCCCGGATCGGTCAACGCTTCGAACAAATTGTCGACGTAGTACCGGGCCAAGTTCGGGTTGAAGGATTCATAAAGGTTGAACACCGAGCGTCGGGAGCAGCTCACCCAACCCGTTGTGGGGTTCAAGCGGGGATGGGGAAGACGGGTCTCAACCCAGTAATGCAATAAAACGATTTCCGCCTCGGGAAGGCTGGGCCAGTCGCCCCAGTCCCCGGCGACAGGCTTGAACGCATTGTCGCCGTCGAAGAGACCCCGGCGCTCTGGAAAGCGGATTTCCCCCAGGCGAAGCGTGTTCCTGCCTCCCTCGGCGGTGGGAGAAAACTTAGGGAAACGGGCCCGGGGTTGGCGCACACCGGAAGCAAAGAGGGATCGGAAATACCAGCGACCGGCGGCAACCTCGGGTAGATCGAGAACCCAGGCCCGCCTTCCCCGATGTTCTGTTTCGGTCCAGCCTGTCAGCACCCGGCCACCATCTAGAATGGGCTGGGCACCAGGGGCCGCTTTCCAAGTTGCCTGGCTGTCCTCGGGGCCAAAGTCCAGCGGTCCGGTCAGGCGGTAGGTTCCTTCCTGAAGCTCCACCACCGCTTCACCGGCAACCTTACCCTCGGCCCTCAACCGGCGAAGAGCATCGCGGGCTCCGGCGGGAGTAGCCCAAGGTCCCTCAGGGGCCTCGTCAGAACCGTCAGGACGCAGAACAAAGGAACCACTCATACATTCAACCTCGCCAGCCGGGAGAATTCGCCCTCGCGGGTCAGAAGGGTGGCCTGACTGCCAGACTCCACAATCTGCCCGTTTTTCATGACAAACACCCGGTGCGCGTCACGGATGGTGCTCAGGCGGTGGGCCACCAAGAAGGTGGTGCGGCCGCGGCTGGCCTCGCCGATGGCCTTTTGCACTTCCCGCTCCGATTGCAGATCAAGTGCGCTGGTAGCCTCGTCGAGGATGAGCACACGGGGGTCGCGCAGCAGGGCGCGGGCGATGGCCAAACGTTGGCGCTGCCCGCCGGAAAGGGTACCCCCGTGAACCCCCAGGTCGGCCCCCAGTCCCTCGGGCAGCTGACCGACAAATTCGGCTGCCCAAGCGCGCTCAAGCACCTGCCACAGCTGGACATCGCTGATGCCCGATAGGCCGTAGGTCAGGTTGTCGCGAACGGTGCCGTGAAACAGCAGCGTCTGCTGGGGAACCACCGACAAAAAGCGCCGGTACGTGCGCAGGTCGAGCTCAGCCATATCTTGGCCGTCGAGCAGCAACCGGCCCTGGGTGGGACGGTAGAACCCGATAAGAAGCTGCATCAGGGTCGATTTGCCCGACCCGGATTCTCCCACCACAGCGATGGTCTCACCCGGATTCACGGCAAAGCGAACCCTGTCGAGCGCTGAAACCTCTACACCCGGGTATTGAAACCGCAGGTCCTCGGCCACAAACCCGCCCTGCACCTTTACGAGCACAGTCTTGTTCTTGTTTTGCTCCAAGTCCGGACATTCCAGAATTTCGGCCATGGAAGCGATGGAATCCCGGCCCTTGGCCAGGTCGGGCAGAAGGTTCAGCAGGGCATTGAGCGCCCCGATGAGGCTGGTGAAATAGCTTTGGAACAACAGAACATCACCGGCGGTGATGACCCTTGCCCCTGCCAGTGACGCCATGACCAGCAAGGCAAGCACTTGCGCTGTCATAAACGTGACCCAGGCACTGGCTCCGAACCAGGCTACCGTCAGGTCGAGACGCAACCCCTGCTTCTGCACCTCGGCAAACTGGCGGCCCATCTTCTCCACCTCAACCTCCTCCAGACCGTGGGCGCGGGTCACGGGTGCCATTTCGATCATTTCGAGCACCCGGGAGTTCATGGCCTCGAGGTTTTTGCGGAAGGCGGTGTTGTTCTTTTTCAGGGGACGGCTGAACGCCCTTTGAAGCAGAAGTGCTAAAGGAGCCAGGACGACAAACAGCAGGGTCAGCACAGGGGCCTTCGCCAGGGTGAGGGCTATGGCAATGGTGATGGTGACCACCGCCGGGAACACCGAGTTGACCAGGTTGTTGGTGAGGTTGGTCAGGTTTTCCACGTCGCGCAGAATTTTGTTCTGCAAAGTGCCCGCCGAGTGGTGGCTGTGAAAGTGCAGCGACAACTGCTGGAGCCGTCGCACCTGGGCCATGCGGATGGAGGCTTCCATGTTGCGCAACGCGACGGAAAGCAGACGGGCAAAGAGGGTGTGGGTCACGATGTTCTGCAGGTTGAGCACAATCATGCCCACGCTGGGCCACACCAGGGGCTCCCACGAAAAGACGCCCCCTGGAGCGGCGGCAGACACCACCTGGTCGACCACAAACCCGATATAGATCGGAAGCGTCCATACCGGGGCCGCCTTGATAACGTACATGATCAGAGCCAGCACCAACCTTCGGCGGTCGCCTCGGAAAAGACTGAAGTAGGTTCTCCAGGGGTGCTCGTGGTCGTAGGTCTGTTCAATGGTGGCGTCGGTGAACGGATGTTTCTTCATGGCTGCCTTTCATGCTGGTCGGCCGCCCAAGGAGTGTCAATCCCGGGAATTATGGGAAAAACCGATAAAACTATTGACGAAAATAACTTCGGGGAGAACAGCCCGAAAAGGCCTTGAACAGCCGGGAGAAGTGCGCGGGGTCTGAGAACCCGCATTGCCGGGCCACCTCCACCACCGACCACCCCGTCTTAACCAAAAGGGCCTTGGCTTGCTCCATGCGCACCTGCTGAATGAACCGGTGCGGCGTCAGTCCAGTGGCCCGACGCAAGTAGTCGTTGAAGTACTTGGGGTGGTATCCAAAGTGTGCGGCCAGACTTTCCACACAGGCTCCCGCCAGGTCGGCCGTGATGAACCGCACCGCCTCGTCCCGAATCCTCAGGGCTGGCTGTTGAGTTTCCCGTTCCCGCTCCGACCGAAGTTCCGTCAAAAAGGTATACCCGATGGTCGAAAGCCTCCAGCGGTCGGGCCGGGAGCCGTTTTGCAGCTCCGCCAGCAGCGCCTTAAGGGTAAGCAGGGCAGGACCGGTCTCGGCTAGAGAGAAGGGCTGGGCCTCTGCGGTCTTCCAAGGAGCCAACAACTGATCAGCAGCCGGTCCTACCAGACTCATCCAGTAGAACACCCATAGGGGGCTATCGCCCAAAAAATAGGAGTACGGTCGGTTACCCGCGGCAACAAAACTTTGTCCTGGACCCACAGTAAACGTGGCGGAAGGGGCGGCAACCCGATTCTGAAAGTACCCAAAGCCTTCCAACGTCCACTGAACAATGCACTCCTCTCCCGCCTGGGTTGCGTACCGCTGGTGCCGCTCATTGTCCCAAGAGTAGCTGGGCGAGGTTTCCCGGCCACAACCGCACGAAAGGACATCGACGGGTAGCGGGGGACCGTCTCCCTGGCTGGGCAGTGAGAAGGAATAGTAGGTTACCATCGTACTTTCATCCATGTCACACGGCGATTATCCGTGTCAAGGAAGACGAGACCTGACTATGCTCCTGTTTATGAAAACAATCCTGGCTGCTTTTGGCCTCTCCGACCTCCCCTTGACGACCCCTGTTCTAGAAATTGACGGGAAGGAAACATCCTTGCCCGATCACTCCGGACCGGTGGCGGGCCTACCTGGCTTGACGGTGCGCTACGAGGCCAAACAGCAACCCGGCTCGGCTTTTTTGCGCTACCGTTTCACCGTTTCAGCGGAACAGGGATACCGTTTCCTTTTGACGAAAACGAGGGGAACCGAGGGCATCACCTACGGAACGTTGACGCTTCCCGAACAGGGGACGCTGACCGAGGTCCGCTTTTCTGAGTTTGACGAGCGGATTCACAGTTACCGGATGGTCGAGCGGCCCGTGGGCCGCCGCTGGGACGGGCAGCAGCTCATGGGGCCTCTGCTGGCCTGGGAAGCCGCCGATCAAAGCCAGAGCTGGGTGTGGGCCTACGAACACGGCAGCCAGACACCCGATGCCTTTCTGGCGTTTCGCCCCCAGGGTAAGAAGCAGATAAACCTTGAGGCGGTGAAGGGCAACACCTGCCGCGACCAAGTGCTGGATGCCGACCATCCCTTTGTGTCGGTTTACTTTCAACTGGGGCGGGTGGCTGGCGGGTTGAACCAGCTGCGGCAAGCCTACCGTCGGTTCCTGTTGCGGGGACAGACCTCGAACCAGGCCACCCGACAGCCCCACCTTTTTTATAACACCTGGAACTTTCAAGAGCGCAATGCCACCTGGTACGGCAAAAAATACCTCGACTCGATGAACCAAGCCCGCATGCTGGCCGAAATCGACGTGGCGGCCCAGTTGGGCGTGGAGGTATTTGTGCTCGATGTGGGCTGGTTCCTCAAAGCCGGCGACTGGGAGGTCAACCGGGAGCGGTTTCCCGATGGCTTGGAGGCGGTTCGTGCCAAACTGCGTGGCTTCGGCATGAAGCTCGGCTTGTGGTTCAACCCCACAGCGGTGGCCGTGACCAGCCGCCTGGCCAAGCAGTCCCCCGAAACCCGAGTCACCTGGAAGGGTGATCTCCCGGGCCCGTGGAAGATCTGGGAGACCGAGGAAAGTTTCAACCACTGTCTGGTCAGCGGGTATGAAGATTTGTTTGCCAAGCGATTGATCGAGCTGAACCGTGAACTGGGCGTCACCTATTTTAAGTGGGACGCGGTAGGCCAGTATGGCTGCGACTCTCCCCTGCACCACCACGGCGACGAGCGTCACACCAGCGCGGAACGTGCCGACGCCTACGCCTACGGGCTTCCGCTTGCCTTGGCCCGCGTGGCTGATTTGGTTGCCGAGGCCTGTCCCGGGGCCCTTTGTGATTTTGATGTCACCGAGGACAAGCGGGCCGTAGGTCTGGGATTCCTGGCTTCGGGCAAGTACTTTTTGATCAACAACGGACCCTACCATTCGAGCTTTGACGACAAGCTGGTGAACGGCGGTGGCATGGGCGCCAATGTGCTGGCCTTTCCCGGCCCGGCGCGTCCGCGCTTTCTACGCACCCCGCTGGACTACGACACCTGGATCCCCTCGACGCTGTTCTTGAGCCACTACCTGGCCGAGGGATCGCAGGGCTCGCAGATCGCCAATCTGGCATCGATGTTTTTGGGGCAAAACGGCGTTTGGGGCGACTTGTTAGCGCTCACCAATGAGGGTATTGCGTTTTGGGGCGAGGCGGTGCGCCGCTACAAAATCGTGCGCGAGGCCATCACACAGGCGTTCCCCGAGCGGACCGGCGACCCCGGTTCCAGCCCCGAAATCGTCGAAAAGCTCGACCCGGAAACGGGTTGCGGGCTGATTTCGCTGTTCAGCTCGATGGCGGTGCCCGTCACGTATGTGACGCGCCACAGGGTCAAGGACGCAGGGTGGGCCCTCGGTCCGGTGACAGTGGAGCGGCTTGCCGATGGATGCGCCCGCCTGACGTTCAGCCCCGGCGAGGAGAACCCGGACGGGGTGTTCGGCCGGATCGGGGTCGAGGCGGCGCTGGTGCTGTTTGGGACCGCAGAAGAGTAGATTGCCTACCATTCATACACAAACGCAGCGCGCAGTCCGAATACAAAGGACTGGGTCTGGTATTCCCGAAATTCGAAATACCGGTGGGCGGCCCGGCTGGCGGCGGTCCAGTCAACGTCCCCGCCGATATAACCGAGCAGGGCCAAGGAAGACCAAGCCGTAAAGCGCCAGTCCATACGGAGATTCATGCGGAAGATCAAATCGTCGGAACCCCAGCCTTTGTTCGCCTTGGTCGATCGGGAAGCCACGTCGAAAAGCCAAGAGCGGAATCCCATGCCGAAGGCGATATCCTGAAGCCCGTACATCAATGGCGGCTTGTATCCCATCCAATACGCCTGGTCCAACTGAAATCCGTTGAAGTTCGTGCCTCCGTCGTTCTTCCACACCCAGGCTTCTCCCTTCGCCGCGGCACTCATGTACCGGTACCGCAGGGTGGGATCAGCTTCCAGGTAGATCCGCCACCAGGGGTTTTGCAAAGCCTGCTCCAGGCTTAGGTAGCCCTTGGCCGAAAGCCAGGAGGTCCAGAGGAAACCGCCGAAAGGCGTTTCCCGGATAGGATCGGCGTCCTTGGCGGGGTTGATGCCCAGACCGATGATTTTGACCGTTCCCGGTCCTGCGGTCCATCCCGTTCCCAGGAGGTTCCCCAGTTCCAGGCTGAACATTTGGATCGGCTGGGCGCGAAGGCGGGCGCCGAGTTCCAAGTTAGCCGACGACAGGGCAACATCGCCCGTCAAAGCAACGTGGTTCGTATCGTAGAGGAGCCCCTTCCCCCTGAAGGCGGGAAGGATCCATTGGGTCGAAGCGACGGCTTCCCCATCGACGTTCCAGTCCCTGGTCGGGGTGGGACTGGAAAAAAAGAAGCCCAATCTTGTTTCGGATGACCATGCAGGGATTTCCTGGGCCAGGTTATTCTGAGCAGAAACCGAAAGTACGGTCGTTAGGAAAACAAACAGCAAAAGACTAGCGGTCCGAGCGGGTTTGGAGTACTTCATATCCTGCCTACCTTTGGTTTCCCGATACGTACGCTTCTACCGGTACGGGCTCGCCGCCCAGCTCGATCCGTGACCCCGCCCCGGGCGAACCGGGCAGAAAAAGGGTTGTGTTCTTCATGGATACCCGCACCGAGTAGGAAGAGGGGGCTTCCTTCACGGCGAACGAACGGGACACGACGGCTGTCGCGGCAGGCTTAGCACCAACCGGCTGGGTGTACGACCGCTCAACCACGCCCCGGTTGTTCACGATCTCGATGAGCAAATCTCCCCGCTCCTCCTTGGGATGGTTGTTCGACGCGGCGGCGCTTACCCAAATGTAGCCTGTACCGGCAATGCGGGCGTCGAAGATGGAAAGCGAGAAAGCCGGATAGCTCAGGGGATCGATCAGAATGAAGGGGTTGCTGTGGTCTCCGGGCTTGCGGACATCGTCGCTCGACAACTCGAAGAGCAGGCGTTTCTGGGCCTTGGGCCACAAGAGCTCGTTCAAATTGATCGTGTGCTCGGCCTGAACTTCCTGGTACGGTTCAAGGAAAGGATACTCGATGACCTTCAAGGCTTGGGTCTTGTCCAGGTCGTCGTAGAGGGTCAGCCGGACGTTGCGGACCTGGACGGGGCTGCGGTTCTGGATCGGGATTTTGAAATGCCTCTCGAAACCATGGCGGTACAAGTCCACCGTTCCCAGTCCGAAATCGGGTTCGGCAAATTTTACCGGGGCTCCGTTGTTGCCGTTGTTCAGCTCCGGTCCCGATAGGTGGCTTGCGACGAAGTAGAGATTGTACGAGCCTTCGGTGCTCGGCGGCAGACGGTACTGCACGGGAAGCACAGCCTTCTCGCCGGGATGGAGCACCGTATTCTTGTGGAAGCTGAAATAGCCCGAGTGGGTCTGGAAATCCTTGGAGCGTATCTCAAGGCCTACGCCCGTGGCCGTCGCAAGGCCCCGGTTCTCCACAGCCACGTTGACTGTGATCAAGTCTCCGCCCTTTTGCGGCCCATAGTACCGGTATATGGCCGCTGGATCCACCGCCAAGTCGGGCGCTGCGTAGGTGGAGAGCAGTTCCATTGTTGTCAGCGGGGGATCGTTCGGGTTGCCTTCGGAGGAGGCAGTGAGGCTCCGGTATACGATGTCGATACGGTCGCCGGAGGACCACAGTCCACGGGGAACTTCCGCCCGCCTGTCGTTCTGCGGCTTTTCGGGAACGAGCCGTGCCGGCAGGCCCCATCTTTCTCTGGACGCATCATACACTGTCATGGCCGGGGCGGAGCGCAATTTGACGTCCTGGTCTACCGACAAGATGCCCAGGGTATCCTTAGGACCATTGACCAAAGAAAAATCCTCACCCATGGCAAGATTCTGCTTGTACACCTGTTTTCGCCCGGAGGGCCAACCACGGGAAAGGGCATCGGGATAATACGTTATGTTTCCTGTGCCGGTCTTGACGTCCCCCTCGTAGTAGAAGAGGGCGTTCTTGCCCTTCCAAGCGACGAATCGGGGATTGCCGTACATCCCGGGGGCACCGACCTTGTCGATGGTGAAGGATTTTGCCCGGTCTTCTTTATGGGTTATCAGCACGGTCCTATCGTCGATGGTCTGGAGGTTTCCGTCCCCGTCCTGGTTCACAACAGCATAGGTCAGGCCGTTCTGGACCATGATATCGTAGCCGACAAAGGGTTTATCCGTAAAATACAGGGAGTCCAAGGTGTTGGACCAATCGCTCCCGGTCATCCTTATCTGGGTGAGCAGGGATATGCCCTTGCTGAGGTAATAGTCTCCACTGTTATTCGATACATAGGTCAATGCGAGGGTTTTTCCGTCGCTGGCCATCCGCGGACGTCCGTAGTAAAAACCATCGACTATACCGTTGATCCATTTGGGCGTCCCGAAGGAATTGCTCCCGCTATCGTATTTTGCGGCCACCACATGGCTATGCCTGACAATGTCCTCCATCGCCGCGGAATTCGTCCCGTAGATTTTGGAAGTGTTTTGCCAGGCGACATAGAGATTTCCCCGATGTTCCTGGACGGCAAATTCATAATCAGCCGTCCCGTCGTCGCTGACAATCTTCGGTTCGGACCATGTTCCGTCCTTGTTTCGTTGGGAAAACAGGAGCGCGGCCATATCGGCTGGGGCCCTACCCGAGGCGTTGTCGACCCAGAATAGCATCTGAGTACCGGCGAAATCGTAGAGCAGAGGTTCGCTCCCAGGTATGATGTTGGTCTTCAGGGCTTGGACCGTCAGGGGATCCCCGCCTTCAGGAGCTGTAGGAGGCGGATCGGCACCCAGCCAAGAGGAGCCGGCGGCCAGGTAACCCTTGGTTTCCAGGGAAAGCGGTTGGTCCATAAAACCATCGGGCAGCTTCCAGGGGCCGGGATCGTCGAGCCCCGGCTGGTTATGAGGTCCGAAGGGCCACTTCTTGCCGGCCAGCCGGTATTCCTTGGTGAAAACGAACAGCGCCCGCAAGCGGAGGAAGAAGTCCACGGTCATAAGGCCCGCGAAATGTTTTTTCGGAACTTGAAATTCGATTTCCATGGCCCCGTGCAGGGCAAGTCCGATGGAAAGGAGACCCTTGATGCCGACCCCTCCCTCCACATCCACATAGGGACTCACCGTAAGGGTCACATTGCTGAAGAAGTCGGCAAAGGCTTGGGGTTTGCCGTCCGAGGCAAATTTGACGGCAACCTCGCCACCGATACCCAGGGAAGCGTAGACGGGGATGAAGCCGGCCATCATCGTTTGGGTGAACTCGTAGCCGAATTCGCCGAAAACCTTCATGCCTCCGTCCAGGACTTCGAGTCCCTTTGGTCCGTATCCCATTTCCACATAGCCCAAGGCCCCGACGGAGGATTTGAATACTCCGACACCTTCCTGGTGGGGAACGAAATTCTGGTTCCTAAACATCTGCTGCAATTCGGAAAGCTGATGCATGCCCTCCATCGTTTCCTTGATAAAGGTTTTATAGGAACCCTGCCATGAGCCTCCCTGATTCTTGCTCCATTCTTCGCTGACACCGATGTAGATGGTGACCTTCTCTTCCTCGTATTCCACTTTGAACTTGAGAAAGGGAATGCGGAGCTCGCCGTTCTGGCCCCCTGCGAAGGGGATGTCCTTCGGCAATTGCACACCCGGGGAAACCGGCATGTCTATGGGCTTTTCCAAAGCCGGGTTCTTCCTGAGTTTGACCAGCGTCTGCACCGCCACGGGCATATTCTGATAATCCGTGACAACACCTGCGTGGATAGGATCGCCGACGGAGAAAGCTTTGCCCGGTTCCAGGCTGAAGCTTGCGCTATCAGACTCGATCCTCTTGGTACCCTGCTGTAGGAAGTACTTCTTGATCTTGAAGCCCCCGGAATGGACGTCGAATCGCACATCAGTCTTTCCCGGCTTACCGAATTCATACTCCTCCTGCTGAAGGAGCACGTTGGACCCATCCTTCGCCTGCTCCTGGGTGAAGAGAACCTGATCCAGCTTGGGCAAATCGACCGAGAGCGAAAGAACACGGACGGAATAGCCGCCGGGACGGTGGTCGGACACGTCCAGGACACAAGGGAAGAACGAATCATCGCCTCCGATCAGCTCCTTGGTTTTGCCGTAGAGCTCCGCGCCCAGGCGCACGGATAGGAGGCCGTCCGGCCCCGACACCATAGAAGCATCGAGGGTTTGCTCGCCGTAGCTCCCCAGGGCGTGGGTAAAGGAGAAGCCTTGAACCGGCTTGCCCGTCAGATGGTCCTTCACTTCGACCCGCAGTTCGATAGAATCCGCATCGGCCTTAGCGGCATCCCGCGTGGCCGTCTCGGTCTTCGACTTGTTGAGGTCGGCCTTCAGCGAGGCCTCGAAGCCCAGGAAGGTGATCAGTGCCACCCTCCCCTCGGGGGTTACGGCCCGGGCTAGACCATCGTTGAAGTTGCCCAGTTCGATCCAATGAGGGCGGCGAACAAAGGTGCCCTCCGTGTCGATTATGCCCCAGAGTCCCTGTTCCTTGACCGGGGCCACCTCGCCGGCAAATTCGCCCACCGCGTCAAAACGGGGATTGACGACCAGGCGGCCTCCCTTGTCAATGAAGCCCCACTTGCCGTCCACGAGCACCGCCGCCAGACCCTCGGAAAAGCTTCGGGCATAGTCGAAGGTCGGTTCGATAACGTACCTACCCCGGCGGTCTATGTAGCCCCATTCGTTGTCCGTGTCCAAAGTCGCCACAGGAGCGAGGTTCTCGGTGAATTTGCCGGCGGCACCGAATTCGAAAGCTGTCGCGGGCCGGCCGTCCTTTTCTATGTATCCCCAGCGAGTACCGATCCTGACCGCCGCAAAGCCTTGGGAAAAGCCACCCGCTCCGTCGTACTCGTCCTTGACGATCAATTTGCCCGAAAAGGAGAGAAAACCCCAGCCTTTCTTCGTGCGCACCGGTGCCAAACCTTCGGAGTAGGCTTGGACCTCCTCGTAGCTGGGCCGGATGCTGTACTTTCCCTGAAGGTCCACGAAGCCCCAGCGGTTGGTCAGGCGCACGGCAGCCCGGCCTTCGGAAAAAGGCAGGGCTTCCTCGAATTGCGGAATGATGGCCATGCGACCCCACTTATCCGCATAGCCCCACCGTCCCAGGTGGAGCACGGCAGCGATCCCTTTGGCCGGATCGCCCAGATCGGACCATACCTCGTCCGCCGGAGCGTCCTCGGGAAGGGTCAAACAGGATTGGGTCAAGACAATCGTCAGGAAAAGGGGGATCAAACCGTACAGTGCGTTTTTACGCATTCCAGCCACAGCATTCACTCTGAAGTCCATCAAGAAACCTCCGGCACGATTCCGCACACTATCCAGTTTTTTACAGATCGATTAGTTTTACAAGCAAACGGAAAGAAAAAAGCAAGGCGCGTTTTCATGAGCAAAACCCTGAACTGGTACTTTCCCCTAACCCGAGCCAGGTTTCCTAAGGCGATGCCAGCGACCTTCGATACGCTCTCGGGGAAATTCCCACCACCTTGGCGAAGGCCCGGCTGAAGTAGTTGCTGTCCTGAAAGCCCGTCTCGAAGGCGATCTGGGTGACGCTGACGTCGGTCTGGGCCAGCAGGCGGCACGCCTTGCGCACCCGCAGGTGCAGCAGATATTGCATGGGCGACAGGCCAAAGCACTTTTTGAAATTGTGCAGGTAGGTGGACACCGACTGGCCTGATAGCTGAGCCAAAGTCTGAAGCCTCAACGGCTGCCGGTACTGTCTTTCCATGGCTTCGACGGTCGAGGCCAGCGGAAGCACCGACGTAAGCACCGGGCTGCCTGTACGTGGCTGCACCCAGCGCGAAAGCGTCACCAGCAGTTCGCCGAAAAGCGCTTGCAACGCCACCTCCCACCCAGCGTGGCGCACTTCGTCCTCGGTTATCATCCGGTGGGCGAGGTCTTTCACCTGGGGCCACACCGACGGGGTGACCTGCATGCCGATGCGGGCACCAGGTGTGCGGGTAAGCCGTGGTTCCAGCTTGAAAAGCGCGTGAAAGCCTGCCAAACGCTGCAGCCCGTCGCGGTAGGGGGCAAGGCTGGATTCCAGGTAGCCTACGTTGAGAACGCTCAGGTCGGTGCAAGCCACCAGGCCGTGCACGTCATCGCCTTTGAGAACAAACACATCGCCTTCCTCGGCAACCACCCGCACGCCGTTGATGTCTTGCACCACCAGGCCTTCCAGCACCAGGACAATCTCGTCGAAGGCGTGCCGGTGCGGTTGGTGCGGCGTGTTGAGAGCCTGGCCCCACGACAGCGAGACCGGCCCTTGGGAGTCGAACGGATAGCGTGGGATCATCGGCAAGATTGTGCTAGTTTTGTGCGTTTTTGTGAAGGTGCAATCGTCTTTTGGACGCTAAGGTGAAGCGCCGGAATTGTGGCAGGAGGCCCGACTTTGAACAGCTCCAAGATTTTTGTTGAGACCTTCGACGAGCCAGACGGTGGGTCAAGCTACTGTGCCGAATTTGACAGTGGCGAGAACGCTCAATTTGAGCTTTCGGGCCGCTGGTTTCAGTTGGAGCAACCAGTTCCCGGACAGGCCGTACTGACCCTGTTAGACGGCGAGGCAGTGAAGCTGCGCTGGGGTCTGCGGCACAACACGGGCTGGAGTCCCGACGCTTATCTTCTGCTTCCGGCGGCGGCCTATAACGGCAACCGCTTCACCGTGGCTGCGCTCGAGTACCCGCCCTTCCTCCACGAGCAGGGTTGCGAAAAGGTCGGCCACGGTCCCCGGATTACCGACGTGCCAAGGCTCGAAATCGGGACCGGCCCTTCCAAGTTGGAGCTTCTAACCGGTGACCTGGCATTTCCGCTGGCAGCCGCCTTTCACCCGGGCACAAAGCAAGGCTGGATGGTCACCACCGGTCACTGCACGGAGGCCGGGTTCTCCGGCGTGTCCTTCACGGAGTCGGACGACCGCAGCTCGGCCATGCTGGAGCTTTCAGCGCCAGGCATGCGCTCACGGGCCTACAGTATGGCGAATACCGGTGGCATGTCGCCCGACGCGCCCTTCACCCTGCAACCAGGTGGGGTGCTCAATCTGCGCTGGCAAATCGAGGAGTTTCCCTGCATCGACATCAGAACACTTTTTCGGTTTGTGTACGCCAAGCGCGGTCCGCTGTTCGATACCTCTCGTCCCCGCAATGATTTGCCGTTCTCGGCGGCCTTCGACCTGATCGAGGCCAAGTACCACCAGTCGAATTGGAACGCCACCACGGGATACTGGATGGTCGGCGATGCAAGCGGCCTCTTTTCAGACTGGCAGGCCGGCTGGGTGGGCGGCGGCATGAGCTCGCTGGCTTTGCTGGCGTCGGCGGAAGCCTCCACCCGAGAACGGAGCCGGGCGACCATGGACGCCATCTTCGGGCCGTTGCAGGCTCCAACGGGGTTTGTTTACCCCATGGTGCATCAGGGTAAGTTGCTGGGCGACGATTTTCAGTATCAGGACAAAACCGGTGTGCTGCTGCTGCGCAAAAATGCCGACCTTTTGTTGTTCTGTGTGCGGTTCGTCGAGGTCGCAAAGGCCCAAGGCGAAGCGGTCCCCGCGGTATGGCTGGAGGGAATCGAACGCTTGGTTCAGGCTCTGGTTGGCCTTTGGCAGCGCCACGGTCGCTTCGATCAGTTTGTCGACCTTCATACCGGCGAACCGGTGGTGGCCGGCAGCTCCAGCGCGGCAATTGTCTCGGGTGCTTTGGCAGCCGCGTCGGCTCTTCTGAACCGGCCCGAGTGGCTCGCGATCGCCCGCGAGTCGGCGCTGGATTTTGCGCGCTGGCTCGAGCTCGGCTACACCAACGGCGGCCCGGGCGAGATTTTGCAGTGCCCTGACTCCGAGTCAGCGTTTGGCTTGCTGGAAACCTACATGGAGCTGTTCGAGCGCACAGTCGACCGAGTCTGGCTGCCGCTCGCCGAGGCGGCTGCGCACCAGTGCGCCACCTGGGTGGTCAGCTACGACTTCGACTTCCCTGCCACCAGCGAGTTTGGTCGGCTGGACCTGCACTCCACCGGAAGCGTGTGGGCCAACGTGCAGAACAAGCACTCGGCCCCCGGCATCTGCACCCTTTCGGGGGTGTCGCTGCTCAAGCTGTACCGGGCTACGGGCGACGCGAGCTATCTCAAGCTGCTGCAGGAAATTGCTCACGGCGTCACGCAGTACCTGTCGCGGCCCGACCGTCCAGTTCAAGATTGGGATGGCGGGGTTCTGGCCCCCGGTGTGATGTGCGAGCGGGTCAACCTCAGCGACTGGGAAGGCACGGCCCGCGTCGGCGGGGTGTTCAACGGCAGCTGCTGGTGCGAAGTTTCGTCCCTGCTGACGTTTGCCGAAGTTCCCGGTGTGTACTGGGATCTCGACAGCGACACCGTCACGGTGCTCGACCACGTCACGGCGCGGCTGGCGGGCCAAGGGAAGGGACGTCAGCTCGAGCTGACCAATCCGACGACCTTTCCGGCCCGGGTCACGGTGCTGGCCGAGACAGCCAGCGACCGGCAGGTTATGCTGGGCTCGGTTCCCTTGGTCAACGCGCAACGGGTGGAACTAGCGGCGGGCCAGACGAAGAAGATTTCCCAAGGAGCGTTTTCATGAGCAAAACCCTGAACTGGCACTTCCCCCTGCCTCGGCCGCACACGGGGGCCAAGCTCGGTAACGGCAAACAAGGTGTGCTCGTCTGGGGTGAGTCAAGCGTTCACCTCACCGTAGCGCGGGCCGGGTTTTGGGACCACCGGGGTGGCGTGGGACTGCTCACCGGCACCACTTATGCGGCGGTGCGGCAAGCCCTCGAGGCTGACGATGGCGAAGCGCTCGAACAGCTGTTTCCGCCGAGAAAAGCCGGTACGCCCCACCCCCAGCAAATGGGCGGCGGACGGCTGGAGCTGACGTTTGCACAAGGGCACCCCTTGCAGGCGACGCTCGACCTGGCTTCCGCAGAATTGCGGCTCACTTTGGGTTCCGACGAGGACTCGCCCATGGCTGAGGTTTGCCTCTACCAGCATCCCGACGCCGAAGTGCTGTGGCTCGAGGCCAAGCCCGAGGTTCTGGCTGGGCTCCAGGTCCGCTTGCTGGCTGCCTACGACGTGATGGCGGCCGGCGTTCCCCAGCCCAACCCCATGCAGGCGCTGGGCATCGCGCCTGCCCAAAAGTGGGACCGCGGCTTTGTCCAACACCTTCCCGCCGACGACGGTCTGTGCGTGGCATACAAGCTCGAAACAGGAAGACTGGCACTCGCGACCGCCCTAGGATCCGAAGCCCGCACCCAGGCCGAGGCCACCCTCGCCAACTTCGATGCCGACGAAGCCCACCGCCGCCGCCGGGAGTTCTGGTCCGGGTACTGGGCCCGCTCAGCCCGGGTCACCCTTCCTGACCCTCTGCTCCAGCGGCAGTTTGACTACGGGCTGTTCCAGCAGGCCGGTATTTTGCGGCTGGGTGCCCCCGCCGGAACCCTGCAGGGGCCGTGGATGGAAGACACCCGCATCCCCCCGTGGAGCAACGACTACCACTTCAACATCAACGTCCAGCTGGTGTACGGGGCCGCCGCCGTGACGGGCCACGCCGCCGACATGCAACCGTTGTGGGACCTGCTCAAGGGCTGGCTCCCCAAACTGCGCGCCATGGGCGAGGGATTCCACAAGCGCCAAGGAGCGCTACTGCTCCCCCACGCTGTCGACGACCGGCTCGGTCAAATGGGAACGTTTTGGGCCGGTGTGCTCGACCAGGCCTGCATCGCGTGGACCGCACACGTGGCGTGGCAGACGTGGCGGGTTTCAGGCGACCAGGCGCTGCTCGCCGACGTGGTCTGGCCGCTGCTGACCGGTTCCTTTGAAGGGTACTGGGCCATGCTCGACGACTTCTCGCTCCCCATCAGCGTGAGCCCGGAGTTTGGGGGTTCCGACAGGCGACAGTGCTGGGGACGCAACGCCAGCTTCCAGCTCGCCGCCCTGCACCGGACCGTCGCTGACCTCCGGGTGGCGGCCACCGCCCTGGGCCACGCCCCGGATCCCCGCTGGGACGAAGTGGAAGCCCAAGTCCCGCGCTACACCCTGGTCGACGCCTCCGATGGTTCCTATGGCTGGATTCCGGGCAAGCCCGAACGCATCGCCCTCTGGGAAGGCAAGGACTTGCCTGAAAGCCACCGCCATCACAGTCACCTCGCGGCGATTTACCCGTTCACCACGATCGACCCTTTTGCCCCCGAGCATCAGGGGGTGCTGATGCGCTCGATCAACCGCTGGAACACCATGGGTGCGGGCAACTGGACGGGCTGGTGCCTTCCCTGGGCGTCGGCACTGTGCTCGCGTCTGGGCCTGCCCGACGCCGCGCTGGGCTGGCTGCAGGTGCTGGGCCAACAGTACACCAACGAGGGCTACGCCACCTTGCACAACGCCGACGGTGCCGGCTTCGGAGCTTGGGACGACGGCAGCCTGGCGTGGCCCAACCACCGCAAAGGGCCCGATTTTCTGTACCACGAAATCATGCAGATGGACGCCACGATGGGGGCGATTACTGCCGTACTGGAACTGCTGGTTTCAGTGCGAGGCGACACCATCACGGTGACCGACCGGCTGCCCAAGGGCTGGCGCGAGGTGAGTGTGGAGCGTGTGCGGGTCGAGGGCGGCTTTGAGGTCAGCGCTCAGTTCCGGCATGGCAAGGTTTGGTCCATTACTGTTTTCAGCACGCGGGGCGGGCCACTCCAGCTGGCGCATGCGCTGGGGGATCGGTGGCTGTTGGGCAGCGAGGTCCAAACGGGAACCCTGCTCAAAGCCGCCACCCGGGCTGGGCAAACACTAAAGCTGGAGAGGTTTCAGTGAATAGGCTTGTCGGAAAAGCGAATATCCGGCGCGGTTGAGTGACGGTAAAATGGGAAGAGAGGTAGCCCCGATGACCCTGACCCCCAACTGGTCCGCGCCGACCGCGCCGTTCCGCCACACGTTTTCGCCCATTGCCAACGTCGACCAGTTCCGCTGGCTGGTACGTGCCGACCAGCGCCAGCACCTGGCCCTGGCCCGCGACGAGCTGGGGGTGCGGTTTGTGCGCGCCTGCGCCATGTACTCGCCCGAAATGCGGGTGTGGGACTACGACCTGCCCGACTGGCGTCTGCCCCCCGAACAGAAGCGCAAGCGCGCCAACTGGCAGCTGGTCGACTACGGCCTCGAAGGGCTGATGGAACTGGGCCTCAAGCCCATCTACACCACCAGCTTCACCCCGGCCGACTTCACCGACTCGAGCGTGGTCTGCTGGCCCGACAAAAACGCCACTGGCATGCCCCGCGACCTCAACCAGTGGGCCGACTTTGTCGCCGGTGGCCTGCGTCACCACGTTCAGCGCTACGGGCTGGCCGAGGTGCTCAGCTGGCCCATCGAGTGCTGGAACGAGCCCAACCTGATCGGCTGCTTTTGGGGCGGTACTAAAGAGGAGTTCTTCCGGCTTTGGTCGGCCACATGGCGGGCCGTCAAGTCGGTGCACCCCGACCTGCGCTTTGGCGGCCCGTCCACCGCGCGCGGCGAGTGGTTCGACGAGTTCCTCGACTTTGCACAAAAAGATGGCACCACGCCCGACTACTACATCACCCACGTGTACAACAACGACAGCGAGTCGCAGCCGCTCTCGCCCTTCGACGGCCCGGCCAGCCACAAGGTAAAGGACAGCCCGCACTTCGCCACCGGCGTGATCAAAGGACTTCGCAAGCGGCTGGACGAGCGGGGTTTTGCCGGCGAGGTGCACTGGAACGAATGGGGCCGCTCGTGGTTCCCCCACGATCCGCTCAAGGAGACGCCCCTCGAGGCGGCGTTTGTCGCCAAGACCATGGGTGAGGTGTCGCAGCTGGCCGATGCCTTTGGGTTCTGGAGCCTGAGCGACATCTACGACCAGGCCGGCTACCAGAGCTCGGAGTTCCAGGCGCACTACGGCCTGCTGTCGCTCCATGGCCTGCGCAAGCCGGCCTACCAGGCACACCAACTGCTGTGCCGGCTGGGCACCACACAGGTTCCGGTCGCCGGCGGCAGTGAGCTCGAGGGAGCGGTAGCGACGCCGACAGAACGCGGCTCGTCGGTGTTGGTGTGGCGCTATCCATCGACCCCAGAAGGGTTTACTTCAAAGTCGGTGGTTACCGTGAAGTTACCGGCGGCCACGAAGCGCGCCACGGTGTACCGCATCGACCGCCACGACAACAACATTCTGAGCGCCTGGCGGGACTTAGGCTGCCCAGCCTATCCCACACCCAGGCAGCTGGCCGACCTGAAGGCACAGAACGGGCTGCGGCCCACCACAGACGTGGTGGTGGAGCACCGCCCAGGGTGCGCCGAGGTGCGCTTTGAGCTGGAGTGCCCGGGGGTTGCGCTGGTCGAAGGCGTCGTCTCGTGAGGTGGCCATGCTGACCTCGGGGCCGTTTGACTCGAGGGCAAGGGTCATTTGGGCCCAGAAATCCGAAATGCGGCAGTGGTGGCTTGCCCGAAAAGCCTTCGTCGTCAAGGCCGGCTTCGACGAGGCGAGCCTCAAAATCACCTCAGGCGGTCACCATGCCGTCTTCGTCAACGGGCACTTCGTCACTCGGGGACCCGCGAGAGCCTACAGCTTTGCCCACTGCTTCGACACGGTGCCGATTTCGCGGTTTCTGCGACCGGGCACCAACTCCCTCGTCGTCTGCGCGCTTCAACTGGACGAAGCCGGGCTGTTGGCTCAAGTCGACGTGGGGGCAAAGGCCCTGCTTTGG
>JAIFLN010000093.1 GCA_020049045.1 Spirochaetota bacterium | reverse complement strand
CCGCCCAGCAGGTCCATTTTGGGCTCGCGGCCCTCGCTGCCGATGTAGCGCTGAATGAGGTTGACCTGCTCAATAGGAAGGAAGATGACCTCTTCGCCGGCATACTCGATTTTGATGTAGTCGCGTTCGTTGCCGCCCGCTTTGATGCGCTCGATACCCTGAAACTGACCGATACCGTAGTTCATATGGACAACGAAATCTTGGGGTGAGAGGTCAACAAAACTCTCGATGACTTCGCTGTTGACCTTTTTAAGGCTGGCAGGCGCTTTCTTGCGGCGGCCGAAGATTTCATTCTCGCCGATAACGGCGATCTTCTGCCGGGGCAAGGAGAAGCCGGCGCTGATCCCCTGAGGGACCACGGTAACGGCCTTGTCCTTGAGCAGAAATTCGATGCGCTGGGCCTGGCTCTGGCTTTCGGCAAACAAAAAGACCTTGTAGCGGTTGGCAATCAGGGTGTCAATTTCTTCCTGCAAAAACGGAACGTTGCCAAAGAAGCTGCGCGGCGGTTCGCAGTCCAGTTTGTGCCGCTTGAGACCGGCTGTTCCTTCGTCGTGCAGGCTTCGGAACCACACCGAACGGCCGTCGCACCGGGTCAGATCCTGGAAGTTGAAAAACACCGCCTCGGGGGGTGGAAGAGACAGCTCCAGACCCTGCGACTGCTTGAACAGCTCGGAGCGTTCCTTCTTCAAAACCCCTTCCAGGCTGTCCTGGTGGTCCCGGTCCAGAAAAAGGAACGAACCGCCCTGGGTGGTCCAGTCCCACAGGCCCGTCTTTTGCTCCCAGGCCAGCGGATAAAACACCTCGACACCCCGGGCGTCGCCGGTTTCAGCCAGGCTTTCAAGAAACGGCAGGCACTCTTCACCCAGCTTGAGGCGGTCAAGGTTCTTTTCCAAAACAGCCCGGTGCTCATCGGTCCAGACCAGTTCGCGTGCGGGGTAGACGGTCAGTTCCTTCAACGTTTTATGGGACGCCTGGCTCAGCGGATTGAACCGCTTGATCTCCTCGATGGTATCAAAATTGAACACCACCCGGACAGCGTCGTCGTCGCCTTGCAAGTACAGGTCCAGCACTTCACCGCGCAGGGCGAATTCTCCGGGAACCGAGACCCGGGGAACCCGGCTGTAACCCAGCCGGGCCAGGTGCTCGGCGGTTTTAGCCACATTGATGGTGTTGCCAACCTTCCAGGTGACCAGCTGCGCCTTGAAATCGGCCATGGGCGGCACCGGAAACAAAAGACTGCGAAGACTGACCAGCACCACCTTGGCCTGACCGGAAATCAGCCGTGCCAACACGCGCGAGCGCTGCCCAAAAACCTGGGCAGGGGCAGAAATCCCCTGATACAGCAAGGGGCCCCACCAGGGGAACAGGTCGACCTCAAGGCCCAGAGAATCAAGGTCGCGGGCAAAGGCTGCCGCTTCGGCGTCGGTGGGAGCCACCACAAAAACCGTGCCCGGCACTTGTTTGGCCAAGGAGAATAAAACCAGGGCCTGGAAAAACCCCTGCGCCCCCTCGACCTCAACCGGAAGCCGGCCGGCCCGGAAGTCGTCCAGAAGCGCCTGGAAGGGAGCATCCTTCTTCAGGGCTTGGGAAATTTCATTCACCAGTAAGGTAATCATCGATTGTTCCGACAATGAAACGAGAACTTGGGGAGGAATCTGTCCGTGAAACACGTCGCCATATGCGTCCTATTGCTGATCATCGCTACCGTGGGGCAGGCCGAAACTGTGGCACCCGGGGTGCAGTTCAGCCTCAGGTACTTCAATAAAGAGATTTACACGAACGACCCCGATCAAGCCATCTTGCTCCAAGTCGGCCTTCGGAATCAAGGGAATTCGCCGCTGTGGTTCAGCTTGCCCAGCCAGCCGGTGTTCCAGCTCGGCTTGACGGTGCTTCCGGCTGGTCGCACGGGTCTAGCGCTGCCACCTGCCGATGTCTTCAACGAGAACCGGTTCAACAACCAGCCGGTGTTTTTCCGCGATGTGAGCATTCTTCCCGGTGAAGAGTTCAACTACACCGTCAACCTGCGTGACTTTATCGCGGTGGACGACCCGGGCGTCTACACCATTGCAGGAAGCTTCTATCCTTCTCTTCTGCCGGAATTTCAGGGAGCCCGGGGCCAAACCCTCAAGGCTTCGCTCTCCGAGGCCCATTCCGCCGGAGCCATGGATGAAACGGTGTTTCACTCCAACGTGCTGACACTGACCGTCCGCCCGGCCCTACCGGCCGGTTCGGCAGCCTCTTTGCATGAAAACCTCGATCAAGTCACCCAGGATTACCTCAAACGCGAAGCCCTGGCTCCCGACGCCGTGGTCACCTATCTGCTTCTGGCGCGCCAAGCGCAAGAAGAGGCCAAGTTCTTCCTCTACCTCAACACCGAAGCGCTCTACAAACGAGCCCCCCAGTTCCGCCGCACCTTTTTGGCCTCCAGCGAAGAAGAACGTCACCGCATTCTGTCCGAGTTTCAGGACGAGCTGTGGCGACGGGAAGAAACCTTGGCCAAGGTACCGAGCGCCTTTGAAATTCTGAACACCAGCTACACCGCCCGCGAAGCCACGGTCACCACACGCCTGAAATTCGATGCGGGTGACTATCTGGAAATGCGTGAGTACAAATACGCCCTCCAGAAGAATGCCGGTTACTGGGAAATCTACGACTACCAGGTCCGCAATTTGGGGACCGAAAGGAAAGGCCGCCAATGATCCTGATGCTCGTCAAGGACGAAACGCCCTGGGCTGCCGATCTGGAGCACCATCTGGCACCCTACGGGGTCAGCATTGTCCACTACAAACACCCTCTCAAGGCTTTGGACAACTTAGCGGAAACCCGCCCGTCTATCGTGCTTTACGATCTGCAGGACTTTCCCCGGCACTGGAAAATCCTGGTGAAATACCTTCGAGATGAGTTTTCCAAGGACGAGGTGATCTTCCTGCTCATTTCCAACGGTCCAGCTCCTTTGGAAGAGGCCAACAAGGCCCTGTACCTCGGCGTGAACGGCATTCTTCAGTACGACGGCAACATCGAGACACTGGCCCGCAACATCCGTGAGGTGTTTCTCCGTTACGGAACCTTTGAAATCGAGAACGCCAACCCGAAGACCCCGGCCGAAACCAAGGCCGGTGCCGCCTTTCTTCCCTTTCTGTTCCGCCACCCCCGGCGTAAACACCTGGTCACCGGAACTCTGGTCAAGTACGACGGGCAGAAGGCCACCTTCAAACCTGATTTTCCCCACGAGGTTGCCGACTTGGCCGAAGGTCAGGATCTGGCCGGAGGCTCGCTTCGCATTGCAGAAAGAGTTCTGACGCTCGACGCCACGGTTCTCAAGAACAACGGCCAGCTCCATTTGGCCATCCAAACCCAGGAAGGTTGATGCTGTGAAAAAAGCACCCCTCGTTTCCCTTGTTTTTTTACTCACCGTGAGCACGGCCTTTGCCCAGGAAAGCCACAAGGTGCAGCCCAACCAGACCCTGTACTCAATTGCGCGCCTCTACAATATTTCGGTAGACCAACTAAGGGCATGGAACAGTCTTGATACCGCCGCCATCCGGGTCGGGCAATCGTTGGTAGTCAAACCGGCGGCCAAAACCGCTTTGGTAAACCCCGGGCTCAACCCCTTTTTATATACAGTGCGGGCCGGGGACTCGCTAGGGGCTCTCTCCGTCAAATTTGACACCAGCCTGGACACGTTGTACCGCATCAACGGCCTAACAGCGGATCAGGGCCTGTACGTCGGCCAAAGGGTGTATATCCGACATCCGGTAGGTGTCACGTTCTACACCGTTCAGACAGGCGATTCGCTGGCCAACCTCGCAGCCCTGTTCGACATTGCCCAGGAAGAACTGATTGCCATCAACCAGCTGACCGGAACCTCGCTGACCCCCGGTGCCACGTTGCGCGTGTTCAAACCCTCGGAAGTTCCTTTGAACCATACCGTAGCCGCCAGTGATACACCTGCAGGTATTGCAGCACTGTACGGGCTTTCGGTGGCGGAACTGCAGCGCATCAACGGCACTGACTCGCTGGCACTCAAAGCGGGCCAAGTCTTGAAACTACGGGCTTACGCCAGCGCGGCGCAGCGGGTTTTTCAACCCCCGGTTCAAGAAAAAGTTGTGGCCCAGAAGAGTGTCAAAACCTATGTTGTTCAGAAAGGGGACTCTCTGCTCAAACTCACCAGAGAATATGGAATCCGCCTGGACGATCTGCTGTACTGGAACGGCATGGCAGTCGACGGAGTGCTTCACGTAGGACAGGTAATCAATCTAAGCAAGCCAACCACTTTGACGGAAGCCGTTACGCAGGCGGTTGCACCTTCTATGCTGCCAAAGTCCCAAGTGACAGTGTCCTTTCCCGAGGAGGCTCCAAAAGCCTCGCCAGCAGCAGCCTCACCTGCTGACCTTCCGGCCTTCCGCGACGAAGACCAGGCAAAAATCCGTTGGGACAGCTACGTGGTTCTCGACAAGGCCATTCCCGTCTTTGAGTGGAACGCCGACTATTACTACTGGACCCATCCGGGCGAGTTGTCCCAGCCCAACCGCGGCTATTACGAAAACAACTGGATTTCTCCCGTGGACGCCTTTCAGAAGGCAAGGCAACTGATCAGCAAGTTTGATGCTCTCGTCGCTCAGAAAGGGCCGCTTTCCACCATTTTGCAGGGCTACACTGTCGTGATCGACCCCGGTCATGGCGGCCTTGACCCCGGAGCCATCGTGAAAGCCAGTGATGAGGACGGAAAAGCCGTCTATTTGACCGAGCACGAATACGTGTATGACATCAGTCTGCGCATTTATGCTCTGCTCAAACGTCACGGTGCCGATGCACGCATGACCATTCTGGCCCCCAGCCACCTCATCCGTGACACCTCAACCGGCCGCACCCTGGTCAATGAAAAAAACCAGGTTTACAACGACTTGGCGCTTAACCAATCAGACGATGCCGAGGCTTGGCCCAACGGCAGCCAGTCGGGTCTGGACAAACGCATTACCATTGCCGATCGCGCCTTCCGCACCGCCACCCCAGGCCGCCGGGTCTTTTTGAGCCTTCATGCCGACAACAACCCTGCTTCACCCTACGGTACCGGAGTCTTGGCACTCGAGACCCGGGAAGGTTCCATCGATACCAAAAGCCTGAACTTTGCTCAGAAGCTGCTTCCGTATCTGGGCTCCAATGCCTACGCGCGAACTCAGAATCTAGCAGTGTTGAGGGGCAACGATGCTGACTACAAGGTCCTGGTGGAAGTGCACAATCTGGCTAGTGACGGACAGAGCCAGGCAATGCAAGCTGGCAGCAGCC
>JAIFLN010000154.1 GCA_020049045.1 Spirochaetota bacterium | reverse complement strand
CGTTTGACCTTCCTTCCAATGAGAATTATTATCTGCTTGGAGCAGATAATATGATTACAATGTCGGTCGCAACCTCGTGAAACTGGTGCCTCAAAATCGAGGGGCGACAGCCCTCGAAGTCATGGCAGACCTGTACCGGACCCTGCCCGAGGCCGCAGCCCAAACCTGGTTGGAAGACTCCCGTGCCAACCTCAACGAACAGGTGACAGACCCATGGCATTCCTGATTGACACCTGTATCTGGATCGATGTCGAGCGTGGAACTCTCGCACCCAGTGATGTGGCGCGGGTTACCAAGGAAGAGCCTATCTTCATCTCCCCCGTAACGATTGCCGAGCTGCAATACGGGGTCGAAATGGCCCAAGATGCCGGTATTGTTATCCGGCAAGCAGGCTGATACCCGGGTGATGGACCTGTGGCTGGCATCGCAGGCCATCCAGTTCAACCTCACCTTTGTGACCAACAACACCCGGCATTTTCAGGATATTCCGGGGCTCACGCTTACGAAACTACAATAGCGTATTTACGGATGGAAGCGAGGAACCCCGACCGGTCATGGTCTTCCTCGAGAAGGATTGGTTCGATGCGGGTATCGATAGAAAGCCTTAACCGAAAAAGCTCTTTCTGCGCCTTGAGAATCTCCGAGTTCCAATTTTTGACGATCACGGCCACATCGACATCACTTTCTTCACGTTGATCTCCGCGTGCATAGGAGCCGTAGAGCAGAACCTGAACAGGGTGGAAGCCGGGTTCCACCAAGGACGCGAACGCTTTCGTCTTTTTCGAGGCCTCTGCTTGATCCATGATTTCAGGTTAGCTCTGCGGATCGGCACGGTCAAGCAAGAAGACGGGACAGGATTACAGGATTCAAAGAGATTGACCGGTTGAGAGCTTTGCACTTTGCATTGTATTCACCCCGACCGACTCTAGCCGTGGATGAAGATCCGCTGCCTGGCCAGTAGGTCACTGTCGTTGCTGATCACTTCCATCAACCGGCTAGCCGAGCCGTTGGGCACGTTCTTGCCCGCCTCCCAGGCCTCGACAGTCTTCTTCGACACGCCTAGCACTGCCCCGAAAATGCTCTGGCTCACCTTGAGTTCCTGCCGAAGAGCGCGAACCTTCTGAGCCTCCCACTTAGGCACCGGCTCGAGGACGATCTTGGTCGTCTTGAGGTCGATTTTGCCTTCGCTGAAGGCAATGGCCTGTTCCAGCCCTGCTTTGATTTTTTCGAATGCCGTTCCCACTTTCTCTCCTCCTGCTTCCAATCTCAAAGACTAAGAAGCCTTTTAGCCAAGATCTTGAGCTGCTGTTTCTCACCCGGGCCCAGATCAGTCTTCTCATCCTTTCCAAAAACCATAAGAAGAAACATTCTTCCCCTCGCTGGCACATCCAGGTAGATGACCCGAACTCCGCCCCGTTTTCCAGATTTTTTTCCTTCCCGGCTCCAGCGAAGCTTGCGGAGTCCGCCGGTCCCCTGGATCAACGGCCCAGCCTCGGTTTGCCTTGCAAGGAAGTTCTGAAGAGCTCGCAATTCCTCGTCGTTTTGCCCGAGGGCTTTCCATTCAACCTGGAATTGGGTCAGTTCCACAAACTCTCGTTCCATTGAACTCCCCAGTCACCAGAATTCACCCTATCATATAGGGTAGCTACATTGCCCAATTGTGTCAAATTCCGAGACACCCCAACCGGCTCTAGCCGCGCTGCTTCAGCTCTGCCAGCATTTCTTTGCGCAGAAGGCTGTTCATCAGCGTCTGGTAACCCTTGCCATGGGCCTTGAGCCATGCCAGCACGTCGGCATCGAGCCGCGCTGTGATCTGCTGTTTGCGGGGCTTGTAGAGGCCGTGGAAGGGCACCGCCTCGGCAAAGTCTTTGGCTGTCCATTCAGGAATATCGGAGGTATCGATCTGGTCGTCAGGCAAGAGAGCAAGGGCTTCGAGCTCAGCCTTCATCGCCTCAGTCATCTCTGGAAAACCATGCACTGTTTTCATAGGAATTTCACATTGTAAGTATGAATCTGTCGTTACAATTTGTCAATTAAGACTCCGTGAAGCGAGGACCCCAGTCCGGTCCGGTCGGTATGTGCCAGGGTCAAGTCAAGCATTGGGCATGCCCCCTGCGGACCCGTCGCCGGGCCTCGCAGGGGTCGGGGTGGCTCCGGGGTGCCGTTTTCCCGGTCGGGGTCAACCGACCGGGAAGAACTTGGGGTCCGCCCACGGCAAACCCCAACCCTCCGCCTCCCTCATGCGGGGGGATTACTGCACGCTCCGCCGGTATAACTTCTATCTTACTGGGCCGGGATCTCGGCAACACTTAAGTACTGGAATGTCGTTCCTGTCGGTGACTGATTGGAACTTGGCGATGAAATGCTTCCATTCGCAGCCAACGGCCATGCCTTCAGGACGCCTCCGTCAAAGGCCAGTCCATATTTTCCCGTTGGGTCTATTGTGAAGTCCAATCCAATTCCTGTTTTGAGTTCCACCAGACTCATCGCCCCACTCGTTGCATAGGCCCAATCGAGCACCTCTAGATTTCCTGTATCGTAATTTACGTAGATCTTATGTCCGTCTTTGCTAAAGGTGAACGAAATTGGAGGCCCTGCTCCTGTCAATGTATAGGTCTGAGCCGTTTGTAAAGCATCACTCCCTGAAGTGTTTCTTTTAGCCACATAGATCGTTTCGGTCGGTACTGAGGCAATCGCGACGACAAATTGTCCGGAAGGATCAATGCCAACTTGAATATACCCCCCAGCAGGTGAGGGTGCCATTGCGGCCGCCTCAACCAAAGTAAGTGCCCCATTAGTTTGGTTGATCGAGAAGGCCTTCATCTCAGGTCCATTGTCTTGTGCTACATAAAGGTACTGCCCAGTGGGATCAACAACAACACCTTTCATCTTTCCTGCCGTCCATTCAAAGGTCGCCCCTTGCACTGACAAGCTACCGTCGCTTCCTACCATGTAGGCTTGAAGCTTGCCCGTTGCCATCATGTCCTCGTAGACAAATGCAAATTTTCCATTGGGAGAGAACACCATCCCACCAGGAGGATTTACTCCATTTCCCACAGTAAGATTGCTACCCACACTTGGCATTCCCGTTGTTGAATCAAGGGGGAACTGCACAGCACCACCGGGTAGGCCTGTCTGCTGCAACACATACATGAAGCGACCAAGTGGGTCAATTGCGGGGTTCTTGGTTGAGGATACGAGACTCGCTGTCAAGGCTGGACTAGGCATGGATGCTGAAACTAGGGCTCCGGTTCCTGCGGTTACGCCGAACAGTTTCATGTTGGACGCCGTATTCCCATGAATAAGGAACTTCCCATTTGGCGAAACCACTAGGCGCTGTGATGGTGCATCGGTGTTCGTGAAAGTGCCGCCGATTTTTGGTCCAAGGACTCCGGTTGAAGTGTTGAGAATAAAAGAATCAATAAACGAGGAACCCATAGCGCTCTGAACATAGACCACCGTCATTTTCGGCTTCGCAGAAACGACGTAGGTCCTCGTCGATGAATCTGCAGCGGTGACAATGTAGGAAAGACTTGAGGCAAAGCTGTTGGGAGTAGTCCCACTTACCTGATTCACACCGGCAACTGTGATAGCGCTACCTGTGGTTGAAAATGTGGCAACGAGATTGTTCGTTAGGCTTCCGGACGGGAGATCCACGAAAATGTCGGTTCCGACAATACGACCAGAAATTGTCGTTGAGGGATTGTTAGTCATCGCTGTCGGTACAAACTTAAACTCCGTAATCTCCTTCGCGCTCGACGCTGCCACACTCACCGTCACCGTATAAACCTTGTCGGTTCCATCGGCGGCGGTCACTTTGTAGGTCACCGCATTAGTAAAGTCGTTGGCAGTGGTTCCGCTTATTTGTTCGACGGTGCCCACCTCGACCTTGCTGCCAGAAGTGGAGAATGTAGCCACCAAATTATTCTTCACAGAATTGAAAGGTAGCGTGACCGTAATGGTTTTCGCAGTCTGATCAGGCGTTACTGTAATCGTCTCAGTCGTGGGGTTATTGGTACCAGCCTTGGGGACGAACGAGAATGCCGTGATGTCCTTTTGGTCTGACTTGGCAATGACAGCTGTCACCTTGTAGGTCTTGGTGGTGCCGTCGGCGGCGGTGACGATGTACGAAAGCGGGTTGGTGAAGTCGTTGACCGTGGTGGCGCTGACCTGGGCTACAGTACCAATCTTGACCGTGGCTCCTGCAGAAAACGTGAAGGTGGCCACCAGTTTGTCGCGGGTCGAGCCAAAGGGCAAGGTGAGTTCCACAACGTTGTCTTGGCTGGCGGTTGTTGCTTCTGTGATCTTGCCGCTAACGGTCTTGGCCGGGTTGCCTATGGGTCCGGGTTCCAGTGAAAACGTCAACAAATTCTTGTCGGCGCTCTTGGGAACAAACGAGGGCGATTTCGCATCCAGGGGGCTTTTCAATTCGGCGACCATGGGTAGTTGGCAACCGGCGAGTACAATGAGGGCCAGAGCCCCCCAGAGGAATCGGCGCATGGGTCAGTTCCCTCCCAGAAGGACAATCTTCTTGTCGACTTCTCGCATTTGTGAATCAATTTTGGATGTGTCGGGGCCCAGGAACAGCGAGATCACAGCCAGGCCAAAGCCACCACCGGCCATGTAGAGGCCGTAGGTGAACTTAGTGTTGGCACCGTCCATCTTGTCGCGGGCACCGTCGTAACCTTGCTGGTTTCCAGGGGCAATGCTGTTGTACTCGGCCAGGGCCTGGGTTCCTTCGTAGTAGCCCCACCCGCTCATGCCGCCGCCCAAAAGGGCTGCAAACCAACCAATACCGCCGACTACACCGGACCAGGCACCCTTGCTCTGAATTTCCTGGCGCTGAATGGTCAGGCTCTGCTTTTCAATGATCAGCGAGGCCTTGATGGAGTTCTGGTCCTGCTTAGGGGCCGCCACTACCGTGGGCTGAACCGTCACCACAGGAACCGCTGCGGCGGTGGCGGGAGCACCGGTACGCATCGAGGCGGGAACAATGAAGAACTCGTCCGAAAGGCTGAGGCTGCTGTACGGGGTCTGCTTGCCGCCGGTCATCCGCTTGACCTCACCGGTCACACGGGCGGCCAAAACCTGCAACGAAATATCGGTGGTGATGTATTTGAGCAAGGCAGTGGTGAACACGCCGTTGTCGCCGCTTCCGTCGGCCGCCGTATCACCGGGGGCCGTGGCGAACAGCACCGCCGAGCCTTCCACATTGGCGCTCTTCTGCACCACCGACAGGCCCCGGGTTCCGCCCAGCGAGCGGGTGTTCTTTTTGACAAAGGGGTTGTCGCGGCAGGCGTCGAGAATCACAATGTTGGTCGACACCTTGGCGTCATCAAAGG
>JAIFLN010000110.1 GCA_020049045.1 Spirochaetota bacterium | reverse complement strand
ACCTCAGAGGAAGCTGGAAGGCGTGAACCGACATAACGGGCAAAAGGCCTGCCAGAATACGCCTGGAACCAGGCTGCTTCAGCCTCTGCCAGGGTTTTTCCAGGTTTCAGATCGACAACGATGGTTGCCTCCATGCCCCGCTTCATCGGCACCAGATGGGGGTTGAACAGCACCTGGGCTGCGGTATCGGCGAACCTCAATTCCGTTTCAATTTCCTGCGTGTGCCTGTGTTTGCGGCCTGGGCTGTAAAGCTGAACACTCTCTGCCCTTTCGGATAGAAGGTACTTCAGCTCGGCCTTTTTCCCCGCACCTGAAATACCGCTTAAGGCGTTGATCAGAACTCGGGGCTCGACAATCCCGTTTTGGTAAAGAGGAAGCAAAGGGAGAAGAGAACAGGTCGTATAACAACCGGGGTTGGCAATCAGGTCGGCTTTTTTGATCGCTTCAGTATGCCACTCTGCCAGACCGTACACCGCCTGATCAAGGAGATCCGGGCGGGGTGGTTCCTGACCATAGGCTTGGGCGAAAACGGCACGGTCCTTGATGCGGAAGTCGGCAGAAAGGTCGATGACCACGCTTTTTCCAAAAAACGGGGCGCATACCGACGCGCTGGCGAGGTGTGGAAGGGCCGCAAACACAACCTCCGGGGTCATCCGTGCCGCCTGTTCCACCGTTACGAACTTGCCTCCGGTACCGCCATACTTGTCTGAAAGCGGACCCAAGCCGGGATCTTCGACACCGATAGCTTCACCAGGCTTTGAGCTCGAAACCGCGATGATCTGTGTGACCTTCGGGTGAGCTTCCAAGAGTCTCAACAGAACCATGCCTGTGTAACCTGTCGCACCAATCACGGCTGCCGTCATGTCAGACCTCCCAACCCGGCATCAGGCGGACCAGGGACCGCTGCAGAGCGTCAAAATCCGACCCCTGCCTTAAAATGATCAAAATCGTATCGTCCCCGGCCACGGTTCCAAGAATTTCCGGCAGCTCCAGATTGTCGAGGGCCCATGCGGTAGCCTGGGCATGGCCGGGAAGCGTCTTTAGCACCACCAGGTTCTCGGAAGACTCCATACTGAGGTAACCCCGCTGGAAGTCGCGGATGAGCTCCTCCTGGCTGCGGTCCGATTCCTCGGGAAGGGCATAGATGTAGCTGCCATCGGGAGCACTGACTTTACCCACCCTTAAAACTTTCAAATCACGGCTGAGAGTTGCCTGAGTAACCTCATAGCCATCGCGCAGCAGCAGAGTCAGGAGGCCTTCCTGATTGGCTACCCCGTTTTGGGAGATGGCTTTCTTGACGGCTTTCAGCCGGTCGACTCGTCCCTTCATATCGATGATCGTATCAATATATGAGAATTAATGCAAGGGAAATGCATAATAATACATCAGGAGTTTCCCTGACTTAAGACCAGATCTTTTTTCAGGAGCGCGCTTTCGGGCAGGAGCCGCATCGCGTCCTCTAGTAACTGCCGTGCATCGGCCTTCTTCCCGGCATTCCAGAGCTTGGCGAACTGATTATGAACCTCCACACTCCAGTTGTAAGCATAGACTTCTTTGGCTTTGGCGAGGCTGGAGAGTGCTTGAACCTCAGCTGGCAGGGTGCCAAGGAACTGCCAGGCAGCTTGTGCGCCCCGGGAAGAGGCTACGCGCTGCACCTCTTGACCGTAAAGGTACGAGAGCAATTCCTGTCGCCGCGCTGAGGTTAGAATGCCCTGGCTGAAAGCTTGGTCTACCAGGGTGGCCGCCTGTGCGAAGGGCTGATTTTTAACAGCAGACGACAGTTGCCGGTCAGCGATGACAGCCTGGGTTTGTGAAGATTGCGTCTCTGTCAAGAAACCCCGGTTCTTCCAGGTCAGGGTGGCCGCCTGCGCTCCCGCAAAATCCTGCCGGTCCAAAAGCTGGTTGACGTGATTGTTCAGAAACGCCCAGGCTAGGTCCCTAGCTTCAGGAATTTGCCCCGTCACAGCAACCATATCCTCAACCAGATTGAGGCCCTTGAGAAACTCCTTGCGGCCGTTGAGCCAGGAAGCATAGTTGACGAAACTGTCCACCAGTGTCTTAAAGGCTGCCGGAGTTCCCTCAATCGTCCAACGGTCGATGGCGGGACCTACGGCTTCTTCCACCCGCCCGTCACGTTGAAAATCGGCCATTCGGTTTTGAACTAACAGTCCCAACAACTCGCGGTCAGTGATGACCTGGCGCTTGGCATATTTTCCCGGTGGCACGTAGGCGAAACCTGTGTGCCCGAAACTGTCGGTAAATTCCGTTTTTGTTCCAGGATCAAAGCCGAACTTTGTTGTGGTTTCCACATCGACTTCCCGCCCTCCTGGAAGCCTGACCAAGGCAAAAGCATGGTCAAGGGTCGATACCGCCTGGACATCGAGACCGACTGAACGCCCCATAATCATATAGGCCAGGGCCGAGGAAACGCAGTTGTAGGTACCTCGGTCAACCAGAACATCCAACCTGGTCTGATAGGTTGAATAGCTCTTCAGCCGTGTATGAAGAAACTGAAGGAGGTTATCGGCTTTGCGGGCACTGTCCCAGTTCGGATCGGAGGCCGCTTGGAACTCGGTACTCCAGCGTTCAAAGACAGAGCGGTAAGCCGGAACAGCAGAGGCGGGAACCCCTGAAAAGACCAGAGCAAGGTCGAGCAGGCCTTCTTGATCGAGGGGCGACCCCGTTGAAGGGCGGGCTGCCGCTTGTGGTAGCGGCTCGAGGCGCAGAGCAGTGAGCGGTGGCAACCACAAAACAAGACTCAGCAGAAACAAAACAAAGCGCATGACCACAGATTAACGGAACGGGCTGGAAATTTCACGGCCGATCGGATAAGAAGCCATATGCGCCTCTTTGCTTTTTGGAGTCTCCTTTTCCTCCTCGGGACAGGTTCCCTCACTGCTCTTGATTTTTGGGATAAAAAAGAGCCCGGTCCTCTGGCTGCCGAACTGGTCGCAGCCATGACCATCCCCGAACTGGCCAGTCAAGTCCTGATGCTCGCTTTTCCCGATCCGGTTCCTGATGCCGCTATTCTTGCCTGGGTTGAAAACCGTTCCCTGGGCGGTGTCAAATACTTCGGTTGGAACGCCGGTACACCGGCTCAGGTTGCCCAGGCTTCGGCAATTCTGCAGGCGCGATCCCAAAAAACCCGTTTTCGAATTCCCCTTCTGGTGGCCACAGACCAGGAGGGTGGCTGGGTAAGACATATCAAGGGCACGACTACCACAACGCCGGGAAACTTGTCATTGGGGTCTTCCGGGTTACCCTCCGATGCTTGGAAAACCGGGCGATTGTTGGGTGCGGAACTCCGGCAGATGGGTGTCAATATGAATTTTGCCCCTTCTGTCGACTTATACTCCAACGCTGCTGCCGACGTCATTGGTCCCCGCTCTTTTTCTCAGGACCCCGTTCAAGCCGGGGTGCTTGGTATGGCCTTCTACCAGGGTTTGCGGTCACAAGGTGTCGTCGCCACTGCCAAGCATTTTCCCGGACATGGCGACACAGGGGTCGATAGCCACGGCAGACTTCCCATCATCCACATCAACCGTGAAACGCTGGAAAAGCGGGAGCTGGTTCCTTATCAGATGATGATTGCTGAAGGCCTGGGGGCCATCATGAGTGGTCACATTGCGTTTCCAGAGGTGACCAACAACAATCTTCCGGCATCGTTGAGCGAACAGCTGATCAACGGATTGCTGCGGAAAGAGCTTGGTTTCCAAGGAGTTGTGCTCACCGACGATTTGTATATGGAAGGGGCGAGACCTGTCGGTTGGACGATTGCCCAGGCCGCCGAGCAAGCCTTGGACGCCGGAAACGACCTTCTCTTGATTTCCAAACCTGCCCGGGCTCAATATGAAACCTGGGACGATCTGGTCAACCGGGCGAAGCGCGACGATGTGTTTCTGCAGGAATTGAAGACATCGGTCCGGCGCGTTATTGAACTCAAGCTGACCTATCTCAAGGGGCCCATGGCTGTCCCCCTCCTGCCTAATCCTGAGTCGCTCACGATTCCGGTTCCTGAAGCCGATCCTTTTGTGCTTCAACAGACAGCCCGGGGCGCCTCTGTCCTGGCTTCTGGATCACTTCCATGGAAGTCTGCCGAGGGTGTGCCGCTCATTGTCAGCCCCTATGAAAGCTCGTACCGGGTTTTTTCCACCCGCTTTCCCGGGGCTGTTTTTCTCGAATATGAATATGATTTTTTTGGTTCTGACCCGGCTCTTCTGAAGTCGATTGTCGCCAGGGTGGCCTCTGCGCCAAGGACAGTATTTTTTCTGGCGACTCCCGGAGGTTTGGCCTACCTCAAGGCATTGGAACCCTATCGGGAAAAAGTCGCGGTTGTTTCCGTGCTTTCCCCTGTCTACCTCAAAGAGGTTCCGTGGGTGAAGGACGCCGTGGCTGTTTTTGGTACCAATGTGGCTGCGTTTGAGGTGGCTGCGGCAACTTTGACCGGGGAAATTCTGCCTACGGGAAAGATTCCCTTCCGTTTCGGAGACTTTCCCTGGAACCTTCGGTAACACAATGGCCTTGCGAGGTTGGGAACTCTGCCGGACCATACCGGCTTGGGTGACAGAACTAGAGCCCTTGACGACGGGCCTTTTGGCCCAGGAGAATCTGAAGCTATGGGCCGCCTCACAAGGCGGTTCTACCCGTGCGGCCCTGGGGATACGGTCGGCAGGGGTGGTCTATCCGGTGCTTCCTGAACCCTGGGATTCAGCTCTGGAGACAGGAGCTCGTGCCGTCTTGGATAGGGTTGCAGAGTCCTGGTGCCTGATGGGGCCTGCACTATGGGTTGCCCGCTGCGAAACCTTAATGCCGTCTTCACGAATTCTTCGAAGAGTTGACTATGAGTTTCTGGTCCGCCCGAGGCTTGAGGTGGACATTCCCGAAGGCTCAGGTCATCTGCGCACCGTTGTTTCTGACGATGGAGACCGACTTTTTTCCTTGCAGGAAGCCTATGAAAAGGAAGAGGTTCTGTTTGATCCTGCGGAGTTTCAACCCTTGATCAGCCGGCTGCACTTCTGGAAGGCTGTGCGAAAACAAGAGATCGCAGCACTATGGGAAGGTCGGACACCGCTTGCCAAGGCCGGCACGAACGCTTTGACGACGCAGTGGGCACAGATCGGGGGTGTTTATACCCGCCCTGAATATCGGGGGCAGGGGTTGCAGAAGCGACTGCTTGCATTTTTACTGGACCGACTCAACCGCCAGGGGCGTGGGGCCTGCCTTTTTGTCAAGAAATCCAATCACTCCGCCTTGGGGCTCTACCGCTCCTTGGGCTTTACCTCCAGCACGTCCTTTACGATTACGTATGGTTACCGAAGCGGGTCGGTTCCGGGGTTCCCGTAAGCCCTCGGAAAAACAGGACGATTGCGTCCCACAGCCCCGTCCACCAAGGAGCTGATGGGGCCGGGTTCACTGTTTTCAGGGTAATACTGTAAAAATCCCGGGAACCGCGGCTCCAGATTACCTTTCCTACAATAGTCCCTGAAGCGAGAGGGCCAATTGCGTCCAAGGTACCCTCGACTCTCACCTCTATTCCCGCAGCTTCCTCCTGAGCCAAAGGATAGACAGTGGGGCCGTTCGGTGCCACCAAAACTGTACCAGGGTCGGAGTACCACACCCGCAGCGGCTTGAGCTCGGGCATCGGCAGCGCTCGTAAAGGGTAGGTCGAGAAGCCAAAATCGAACAAGCGCGCTCCAGCCGCTGTCCGCAGCCGACCGCCCTCCAAGGCGTCGTTAGCCTGTACGCCCAAAAGCACCACGACAAGCCTTTGATCTCCTCTCAGGGCCGTTGCAGCCAGATTGTAGCCTGACTCCTCGATATAGCCGGTCTTGAGACCATCAGCACCTGCATAGGCTCCCAGGAGAGTATTGCGATTGGGCTGGGTGATGGTGTTGAGTTTGCGGTGGTCTCCCGGAGCTTGGTTCTCGGTCAGGGGATAAGAGAATTGTCTTTGGTTATGGAGCACCTGAACACTTTGAGGGTGCGCCTGCAGGTAAAACCGGCAGAACTTGGCAAAATCTGCCGCCGTTGTCCTATTGCGGGAATCGTAACCGTAACTATCAAAAAAAACGGTGCTCGTCAGACCCTGGGCTTGGGCAGCTGCATTCATCTGCATCACAAACCCTTCCTGGGAGCCACCCAAAAAGTGGGCGAGAGTCATTCCCGCATCGTTCCCCGAGACCACTGCCAATCCCAGCATCAGATCCTTGAAGCTAACCCGCTGTCCGGCTTCGAGGAACATCAGGCTGGACCCTGGGGGAACCGCTTTTCCACTCGTCTTGTCGGTGACCGGTACCAGATCGGAAGCCTGAACCTTCTGGGTTCCCAAGGCTTCCCAGGCCAAATGCAGAGTCATCAGCTTGGTGAGCGAAGCAGGTGGAAACGGACGGTCCGGCAGTTTCTGGTAGAGAACCCTGCCGGAAGTCTGGTCGAGTAAAACCGCTGCCGGTACCTCCGGGATCAGGTCTTGAGCCGAAACAACCAAGGGGAATAGGAACAGGAGGAAACACAGGGAGCGGATCACGGCACTCAGACTAGACCGGGGGTGTCGAGGCGGTCAAGACAAAGCGCCGGACCCATGTTATAACTGCGTCATGCCTGCCCCTGTCTTGCCACCCTGGTTTCTCCCCTTTTGTGACCCGGCTGCTGACCGTCTTAAACTTCTGGCCCAGGTTCTGCATGCAGCGGTGATACCGTTTGAGCTGGTTAGAACAGGTTCATTCCGGCACGTCCAGGTCCGTGGCAACCGCAGCCAGGTTCCCCAGGCAGGAGAAAAAGTTCTGGTGGCCCATTACGACCGGGTGGCTGGGGTTCCGGGGGCAAATGACAATGGCGCGAGTGTTCTGGCACTGGTGGATTATCTTCGGCGGTCACATAAAAGTGAACCTCTCCGGGTTGTCTTCACCGACGGGGAGGAGTTGGCCTCGGGTGCTCCCGCCTCGGAGCAGGGTGCGTATGCTTTGGCCCGGCACTGGGGCCCGATTCCTGGATTGTTTCCCGTTGTCCTCGATATGACGGGAATCGGCGATACCGTGGTTCTTGGGCATTTGGGAGAGCACTTGATCCGTAAGACCCGCTCGGAGTCGCTTCCCACCGATCTAGACGCTTATGCCCGCGCCCGTTTGGGGGCCCGCCGTTGGTTGGCCACCTGCGGAGCCGGAGACACGATTGAAGTCAACACACCGTTTTCCGATGATCTTGGACTATTTTTGGCTGGCATACCCGCTGTCCAGATCAGTCTTCTGCCGCGAAAGCAAGCGCTGGCGTACCGTCAACTGCGGGAAGAGCCCGGAGAATTGGGAGGGGTTGCCCCCGGCGATCTTCCACCGGCTTGGCGAACCATGCACACGGCGGGAGACAGGCCGGAGGCACTCTGGCCCGCCAGCCGGGTACTGATGACCGAGATCCTCGACAAACTGGAAAGCTATCGAATTTCCTGACGGATTCTTCGATGCTTTCCTAAAGTCAGGCGAGAATTTCCTTCAGAGCAGGCTTTCGGACTAGTTCCTTTTCAAGAGCCTTGGCCCGTTCTTTATTGACATAGTTCGGATCTTCAAACGAATAGGTGAAATTCGTGTGGATGTCATAGGTACCTTTCATAATGGCGTAGGTATCTTCTGTCATGACCAGTTCTTCATCGGTGGGGATGATGTAGATGGCAATCGGGGAATGATCAGCGCTGATGCGGGTTTCGGCATTGCGGGTCATACTGAGTTTGTTTTTTTCAACGTCGAGGATGATGCCCAAATTGTCCAGTCCCAGCAGAGCCTCCTGGCGTACCCGCCAGCTCATTTCGCCGACACCCGCGGTAAAGACCACGGCATCGACACGGCCGATAGCGGCCATGTACGAACCAATATATTTCTTGATGCGGTAGCCTTCGATCTGGAGGGCCAGCAACGACCGGACATCGCCCTCATCGGCGGCTTTGGTCATATCGCGCCGGTCGCTGAAGCGGCCGGTAATACCCAAAATACCCGACTTTTTGTTGAGTTCCGTGTCGATTTGCTGGTTTGTCATGCCCGTTCGGCGGGCAATGTAGTTGATGATGGCCGGGTCCATGTCGCCGGAGCGGGTTCCCATAACCAGACCTTCCAGGGGTGTCAGACCCATGGAGGTGTCGAGGGCGCAACCGTCTTTGATGGCGCTCATCGAAGCACCGTTTCCTACATGCGCGATAATAAGGTTGGTCTCAGTCGGTTTCTTCCCTAAGATGGCGGCAGCTCGCTTGGCAGTGTAGAGAAAGCTGGTGCCATGAAAACCATAGCGGCGTACACCATAGTAGCTGTACCAGTCGTAGGGAACGGCGTAGGTGTAACTGGAAGCGGGCATGGTCTGGTGCCAAGCGGTATCCATGACGGCCACATGGGGAACGTTGGGCATCACACGCTGGGCGGCTTCAATTCCAGAGATGTTGGCCGGCATGTGGAGGGGGCCAAGGTCGACCATCTCACGGAAGGTCTGCAGTGATTCGGGAGTGATCTGCACGGACTTGACGAATTTTTGTCCGCCATGGAGCACACGGTGCCCGACCGCCACAACCTCGGCAATCGATTTGACAACTCCAACGCGGCTGTCAACGATATGGTCCAGAATCATCTGGATAGCGGTCTGGTGGTCCGGGATTTCCCGGGTCAGCGTCAAGGTTTCGCTGTGATGGGTCTGGTGTTCCAGGACAGCTTCGGTGGAACCAACCCGCTCGACGAGCCCTTTGGCAAGAACCTTTTGTTCGTCCCAGTGATAAACCTGGTATTTGACAGAAGAACTTCCGCAATTCAGCGTGAGAATGACCATGAAAAACAACCTCCGAGGGGCGGGTAAAGCCCCATTCACTCTCGCATGAACTTTCTGAAACTGCAAGCGAGAAGGGCTGTAAACCTGTTAGCGCCAGTATGGAAAAACTACTGTGGTTGTTAGTCTGGATGGGGATGACACCGTTTTTGACCGCTCTTCCCCAGGGCGGAGTGGGGATAGTCAGTGAACAGGGGCGCTTAAAGAAAATTTCCTCCTGGTGGGAGCCGGCCCGGAACTGGGAGGGGCGCTGGTGGTGGCACCCCGACGAAGGCGGTTCGGCTTGGGTTCAAGCCGGAATGCTCCAACTCGGGCCGCTGGTGGTCTCTTCAGGTCTCGAAGGGGAGCGAACCTGGTCTGCAGGAACCGAGCTGTCCTCCGGCCATTGGGGACTCGGAATCGAAGGAGAATCTGCTGGATTCTGGGCGGTACAACGGCCAGCGGATTTCGAAGCGGGAATTCAATGGAAAGGAGTACTGGGCCCTTGGACGTTTGCCGGAGGAACTGACAGGACTTGGTCACTCGGCGTTCCAGAACCAATGGCAGCGGCTTGGTTTGACCGGGGGCGTGGCGGGGTCAGTCTGAAAACAGGAGGGTGGTCTGCTGGTGTGGAATCCACTGCCCAGCTTGCGGCCGGGGCACCGCTCAAGTGGTCTTGGCGAACACGGGCATCCTGGGAGGATGGCCCCTGGATTTTTCGAGGCAAATATGCCGCCGATCCTTGGCAGGCTTCGCTCGAAGCGGGCTGGGCCGGGTGGGTGCTAGGATGGGAAAACGAATTCGGTCGGCCGCTGAGCCGCTGGAAGGGTGGATGGCAAGGAAAGGGGCATGGGATCCAAGCCGTTGCCCCTTCTCTGGCATGGACAGCGGGAGGCGAGGTGCTTTGGAACCGGGGAGAATGGGTCGGCACCGCCAGTGGCTCATTGAGTGGTCCTTGGGAACGAGGACGTTGGTCTGCCGGTTGGGAGGGAGCGGTCAAGCCGCAGTCGTTTTCCCATACGATGTCAACAGGATGGAAAGAACCGACCTTCGAAGTCTCAGCCAGCTGGAAAGTCCAAAAGCTTGTATTGGGATGGATCGGTCCTGGTGAGGTCTTCTTGCTCGATCTGAAGTGGTTGTTCTAAAGGAGCTTTTAGGTCCAGTCTCCAGCGTAGATGACTTCTTCTTCAAGGACAAAGCCGGTAGCCTGAGCAACCCGGTCTTTTACTTCAAGAATCAGCGCTCGAAGGTCGTCGGCCGTGGCCCCACCTTGATTCACGATAATGTTTGCATGCCAATCGCTGACAAAGGCCTGTCCACGACGAAGACCCTTGAGTCCGACTCGATCGATCAAGACACCGCTGGGTGCTCCGAAGTCATGATTATTCTTGAATACGCTGCCGGCACAGGGGAGACGGAAATGGCCTTTTGACTGCCGGTCATCAGCATTGGCCTTCATAACCCTGGCAATCTCTTCAGAGGCGGCGGGGACAGTGCGGAAGCAGGCCTCGAGGATGACTTGGTCCTGATTCTGGAACGGAGAGACCTTATAGGACCATTGATCTTTCAGAAACGGGACAATCTGCTCGTTGTTGTTTTCATCCAGGATCAGGACAGAATCGAGGACATCAGCAATTTCTGCACCGTAACAGCGGGCATTCATAAAAACTGCACCACCAACGGTGCTGGGCATGGCATTCAGGAATTCGAGACAGGAGAACCCGCCTTTTTGACCGATTTCGGCGGCGGTGCTGACTTCCAGTCCGGCCTGAGCCCGGAACAAACCCTTCTCAAACGACCATTCGGCCAGAGTCGTCAGATTGACCACTAAGCCCCGTATCCCTCTGTCGGCCACCAGCAGGTTGGCTCCCTTTCCCAGAAGAAACAGCGGAAGACCTTCGGACCGCGCCAGATGCCGAATGGCCCGCACGTCTTCCAAACAACGGGGGAAGACCATGGCGTCTGCCGGTCCTCCGATCTGAAAGGTTGTGTGGGAAGCCAGGGGCTCATCGAGCCGCCAGGTGCCTGACAGGTTGATTTTTGACAGAAGATCGCCTATTTTGGACACGCATGTAATTTAGCCCGAGGAGTTCTCCTTTGTCCATGAAGCTGTACAACACCCCTGACCGACGAACTGTCGATTTTGTCCCCCTTGAACCGGGAAAGGTCATGATGTACTGCTGCGGTCCCACCGTGTACAACTATGCCCATATTGGCAATCTCAGGGCATTTCTCTTTGAGGACGTTCTCCACCGAACTCTGAATCAAGCTGGTTATGAGGTCAAACATGTGATGAATGTCACCGATGTGGGACACTTGACTGGCGACGGTGATGATGGCGAAGATAAAATGCTCAAGGGTGCCCGGGAAAAGGCAATGACAGTGTGGGAAATTGCCAAGTACTTCACCCAGGCGTTCTTTCACGATACTGCTAGATTGAATATTCTTAGGCCCGATGTGGTTTGTGCCGCCACCGACCATATCCCCCAGATGATTGCCTTGATACAGCGGCTGGAAGGCAACGGCATGACCTACCAGGCCGGCGGCAATGTGTACTTCAACACGGCAAAATTTCCTGACTACGGCAAGATGGCACTTCTGGAACGTCAGGAAGCCCCCGCCCTCAGTCGTGTCGAAGCGGATGCCGGCAAGAAAAATCCACGGGACTTTGTCCTATGGTTTACTCAGTCCAAGTTTGGTGATCAAGCAATGACCTGGGATTCCCCCTGGGGCCGAGGCTATCCAGGCTGGCACATTGAGTGCTCGGCCATGGGCATCCATCATTTGGGTGAGCGTTTTGATATTCATTGCGGTGGGATCGACCACATCCCTGTACACCACACCAATGAGATTGCCCAGAGTGAGGGTGCCCTCGGGCATCAATGGGTCAATTATTGGCTTCACAATGAATTCCTTCTGCTCAGCAAGGATAAGATGAGCAAATCCTCAGGAGAGTTTCTGACCCTTCAAGTCCTGGTCGATAAGGGCTACGATCCCCTCGATTACCGCTTATTCTGCTTTGGTGCCCACTACCGCAGCGCTTTGACGTTTTCTTGGGAAGCTCTTGATGCCGCACGCAATGCCCGTAAAAACTTAAACGAACGGGTTCTGGAATGGAAGGCTGCCGGCCCTGCTGTGAAACCACAACTTGGCTCAACCCATCTGACGGCCTGGAAAGAGGCTCTCGAAAACGACCTCGCAACGCCTCAGGCTTTGGCCGTACTATGGGCCTTAGTGAAAGATGCTGCCATTCCTTCCGGAGAGAAACTGAGCGTTGTTCTGGCGATGGATGAGGTGCTGGGACTGGGTTTGGATGGTCTGAAAGCCCCCGCTCCCTCTGAAGCCCCCGCACAGATCGTTGCTCTGGCAGAAGCCCGCACCCGGGCGAGAAAGGACAAAGAGTGGAAACGCTCAGACGAAATTCGAGATCAGCTGAAAATCCTTGGCTGGGTTGTGGAAGACACGGCAACCGGCCCCGTCCTGAAGAAACTCTAGGAAGCCTGTAACGTGCTCAAGGCTGTTCTGTTTTCCATCACAGGAGAAGGTGGTCCGAAAGGCTTCGAAGAGGTCTACGAAGCCTGGTCGCCTCTGTTGTTCCGGATTGTCTACCGGATGACGGGTCGCCGCGAAGCCGCCGAGGAAATCGTGCAGGAAGCCTTCATAAAATACTATGAGCGTCGTGATGTTTTACCTACGGACGAAGGGCTGAAATACTGGCTCATCCGTGTTGTGCGCAATTTGACGCTGAACCACGAGAAACGAAAGGGCCGGGAACGTCGTGCGCTTGAACGGGTCTTCCATGAACCCGCTCCCCGTTCTGAAAAGCCTGCGCTGGAACAACTGACCGACGCTGAGGCTCAAGGCGATGTTCAGAAGGCTCTCCTGCAGTTGCCTGAGAGTTTACGAACGGTTCTTATTCTGAAGGAATATGCCGGGTTTGCTTATGCTGAAATTGGCAGCATGATGAATATCACCGAAGGAAACGTGAAAGTCCGGGTCTTTCGAGCCAGAGCCCGGTTAGCCCAGCTCCTGAAGGAGGTCCTATGAAAGTAATCGAGAAGATGATCGTCTCGGCCTACGAGGACGGGGAGGTCCAATCCCCCTGGAAGGAACAAGTAGCGCGTAGGATTCTCGAAGAGGAAGGCTGGGCTGCCGAGGCGGAACACCACCGCCAATTGAAGAGTTTAATCCATGCTGCACCAGAACCTGACTTCACAGAGCAGCGGGCACGGGTACTGAGCAGAATCAAAGCCGGCTCCGGACAGCTGCGAGCCTCAAAGGGATTGTCGATTGCCTGGTTCTCGGTGGCTGCCGCTCTCCTTGTCCTAGCGTTGGGCGGGGGGTTTCTCTGGGGACGTCAGTCGGCCGCTTCCACTGCCTCTGAGGTTGCTGAACTCCAGGTTCAAGTTCCCCTGCAGCTCGAACTGAAGCTTTCAGGGGAGGGGCAGCTTCTTATGGCTTCGACCCTCGAAGGAATCGGTCGTTGAATCTGCGTTCGATTCTTTTTTTCGCCCTGTTTCTTTTTTTGTCACTGACTTCAGCCACAGCAGAATCAGAATCTCTTTTGATGTTGCGCATCACTCCTCAGGTTGTGGATCAAGAGCACCAAATCGCCTGGGAACAGCCGTTGGCTCAAACCACCCGTCCTGGTACTCCTGTCGTAGTCAACATCAATGCTCAAGGTCTCGATATCCGGGTTACAGTGACAACCTTCATTCGGGGAGAGGACTTTTTGCTGGTTGTTCAGGGTGAGGTGAAGCAGCTCAGAGAGGCCACCACCCGTCGTTCGACTTCGCTACAGTCCCTTTTGGTCCCACCGGGAGAGACCATTGTCTTCTTTCCTCTTGGCAGAGAAACGACGGGTAGTGAACCCCAAATGGTTGTCTTGATCCGTGTGGAGTACCAGGATGAGTAAATCTTGGCCCATTATTGCTTTAGGAATTCTGGCCATTGTCTTTGTTCTGATGCTTTCTTTTTCCCGTAAGGCCCCTGTCATTGCTTCGCTTGAACCTGATATGGCGGCTCCTGGTCAGCAGGTAGTGATCACCGGGGACTATTTCGGACGAACAGAGAGGGAAGGGAGCCTCAGTCTCGCTGGGGAAATTCCACCTCCGTCTCTCATTCAATCGTGGACAGATCAGAAAATCATTTTCGTCGTTCCCGAAGATGCGACTTCCGGATTGGTGACGGTATCCAATTCGCAGGGGACAAGCACCGGTGTGCTGTTCACCAACACAGAATCGATTCCTACGGTACTGCAAGTAGCTTCATCCCCAGGAAAGCCGCTTTTACTCTCCTTGGTTCCCCCACAACCCGGCCCCGGTCAACTGGTGACCCTGTCGGGACGGGGTTTCGGTTCTGGTGATGAGCCTGTACTCGTGCGAGTTTCCTCGATGCCACAGGGGCCCGTTTTTGATATTGCCCCCACAGATTCTTCCCTTTGGACCGATCGCTCGATTGCCTTTCGCCTGCCTTCGGGGTTGACGGGGGAGTCGTCCCTCAAGGTCGTCACTGCCAAGGGGGAATCGGTAGCTTTTCCTCTGAATGTTTCCGGGCCGATGAGCTATGAAAACCCCAGGACAATTTCTCTTGAGTTTCGGGCCACGGTTTCGATACCAGCCTCGACTGCTGTCACCCTGTGGGGGTTGGTGCCGCAACGTTCCACCGGCACCGCTTGGACTCTGGTTGCTTCAGAGCCAAGCCTGACATCGTTGAGCTCACCGATCTCTTATCGCTGGTCTTCCGCCGGTCAGAGCGAGCGCAAAGCAACGTACAGATTGAACCTCACTGCTTGGGCCTGCCGTTGGGACGGTTGGCCCGCCGGTGCCGTTCCCGTCAGCCAAGAGGCTCCTGTTGGTGATCCAAGACCGAAGGAATGGTGGAAATCAGCAACGTCAGTATTAAAAAAACTCGTTTCCAAGTGGGGTCTGGAGACCTCGGACCCCTGGCTGCGGGTTCAGAGGATACAGACTGGCCTGACAACAGACTTTCGACCTGTCCTCGCTTTCGAAGAAGGCTTTTCACTTTCCCGGTCGCCAACCGATATTCTGGCCTCTCCTGGTTTGAATTCTCTGGAAGTATCGTCTCTGGCAATCGTTCTGGCTGGTCAGACAGGAATTCCAGGACGGCTGGTTTCTGGTTTCTGGTTGGCTCCGGATAATCTCGTGGTCCCACGCTTCTGGACCGAAATCTGGATGGCTGGTGCTGGGTGGATTCCTTGGGATGTCATCGACGGTAGTCCGGGGAACCTGGATAACCGGCATTTCGCCTTCGAGAATTCCCTTGTTGTACCGCAGCGTTTGGAGCCAAGGGCAAGGACCTTTGGTCCACAAGTTCCGGGAAGTTTGGGAAATCCTTCGGGTGAAGCTTCAGGGCCTTCTGGTGAACCCATTGTCCAATGGGAAATTGTGAGAACGGAGAAATGATCCGGGTCTTTTGTTGACAGGGGTTGAGGGCATCCCTATACTGTCGGAAATGGGGGCATCGGTCGATTCATGGACAATCCTCTCCAGCTTCAGCTGGTGAATTTCAAGAAAGATGCCTATATCATCGTGGAAGGGAAGGCTAACGCCGATTACTTCTACATTTTGAGAAGCGGAAGTGTCCGTGTCTTCAAAGAGGTAGAGGTGGTTCAGGAGGAGGAATCCTCCACACTCAAACCTGGTGACTTCTTCGGTGTTGTCTCGACTATGAGTACCCATTCCCATATTGAGACAGCTCAAGCTATGAGTGATGTTTCTCTGATTCAGGTCCATCGGGAACAGTACGGTGTGCTCATTGAGCGAAACGCCCCTGTTGCCCTCAAGATCATCCAAGGATTTTCTAAAAAAGTACGGTATCTTGATGAGGCTCTGACCAAGCTTACCTTCAAAAATTCTGCTGAAGGTGACACAGATCAATTGTTTAAGGTTGCGGAATACTATGCCCGCCAGAGCAAGTACAATCAGGCATTTTTCAGTTATTACCAGTATGTAAAAGCCCATCCCCAAGGATCCCAGGCAGCTGTGGCCAAAGAGAGAATGGGAAAAATCAAGCCTTATGCCAAAGTTGCCTATTTGGAAGGTTCTGATACCGAATTCACCCGCTCCTATCCCAAGGACACGATGATCTTTGCCGAGGGACAAATCGGACAAGAGATGTACATCCTACAGAAAGGTCAGGTCAAAATATCCAAGATTGTCGGTGACAAGGAAGTGCTTCTAGCCATTCTTAAGCCGGGTGACATTTTTGGGGAAATGAGTCTGATTGAGAATAAACCCCGGTCGGCTTCTGCCGATGCTTACGAAGATGTTGTCCTTTTGGCCGTCAATCGAGCCAACTTTCAGCGGATGGTCACCACGCAACCGCAAATTATAACTCGGTTGACCACCCTTTTAGCTGAACGGATCTGGAATCTTTACCGTCAATTGTTCAATACGACCATGGAGAACCCCGTGGGTCGGCTGTTCGATGCCTTGATGTTGCAACTGGAAAAGAACAGGATTCCCCTTAAAGCTGGCAGTTCTTATTTGTTTCCTTTTGGTCCTAAGGATTTGCTGAACATGGTCGGGTTGTCGAGCGCCGAAGGAAACCTTTTCATCAAGGAACTAATGAAAGCTTCGGGGTTCAAGCTGGTGGAGAATAAGATTTCTGTAAACGACGTGACAGAAGTCGACAGGCAGACAAAATACTTCAGAAAGATGGACCGTTTGACCAAGAACCGTGCCGATGCAAAGGCCGCACGTTAGCTTTCTGCTGAGGTTTTGAAGCAGGAAGCTCCTTTTCCCTGTTAAGGGGGGCAAGGAGCTTTTTTATGAAACGGCGCATTCCCAAGACACTCGACGCATTTGTCCGGTGGTTACTGTCCTATCCCGGCCACGAACCCATACTGTTATTCTTTATCAACACCGTTTTGGCTGATTCAAAGGATATACAGTTCGAGTCCGTGTTTGTCCGTAATCCGTTTACACTCAAAGACCGGCGGTCCAAAAAAGACTTCATCCTCGATATCAAGGCTACCGATCGCACCGGCCGTATCGTCAATGTTGAGATTCAGTCGTCCTACCACCTTGGCTATACCGAGCGTGCTGTTGTCTACGCAGCAAGACTCAAGGGGGAGCAGCTGAAAGTGGGGGATAGTTTTTCCGATGTCCGTCCCGTAGTAGGCATTCACCTCTGCGAGTTCCAGCTATTCCCTCCGGTACGTCGGGGACATACCGTCTTTGAGCTGACTGAAAGAGAGGATCTGAAATTTGTGCTGAAGGACAGCATGGCCCTTCATTTTATTGAGATGCCGAAGGTTCGGACCCAAGGACCTGGCCTTACTGACTTGGAAAAGCTTGTTTTGTGGTTTACCTTTGACCCTGAGGAGATTGAAGAGATGGGCCTTCCCAACGAACTCGAAGACGAGCCGATGTACGAGGAGATGGAGAAGAAGTACCTGGAATTCTTGGCCGACGAGGATTTCATGGCCTATGCCGACAGCCGTGCTAAGTTCCGCATGGATCAAGCCACATGGGAGCGTCAAGCCCGGGAGGCCGGTCTGGCAGAAGGACGCGCGATTGGGCTTGCCGCTGGAAAAGCAGAAGGGCGCGCTGTGGGGCTAGCCGCCGGAAAAGCAGAAGGAAAAGCAGAAGGAAAAGCAGAAGGAAAAGCAGAAGGAAAAGCAGAAGGAAAAGCAGAGGGAAAAGCAGAGGGAAAGGCTCTTGGAAAACGTGAGACTGCCCTAGAGCTTAAGCGGTTGGGTGTACCCTTGGAAACGATCACTCAGGCCACGGGGCTGTCTCCCGAAGTTGTTCGCAATCTCTAGATAGAGATCAGACTCCGGTTCACCTTCTTCCCTCAATTCCATTGGGTCGGCTATAATCTTTGCCCATGAGCCAGATTGAACTGCCTAAGGTTTACAACCCCCAGGATTTTGAGGACCGACTTTATAAGTTTTGGTTGAAGAACGATCTTTTTTCGCCCAAGGGAGAAGGGGAGCCGTTTGTGGTCGCGATTCCACCACCGAACGTGACCGGGGTGTTGCACATGGGGCACGGCCTCAACAATTCGCTTCAGGACGCTCTGGTGCGCTACTGGCGCATGAAGGGGCGGCCGACGCTGTGGGTTCCCGGAACTGACCACGCTGGCATTGCTACCCAACAGGTGGTAGAACGTCGCCTGCAGAAAGAAGGCAAGACCCGCCATGATCTGGGGCGTGAAAAATTCGTTGCGCTGACCTGGAAGGTCAAGGAAGAGCACCACGCTATCATTAGCCAACAGTTGAAGAAGATTGGTGCCAGTCTGGACTGGAGCCGTGAGCGGTTCACCTTAGATGAGGGACTCAGCCGGGCTGTGCGTCAGGTGTTCGTGACGCTGTACGAGCGCGATCTGATTTATAAGGGCCGCTATCTTGTCAACTGGGACCCTGAAGCTCAGACCGCCATTTCGGATGACGAGGTCGAGCACAAGGAAGTCGCAGGGTTCCTCTATCACATCAAGTATCCTTTTGCCGATGGTTCGGGGTTTGTGCAGCTGGCGACGACGCGACCTGAGACGCTTCTGGGTGATGTGGCGGTGGCAGTACATCCTTCAGATGAACGCTACACAGGGCTGGTGGGCAAGATGCTCAAGCTCCCCGTGGCCGACCGCGAGATTCCGCTGATTGCAGACCCGTTTGTCGACAAGGAGTTTGGAACCGGTGCGGTGAAGATCACTCCCGCTCATGATCCCAACGACTTTGAAGCCGGCCGCCGAAACAACCTGCCGCAGATCAATATTTTGAATCCCGATGGCACGCTAGGTCCCAATGTGCCTGAGCGCTACAGAGGCCTGACAGGCCCGCAGGCGCGCAAGAAGATGGTGCAAGAGCTGACTGACCTGGGGCTTTTTGTCGAGGCTGTGCCGCACAAACACATGGTAGGCCACGCCCAACGGTCCGGGGCAGTGGTGGAGCCGTACCTGTCGGAACAGTGGTTTGTGCGCATGAAGCCCCTGGCCGACAAGGCCATGCAAGCGTTGCGTGAGGACCAGATCCGCTTCTTTCCGAAGCGCTACGAGAACACCTATACCAACTGGATGGAGAACATCCGCGATTGGTGCATCAGCCGCCAGCTCTGGTGGGGACACCAGATTCCCGTATGGACATGCGGCGACTGCGGCCATGTGCACGTGAAGATGGATACGCCAAACACCTGTGAAAAGTGCTCTTCGAAGACTCTGAAGCAGGACGAGGATGTGCTGGACACCTGGTTCAGCTCGTGGCTGTGGCCGTTCAGCACCCTGGGCTGGCCCGAGCTGACACCGGACCTGGCCAAGTTCTACCCGACGACGGCTGTAGTGACCGCCTACGACATCATTTTCTTCTGGGTGGCACGCATGGTTATGGCCGGAATGGAGTTTACCGGCAAGGCCCCTTTCCGCGACATTTACATGACGCCTCTGGTACGCGACAAGCAGGGCCGCAAGATGTCGAAGAGTCTTGGCAATGGCATCGACCCGCTCGATATCGTGAACGAGTTTGGCGCCGACGCGCTGAAGTTCACCATGGTCTACCTTTCGGCCCAGGGTCAGGACATCAATCTGGACAAAGAAGGTTTCAAGCTCGGCTCGAAGTTTGCCAACAAGATCTGGAATGCCAGCCGTTACCTGCTGATGAACATCCCCGACGAGGGCGTGCTTCCTGCGGGCCAGATTCAAAAGAACGACGTGGACCGCTGGATCGAAGGACGCCTCAACGCCACCATCCGCAACGTCGATGAGGCCATGGCGAACTACCGCTACAACGACGTCGGCCATGCCGTGTATGACTTCTTCTGGAACGACTTCTGCGATTGGTACATCGAGGCGACAAAGCTGGAGTTCAACGCAGGTGCCGAGCGCAAACGCCAGGCCGTCAGCAAGCTGGTTCTTGTTCTTGAAGAGAGCCTGCGGCTGCTGCACCCCTTCTTGAGTTTCATCACCGAAGAGATTTACCAGCAGCTGCCGGGCCACGCCTTCAGCTTGGTGACGGCACCTTACCCCGTGGCTGATCCGGCTCGGGATGATGCCTCAGTGGCGTCACAATTCCTTGCGCTGCAGGAGCTTGTCCGTGGTATTCGTACCCTTCGTTCTGAGTTCACCATTCCTCCAGAAAAGGATATTGAGGTGGTCGTCGGACTGGATGCCGGCTACGCCCACTCGAAGTTTTTAAAGGCCCACAGAGACCTGGCTGCGCTGTTTACAGGGGCAGAGGGACTGTCGTTTGGGGATCAGGGCAACAAACCTGCCGGCGCTGTGACTGTGGTTGGCAAGGGCTTCGAGAGTTACGTGCTGGTGCGAGACATTATTGACGTGCCTAAGGAAAAGGAGAAGCTCAAGAAGACCATCGAGAAGACCTCCGGGTATGTCTTGAGCGTGGAAAAGAAACTTTCGAACCAGGCTTTTGTGGCCTCGGCCCCCGTGGAAATTGTCGAGGGGGAGCGAACCAAGCTGCTGGAAGCCAAAGAAAACCTGGAACGCCTTACGGCATATCTTGAGGAACTGGAGGGTTGAGGTTCTCGAGTCGGGTTCCGCGCCACAATGGATCATGACGTCCGGTAGCGTAACCGTTGAATAAGGAGAACCTCTTAGCGGAAGGTGACTGAAAAAGCCCGTCAAGGACCAATCTCGCCGCCCCCAGGCTGACCTCATCGACATGGGGAGAGCCTGCTTTCAACAGTTTGAACGCTTGGGCCCAGCCAAGGTTGGAACAAGCTGTCAGTACGTCTTGGTGCCGATGCTTAAGGTCTCCCCCCAGATGGATTTGCCTGGGATCCAGAAATTGTGTTGCAAATCGGAGGTTGCGAACCAGGTCCGTCACTGTGGATAGAAAAGCTTCGGAATCTGTTCTCGACCGGCCAAAGGTTTCATCCGGCACACCAAACGGGTTGATGTGTCCGGGGTTCCAGAGGGCAGATAAGAATTCACCGGCCTTGTGGCGCCACCCTCGAAATACCTTTCCATCAATGATGAGACCGAAGCCAATCGAGAGTTCACTGGGCAGTCCCATGGGCCCTTGTTCGAGGAAGCGGCCTAGAACAAAGATTTCATCGGCTGAGCTCTCCTGTTTATCCAGCCCGCACCAGGCACCGCAATTGGCATCATTCTCCCATAGAACGGGGAAATCCGAATTCCAAAACTGGGGACAGACCTGCTCTACCAGTCCAAACTCATCAGAATACCGTATGGTTGCTGTCTCGGAGTCAACCCAACCTGGAACCGCAAACCCAATCCCCAGGAGTGGCAGTTGGGGACAGACCTCTGCCGCGAGGTTGACCGCAAGCCCCAAAGCACGCTGAAAGTAATCAATCCAATTACCAGCATAGGGACCCAGATGGTATTCTGCAGTTTTAAGGGGCTCTCCCTGGATATCGACTAGAGTGACCCGGACCTGGTCTCTCCAGAGAGTCAGTCCCCACACTTGGCCGTAGGAAGCGGCAATCTTCAAGGCGATGCGACGGCGCCCTCCTGTGGATATTCCCGTGGTTACGTTACCTTCAATAACTCCTGAACTCTCCACCAATCCCATTTCCAGCAGGAGAGCAACAAGGCGGGAAACGCTCGATTCGTCGATGTCAAATCGCTCAACTAGTTCTCTACGGCTGATTCCTGGTTTCTTCCAGATGGCTCTGGCCAGGACTGCGAGGTTGTTGCGGCGCTGGCTGTTCGGATTCGTGGTTTGCAAGTTACTCCACCCTGACCATCCGATGGTTGTAAGCTGGTGCTATAGAAAATGCAAGGTCCTTCCGTGTCCCCGATTCTCGTTGACAGCAGGCCAAGTCGGGTTCATTCTAAAAAAAACTTGCACGGTGCAAGTAAGGTGGAGAAATGAATTCTTTTCCCTCTGGATCGTTCGTAACACTGGACGGTGAGAGATGGTACCGCATTGGTGACTATGACCGCATGGCGCCGTTTTTTATCGCCCTGACCGGTGATTCTGACCTTTGGGCCTTTGTCTCGACCAATGGCTCTTTGGCAGCGGGCAGGGGGGACCCCGAGCATTCCTTTTTTCCCTATGAGACCGTTGATAAAATCCATAACCGTTGGGAGACAACCGGCCCTCGCACCTGGATTCGGTCAGGGGCCGAGGGACAGACCTCCCTCTGGGAGCCCTTTGCCCGCCGTCCTGGAGCTGTCTCTGGTGCGAGGAACCTCTACAAAAATCGAACTGGTACCCGCCTGATTTTTGAGGAGATACACCCGGCAGGGAATTTGTGTTTCCGGCAGGAATGGTCCTCTTCAGGGGGCTTGGGGCTTGTCCGCAAAGCTTCTCTGTGCAGTTTGGTGCGACCTGAAGCCGTTCAGGTTCTTGATGGCTTGGTCAACCTGCTGCCAGCCGGACTCACAAATGCCACTTACAGCACTTTCTCTTCTTTGGCGGATGCCTACAAGTGGAACGAGGGTTTGGCAGCGGGGCGGCTTGGGGTATTCACCATGTATGCTCAACTGTGGGACCGCGCCGAGCCCAAGGAATCGCTGGAGGCATTAACCGTTTGGTCAACTGGGCCGCGAGGGGTGAAGACTCTTCTATCTCCCCGTCAAATCGAATCTTTTGCGGCCGGTGAAGAGGTGGAAACGGAACTTCTGACCCGGGGTCAACGGAGTGCGTACCTGATGAACTTCGAGGCGAAAGTTGAACAGACTGACCTTGTTTGGTATCAGGTGGTGGACGGGCCGCTGTCTCAGGCCCGGACTGCCGATTTGGCGGCACGACTGGAGCGGGGGGAGGGAACCCCTCAGGAGATTGAAGCGGCTCTGAAGGAAAATACGAGGGGACTGGATGAGCTGCTGGACCGCGCCGACGGGTTTCAGAGTTCGGGAAATGAAATGCCCGCTGTCCACCATACGGCCAATGTCCTGTTCAATATCATGCGGGGAGGAGTCTTCCCTTCTGGTACTTCCTGGGACCGTGACGATTTGACACGATTTGTCGTACAGCGTAACCGAGCGATGGCTGAACCCCTGAACCGACTGCTTGCCGGCTTGGAGGGCAATTTCAATCGTCAGGCCGTTCTGGAGGCCGCTAGAAGGAGCGACCCTCAGCTGGAGAGGCTTGTGCGGGAGTATCTTCCGTTAACCTTCAGCCGCCGCCACGGTGACCCCAGCCGCCCTTGGAACAAGTTCTCGATCCGGGTTCGTGACGCTCAGGGGCAGCGTGTCATGAATCATCAGGGCAACTGGCGGGATATTTTTCAGAACTGGGAAGCGTTGGCCGCAAGTCAGCCGGAATATCTGGGCTCCATGATCTCGACATTTTTAAGTGCTATGACAGCCGATGGGTATAACCCTTATCGGATCACCCGTGACGGTATCGACTGGGAAACGATCGAAGCTGACGATCCTTGGAGTTTTATCGGCTATTGGGGCGACCATCAAGTTGTCTATCTGCTGAAATTTCTCGAGGCAGCCCAGGCTATGGAACCGGGCCTGTTAGCTGATCTTTGGCAGCGGCCGGTCTTTGCTTTTGCAGATGTACCCTACCGCATCAAGAGTTACGCTGAGATTTCGGCTCATCCGAAGGCCACCATTGACTTTGATCACGAAGCCCATCGGCGGATTATGGCCCGTGCTACATCGGTTGGTGCCGATGGAAAATTGATACCCGATGCCCAGGGAACTCCTGTTTTAGCGACGCTGGCCGAAAAGCTGGTGACCATCCTGGTTTCGAAATTCGGAAATCTGATTCCTGGGGGTGGCATCTGGATGAATACCCAGCGCCCCGAGTGGAATGATGCCAACAATGCTCTTGTCGGCAACGGTCTGTCACTGGTGACGTTGGGGGCTTTCCGTCGACTGATGGTTTTTCTGCAGAACCTGCCATTTCTCGACGAGGCCTTCGATCTTCCCGAGGAAACGGCTGCTGCTCTCGAGGCCCTCGAAGCACTTTCGGTGGGGCACTCGCTGAACGCCGTCACCGATCCTTCAGCCCGGCGCCTCTGGATGGACCGAGCCGGTAGCATTCTGGAGGATTGGCGGGTATCACTGTACGCCGGTTGGTCCTCCCGTACCATGCGAAAAATGCCGTTTGGAACGCTTCGCTCCTTTCTCCGGCACATTATGCCCTGGGTCGATTCTACCTTGAATCATAACCTCCGCACCGACGGTTTGTATCATAGTTACAACCTGTTGACACTGTCCTTGGGCAAGGCCGAAGTCTCCTACCTTTACCCCATGCTCGAGGGTCAGGTCGCCATTCTTTCCAGTGGTCTTTTGGACCCGGCCCAGGCTGTGTCTTTGGGCAAGGCCCTGAAAGACAGTGCTATCTTTGACAAGCGGAGAAACAGTTATCTGCTTTACCCCGACCGCAGACTTCCCGGATTCTTAGAAAAGAATGTCCTTGATGACAAAGCTCTCGCCTTGGAGCCGGTGCAGAATTTGTTGAAAGCAGGCCGGCGGGATCTTCTGGAGGTACAGGCAGACGGCAAAGTCCGCTTTGCTCCGCAGCTGGCCAACCGCTACGACGTCGAAGCGGCCCTGAGCGGGGACTTAGGCGCAGCCGCGGTGGCCGATGCTTATGAGCGGCTACTTGGGCACAAAGAATTCACAGGACGATCGGGAGCCATGTTCGGCTACGAAGGTTTGGGTTGTATTTACTGGCACATGGTAGCCAAATTGTTGCTGGCCGTTCAGGAAATTGTTTTTTCGGCGGCTGATCAGAAATCTCCTCACTTGGAAGCTCTCAAGCTTCTCTACCGTGATATCCGATCCGGCCTTGGTTACCACAAAACTCCTGCGGAGTATGGAGCCTTTCCTTTTGATCCCTATTCCCATACGGCCGGTGAGGGTGGTGCGCAGCAGCCGGGTATGACCGGCCAGGTCAAGGAGGAGATACTCACCCGCTGGGGAGAGCTGGGACTGAGGTGGAAGCAAGGAAAGTTGTCTTTCAATCCTATCCTTCTGGATAGGGAGGAAATTCCTGTCGATGGTTGCCTTGAGTTTACCTATCAGAGAATTCCGTTTTCCTATTCGCGCGGAGCTGTGGCCTCTGTCAAAGTACAGACGGCTGCTGGTTGGTCAATGAGCACCGATGTCATTCCTCTGGCAGGCGCTCTCAAGGTGGTGGCCGTGGTCACTCCACTTTGAGCCAACTTCCGTTCTTTCCTTTGACGACCTCGATGCGGCTGGAAATACGCTGGCGCAGTTCGGCCACATGGCTGATCAGGCCCACTGAACGGTGCTGGCCCAGGTCATGGAGGATGGCCATGGCGCGGTCGAGACTCTGATCATCGAGGGTGCCGAAACCTTCATCGATAAAAATGGCTTCGAGCTTGAGTCCTCCTGCTCTTTCCTGAATGACATCGGCCAAACCGAGGGCCAGACTGATGCTGGTCATGAATTTCTCACCGCCTGAAAGGGTTCCGACGGCACGCTCCTGCCCGGTGTAGCTGTCAACCACTGCCAGATCCAGCCCCCAGTTCTTTCGGCCGTCAGATCCTTGAGATTGCACCTTCAGAGCATAACGTCCACTGCTCATGCTAGAAAGCCGATGGGTGGCAGAGGCAGCAACTTGTTCGAGAGCTTGCACAAGAACCCAGGTGGTAAGCCGCAGGTTCAGCGGGTTGGAACCGTCGAGTGTCTTGGCAAGGGGAACCAGGCGTTGAAAATCGGACTCGAGGGCCTGTTTTTCACGGCTGACTTCCCGCAACTCCTCTTCGAGACGGTCACGCTCTCGAAGGGCAAACTCCCTTTCCTTGGCAGCGGATTCATGGAGCTGACGGTCCCGTCTATGGTCTTCCAGGGCATCGGCCAAAGGAGCAAGGGGTCCTGGTTCTCCGTCGTGGAATTTGGCTTCAAGGGTGTCTGTCTCGCCGGCCAGGCGGTGGGTTTCACGATCGAATGCCACCACCCTTTGTTCAAGGCCAAGAAGAATAGACTCGTCCAACCGTGCGGTCTTGAGTTCTTCGGGAGCCCACCCCAATGCCGTGACAGCGGAGGAAAGGCGATCCTGCAGCTTGGCGTACTCTTGGCGTTGTGTCTCCAGCTGCTTTTCTTGTTCAGAGACGCGGCTGGTCAGGGTGCTTTGGTCCCGTCCCAACATCTCAAGCTTTTTTCTGTCCTCATCGAGGCGACGTCGCAAGTCAATTTCCTCAAGTTTCAACGCTTCGAGTTGCGGGCCAGGATCGGTGGTAAGGTTCTGGGCCAGCGATTGGCGTTTCTGTGACAACAGTTCTCGGGCTTTCGTTGCCGACTGCCAAGCTTGCCAGGCGAAGGTTTCCTCGGAGGTTCGCGTTTCCACGATGGCTCGGACCCGATCCCTTTCGGTCATCCAGGACTGCAGGCTTTGCAGGTGAGCGAGTGCGGACTGGTAATCGTCGATGGCTTGGGGCGGAAGCTGAGTCAGCTGAAGGGAAAGGGCGGCCTGTCGGTCTTGGGAAACGGCCAGCGCTTTTTGACAACGGCTTTGTTCGATGAGGGCTTCTTTCAAGCGGGCAGGTGCTTCGGCAGAGGCCTCCGGCCAAAGGGCTGGAGCAGGGTGCTGGGTGGAGCCGCAGACGGGACAAGGCTGATGCGGTTGGAGGGTTTGGGCCAGCGAAGCGGCTTTCAGGGCTTCCACAACCTGGGACCAAAGAGCCGCTTCTTGGTCGGCGGAAGCCGCCGCGGCTGCCGCTGTTTCGAAGGTATCGGTTTCAGCTGCGAGGGAGACCGTTAGCGAAGCCCGGCGGATTTCGGCCTCATGTTGTATTCGGGCCGATTCGACCTGGTTCAGCGCTTCTTGAAGCCCGGGACCCTTTGGCTCGGGGGGAAGGGCCGACTCTGCAGCGCTTCGAGCCTCGTGGGCTGTACGGTGAACTTCGGCCGTCCTGGTTTCTTCAGCGGCGGCCTTGGCTTCGCTTGCTTCCCAAGTTCGTGCGTCAGTCCATAGTTTCAGCTGCTGCTCCAGCGCTCCCCGTTCTTTCAGAAGCTCCACGAGACGGGCTTCTCTGATAAGGTTGTCCGCCGCACGGGCTTTTACCTCGGCCAAACCCTTCTCAACCCCGTCGAGTTCCAGCTTGGCTCGGTCCTGTACCGCCCTGAGGCTGAGGCCCTCCGAAAGAATCTGTGCCTGCCTGTCGAGGTCTGTCCCCAGAGGGCGGGCTTTCTGCGCTTTGTCGATCCTTGCCCGATCGGCGTCCATTTGCGGACGCTTCTGCTCCCATGACTGCTGTTCGGCCTTCTTGAGCAACAGAACCTGCCAGTCGGCGTGAAGTCCTTTGAGCGTAATCAATGCTTCAGAAGTGGAAGCTTCCAGTTGTGCCGCCTGCAAGGCCAAGGCCTGGGCTTGAGCCAGGGCAGCCTCCAGCTCCGGTCGTTCGTCCGGGGCTGAGCCCAGGCGGGCCACCAGGTCCTGCCAACGGTCCTCCCAGTGTTTTCTCGCTTCCTCCACGACTTTGGCCCGCCCCTTTACGCCATCCGCAAGCCGTTCATACAGTTCCACTGGAAAGAGCTTCTGCAGCATTTTCTCGCGTTCGCTGCTGCTGGCTTCTAGAAACTGCTGAAAGTCACCCTGCGGCAGCACGACGATTTTGGCAAATTCTTCCGCCGACAGACCGATCAGATCTTCCAGCTTCTGATTGATCTCTGATCGCTTGCCAGTCCAGGTTTCCCACACATGATCCTTGAGAACTTCCAGCAGTGCCGTCGGTTCCTGGTCCTTGTACCCTTCACCCCGCTGCTTTTTGACCCTGTGCCTGAGAGTCCGTGCAATGCGCCACTGCTGGTTGCCCAGGGAAAAGCGGAGGCTCACGGACGGTATAGCACCTTCCGGAGCATGATGGCTGGCTAGTTGTTCACCCAAATCGCCACGGGTGCCGGGTGTCCGCTCGTAGAGGGCATAGGTTAGCGCATCAAACAATGTGGTTTTTCCGGCTCCCGTAGGCCCGCAGACGAGAAACAAACGGTTCAAAGCTTCAAAATTGAGGACCGCCTCACCATAGGGACCAAAATGGGCCAGATGCAGTTCAAGGGGTCTCAATACTTGCCTCCCGTACCAAATCGGTTATCAGGGTCTGCGTTGCTGAGTCGGCAGACTGCCCGACATCTTCCAGGAAACGGAGAGTGTCAGCAGCCACATCGCCGGTCCGCCGCCGAGGCGTCTCGGTCAAGTCGGAACTCGAGACCCTGGCAGGCGCCTGAACGAGGCTCAATAATCCAGGGAACCGAGGCCTCAGTCGCTCCAGAGGGCCTGGAACCAAGGCAGGATCTGTCAGGGTGAGCTCCAACCAGTGATCGCGGTAGGCGGTATAATCACCAAGGGCAAATTCCTCAAAAGTGCCTGACAAGCGGGTCAGAGGTCTCAATGCATTAAGGGGCACAGATGTGATTATCCCGTTCTCCCACCGCAGAGCTGCCTTTACCTGACCGGCTTCGCTGAAGGAGTAGGCCAGAGGACTGCCCGAGTACCAAACCTCTGCGGAGGCTTGTTGAGTACGGTGCAGATGGCCCAGAGCCACTGCGTCCCATCCGGTCAGCCAAGAGGCAGGGATCTGTTCGGCCTCTCCCACAAAAAGCCGCTCGCTGTCGCTTTCCTTGCCTCCCAGAGTAAACAGATGGGTCACCAGCACGGAGGGAATGCCAGGACGGCGTGCCTTGGCTAGACGTGCCGTGGCTTCCTGCCACAGGTCGCGCTGGGTGCGCAGCAGCATTGGCTCGTCCTGGCCACGTTTGGCTTCCAGGGTGCCTGCCTGCAGAAAGGGTACGGCAAAGATATCCCACTCTGCGCCGTCGAGGGTCAACGTGAGCGGTAAATCGAAACCCTCAACCCCGGTTCGAACATGGATGCGGTGATGATCAAAAAACCGGGAAGCGAAGGCCATCCTTTGCGCACCGTCGTGATTGCCGGAAACGACGACTGTTTCGAGTTTGCGGTTGACCGCGATACGGTAAAGAAAGTCATCCCAAAGACTGACCGCTTCCGGCGGTGGTACGCTGCGGTCGAAAACATCGCCTGCCACCACGAAGAGGTCATAACCGCCGCTCTCAAGTTCGCTGGCAAGTTGGTCGAGCACATGCTTCTGGTCTTCCAGCAAGGACTGCTCATGAAGAACTTTACCCAGGTGCAAGTCAGCGGTATGAAGCATTCTCATAAGCGTCATCTTAAAGGCGTTTGCTTTCCACCTCAAGCTCCTTTAGAATTGGGGCCATGCTTCTGTCTCCAGCGAAAGTTGCTTCCGTCGTCCTCAACATGGTCAGCGATGCTGTCTTGGTGCTTGACGACCAGAATCTGGTCTTGTCTGCCAATGAACGTTTTTATCTCTGGACAGACTTTTCCGCCGAGGAAGTACTTGGTCATGATGCCCGAGACTTTTGGGAAGATCCTGTCAGGTGGTCCGACTGGCTCACCGGGTTAAGGCTGGGGGGTGCGCAGCGGGATACGGAAGTACTGGAGCTGCGTACCCGCGACGGTGATGCCGTGACCGTCGAAGTGCGCTGGGCTACCGTAACGGGAATCAAAGGTCCCGCCCTGGGAACTGTGCTGGTCCTTCACGACCTGCGGCCGCACAAGCAGATGGAACGGTTGTTTCGAGAAGATGCTCTGACCGGTGTCGCCAGTCGGGTGGCGATTCTGAGGCGGTTGGAGGAAGAGTTGTTTCGGTGTGAGAAATTTGCCACACCGCTGGGAATTGTCTTGATGGATGTCGATGACTTTCGGGCCCTGAACGATCGCTGGGGACCTTCGTTTGGAGACGAGGTGCTGCGGGTGATCGGTGCCGAATTGCGGGATGTGACACGGCCTGTGGACTCTGTTGGCCGCTTGGGAAATGATGAATTTCTGCTTCTTTTGCCTCAGACAACCCAGACACAGGCGGTTGTGGTCGCCGAGAGACTGAGCAACCGCTTTGAACGCCGTTTGTTTGTCCCCGAGGGAACCCCGGTGAAAGTGACTGTCAGCTACGGGGTGACAATGTCCTTGCCTACGGGTCACGACACGGTGAACTCGGTGTTGTCGAGGGTGGTCATTCCTGATTGACGCTCGGCGGGCCGCGACAGCGCAAGGGTCAGGCTTGCCACCGAGCCGACGAGAACCGCTTGTGATCGTGCGCGGGTCAGGCCTGTGTAGATCAGCTCGCGAATCATCCCGGGAGAATCTCTGGGAGGCAGTACCAAGATAACCCGTTCATATTCGCTTCCCTGGCTTTTGTGGACCGTCACGGCCCAGGCAGAGCGGCCGTCTTCGGCGACCAGGGAGAAGGGGCGCAAGTGCGTTGGGTCATCGGGATTCTGAAACCAAAGCCGTCCTTCGTGGCGCACCACCAGCCCGCGGTCGCCGTTATGCAGGTCCAGGTGGGGAAGATTCCGCTCAATCATCCACGGCAACCCCTCTGCAACAGTTCCCGGCAGACGACCCAGTTTTTTGTCGATGAGACCGCCGAGAGTCTCGGTACCGCCTGATCCTTTGTGTACTGGTGACAAAAGAATGCGCTGGTTCAAGGAATTCAGATTCAAAGCGGCTGGCGTGCCCCAGGCTGCCAAAGCTTTGGGGCCGGGATCCTCTCCCGGTGCGGTTACTTCCCAGCGAAAATCGTGCGCCCTGCCATCCCCCAGAGTTAGCAGCTCTTCCACCACGGCTTGAGGATCCGTGCAGGCTTTTTGCAGCAGGTCGAAAACTCTGGACAAGGTCTGGCTCTCAACCGCCAGACGGAAACGTTCTTGGAGATACACAGTAGAACTCTGAAAAGAGGGATGCCTGAGCAGATCAGAAAGAACGGCACCGGCTTCAACACTGGGCAGTTGGCCAGGATCGCCCACTAAAACCAGCGCAGCGCCAGGGGCCAGGGCTTCCACCAGAAAAACTGCCGTTCGGAGATCGAGCATTGAGGCTTCATCGACAATGACCAGATCGAAAGGAAGCGGACGTTTCGGACCATGCCAAGGATCACCCAAACCGGGTCGCAGACCCAGAAGATGGTGCAGAGTCAGGCAGGCAGGAACCAAGGGCTCGTCAGCAAAGCTCTCCCGGGCACGAGCAGCCGCCCTTCCCGTGGGTGCCGCGATGACGACCCTTAGTCCGGGTCGGACATGGACCCAGGCAGCCGTCAGACGTTTGAGAGTTGTGGTTTTTCCCGTTCCCGGCCCACCGGCCAACAGCATAAGCTGGGTTTTTCCAGCCCGCTCCACAGCCGCCTCCTGGCCTTGGCCGGCTGTGGGGTGAGTCTGTCCGGCCTGGACCAAAACCAACAGTCTCTTCAAGAGCCGGGCTTCCAGCGCTGCCGAGCGCGCTGTCTGGATCAGTGGAGAGGTCTGTCCCCGTAGGACCAACCACCCTTGAGAGAACAACTCATCCGGCCATTGTTCCGGTTCGGGGAGGTCAAAGGGGGGGAGAATTTCTTCGGTGGCAAACCGGCGGTTCCAGATTTCACTGGCTCGTCTCCAGTTGAGGGCGGTATGACCCTCATCCTCGGCACAGACCAGCAGTGCCAGCGCCGACGGCCAATCGCCAGACCCCGCCTTCCAACCCCAGCGTTCCGCAGCCCACCGGGCAAGTGCCCGTTGGTGGGGTGCCCACGGCAACGGTGAGTTCCAGAGTTCAGGCATGGTTGACCTCTTGGCGGAAGACTGTTCGCAACGTCGAAATTGAAAGGTCTTCAGGGCTGAGAAACACGCCCCGTGGTTTGTCGCCCGCTCCCCTGAGAAAAACATAGAGAACTCCACCGGGTTCGCACGGTTCGTTCTGGAGAAGGCATAATCTGGTCAGGGCTTCCCAGTACCACTGAGCCTGCAGATCGTACCCAGCCTCCCTCATCACTTCATCGAGTTCCTGCTCCGGGCTGAGCCTGTTGGTCTTCCAGTCAGCCAGGAACAGCTTTCCATGCCACAGGAACAGCAGGTCGATCCTTCCAGTCAGGTAGCCGGGATGCACCGTCAGCGAGTGATCCCCCCAGTCAATCGTATGTTGTGTGTCGATTCCAAAGGGAAGGTGGAATTCGAGTTCTCGTCGTGTCTGGTCTCCTGCTAGGTTGGAAAACACGACAGGGGGAGTTTCTTTGCCGAGAAAGAGGGGTTCTGAAAGAACCCGGCTCAGCCAGGCGGTCAGTGGTTTGGTCAGATCGCGGTTTTGGAAGGCTGCCCTTCGGCGCTGACAGTGTTGCTCGGCGACCACTGCCAAAGAATCCGCGCTGGTGAAATCCGCTTCCTCAAGGATATCGTGAACCAGGTCACCGAAGGCCGCCCCGGCTGGAAGCGTTTCGGCCAAGCTTTCCAAGAGAAGTTCACTCCCGCTCTGAGCCTCGTCGTCCCGTGCAACCCGGGGTCTGTCCCAGGCAGTGGGAGCTTCCTCTTCTTTGGAAGCCCGTTTCCAAAGGCCTGAGTGGCTCTCCACCCAGGGATGGCGGTTTGCCAGACCTTCGATCGCAGATCCCAATACTGGTACCCTTGGCAGCTTTTCCTCAGGCCCAGTCCAAGGGACCAAGTTGTACCAGTCTTCAAAGGACAGGTTAGGCACAGGCGAGGCCCCTTCGGCGGCAGGGCTTATGAACATCTGATGGGTTACCGCTCTCGTCTGAGCAACGTACTGCAGACGGAGTTCTTCTGCGGCTTGATTGCGGGCTTCCTGGCTTTGGCTTTCCTCGGTTAGGAGAAAATCGGCACCTTCTGAGCCGATCACCCAGGGAAGCTTGTCTTTCTTGGGGTCGGAGGGACGGCCGTGGAGTACGACGGGAGCTTCCAGCCCCTTGGCGGCATGGATGGTCATAATCCGAAGTGTCTGGTCCTCACCGTCGCGCCGCAAATCGACTTCGTCCTCCTGCAGACCGCTTTGTATCCAGGTCTCGAGGCTTAAGGCCAGTTGGTTCGGGGGAACTTCTCCCTGGTGGTAACGCTCCTGCACCAGTTCCAGAACGTGCTCGGCATTGGTGACAATTCGCGAACCTCCGGGAAGCGCCAACAACCGTTCCAGCCCTCCACCATCGAGGGTTCCCGGTTCGAGTGAAGCGAGAACCCGGCGGAAGGCTCTCAATAAAGCACCGCGGTGACGGTCGTGCTGAGCCTCTTCGAGTGCCGGCGCCAGATCGTCTGCCGATGCCCCGGAAAACAGGCGGGTCCAACCCAATGCCTGTGCGGCCGATACAGAACGGGGTGACTCAAGCGCTTTGAGAAACAGCAGGATTTCCTGGGCTTCGCGACAGTGCAGCAACCCTCCCGATCCGCCGACCGTGGCGGGGATTCCTTTGGAGGTGAGAAGGCGGAAGAGGCTCCAGGCTTGGTGTTTTTTGCGGACCAAGATCAGAAAATCTCCCGGCAGCAGCGGCAGGCACTGGTCCTGAGTTTGGAGAAAATAGCTGCCATCGAGAAGCTCCAGCACGGTTTTGACCAGGTGACGATGCCAGGTCTGCTCATCGGCTGACTGAAACACCGCCAGCGGTGCCACCGGGGTAAAAACACCGTTTTCCCGACGTACCAGCTCTCCTACGGACTTGGCACCCTTGAGGGAGGGGTGAAAGTCGTCTGGATGGTCCCAGGGCGCAACCTTCGGACTAAACAGCTGGTTTACCGCGGCGATCATGGGAGCGGTGGAACGAAAATTTTCCTCGAGGATCAGTTGCTGGGCACCCCGAGACTGCAGTTCCCTGCCAACGGCCCGGTAGACAGCCAGATCGGCTCCTCGAAATCGGTAAATGGACTGTTTAGGGTCGCCTACAAGAACCAGATCGTGCTGATCATCGGCAAACAAGGCGCGGAAAATCTCCCATTGTTCCTGGTCAGTATCTTGGAACTCATCGATGAGCACAGCTTTCCAGCGGGTAGAGGCTCCTGCCTTTAGGCTGGACCCGGCCTCGCTGTTCACCAAATTCCTCACCCGGTCAATCAGATCGTGAAAGGTCAGCTCACGGGTGGAGCGGCGCTCCAGCACAGGCAGACACAGATCGTTCAATACTTGGTACCGGGCCGTTCCTGACAGAAAGGCAGAGAGACTGATTCCGGGTGGAAGCGCAGAAACCAAATGTTGGGCAGCCTGGCAAAAGGCTCCTGCCACCGCTCGTAGTGCTTCCAACTTGGCCGGAATCGCCTCGGTGACATTCTTTTTCCAAATATTGGTCCCTTCCTTCCATTTGCCCAGCAACTCCAAGGTTTCTGAGTCGAGAAGCCGGTACAGGTCGCGGAAATTCCGAGCGGCCAGCAGCTTCTGAACAGCTCGGTAGGGCCTTTTGTGGAAGCTGGCGTGGAGAAAACGGGCAATTACCGCACTGCCTAGACCCTCCCCTGAGTCCTCGGGAAGTTCCAGATCCACGTCGGAGAGCGCTTGCCAAAGCGGTCCTGTGCCGTTTTCCAGAGGAATTCGGCAGTCGGTGAATGTCCGCAGCTCGCCTGCATCGGGGTGAGCCAACGGCAGAGAAAACACATTGCGGTTCAGTGCTTCCTTTGCGAGGGCTATCAGTGCCTCCTCGTCCTCCAGCCCTGCCCAAGCCAGGAGGTTGGCTTCAAGAGTGGTGAGCCGCAGCCTCAGTTCGTCACGGAGAAGGCGGCGCCACTGTCGCCCCTGATCGACCATCTCCGGTTCGAAAGAAATCCCTGACTCCAGGGGGAACTGAGTCAGAAGTGCCCGGCAGAATCCATGGATGGTGGTGATGGACAGCGAAGGGATGTCTTCAAGGGCCTGGGCCAACAGGGGGTCGGAGGTTTTTTTCCAGGCTTCCCGGAGTCCCTGCCGAATGCGGGTTTTCAGCTCAGCCGTAGCTTTTTCGGTAAAGGTAACCAGAAGAATCTTGTCGACTGGCAATCCACGACCTACCAGTTCCAGTACCTTTTGGACCAGCGTGTACGTTTTACCGGTGCCGGCGGAAGCCTCGATCCAGGTCAGGCTCATTTCCAAGCCTCCAAAAGGGGCTGGAACAACATGTCCCACCATCTTGTTGTATCGGCGGCCAAAAGGTTCCAGTCAGGGTCGTCAGGAAAGGCCAGTTGAGCATAGGGACAATGGGCCAGAGTGTTTTCCGACGATGAGAAATCGTTCTTCTTTGCTGATCGCCAGGCTCCTTCGACGGAAACTGGCCATAGTTCCTGCGGATCATCCTTGCGTCTCTTAGCAAGGGCTTCAAGATAATCGGGGTAGAACGGCAAGGGCCGCAGTGTTCCTTCCCGCCAATACTGTTCGGCCTGCCTGATCAACTGTTCCGTCTGGTCCGCATCAGGACTCCACGACCAGTTTTTGCGTTCTCCTGAGGGATTCAAGGTTGCTAGAAAGGCCTGGGGTGCAGGGTCTTGCAGCACGCGCAGCGCAGTGTCAACCAGGGTGCGGGTGTTGATTTTTTCGGCCCAAAGGAATCTCGGGAGCAAAATATCGCTGCCGCAACCCAATCGGTCGTCCGGTTCGGTTGCCCAGGGCAACCCTGCCCAAAGGGTTCTCCGGGGAGCTCTGACCTGCTGAGCAGACCATCCCAGATTGTTCAGTTCTTCGGCCCAGGCTTCCACGAGAACTGTTTGGTTTTCCAGACTCCGACGGTCCCGTTCGGCAAATACCCCCTCACGGATGCGGCCCGTGATGGTCATTCTTTTCAGAAACTGGTCAACGGTTTCGGTAATCTCATGGCCACCCAGCCGCAACCGAAGCCGCTCCTGAAGCCAACCCTGCCGGTCAAAAAAGGACAGCGACCAAGGTTCCTCTTCATCGACACTGCGGCTGTCCTCATCACGCAACCCCACCTGCCTGACACGCCGAAGATGGAACTTTGCCGGTGCTGTGAACATCTGGATCACTTCGTTGGATCGAACTTCGGGGAACAAATCCTCCGTTGTCTGCAGGGGGCGTGGAATCTCTTGCGGGATACGAGAAGGTGCAGTCAAAGCCATGGCTCTTCGCCAGGTTCGAGGCGACCACGTCGGACCGCTGTCGGGCAAAACCGAAAAGTCTTTGACGGACGCCTGGACAACCGGCCAGGGTGTTCCGTTCTCTTCCAGGTAATCCAGCAGATCGGACAAAACCGGTGAGGGTGGGCGCAGACTGCCATCGGTGGCGCTTCTTCCGTGGTAGGAAAGGTACAGCCGCGACTGCGCCGCCATCAGAGTTTCCCAGAAACTGTATCGGTCCAGAGCAAGAGCCGATACCCTGTCCTGGTCGGGCTCAAAACGACGAAGGTCGAAGCTCGGCATTGGGGTTTTGCGGGGAAACTGACCCTCGTCGAGGCCCAGGACAGCAATCACCCGGAACGGGATGGCCCGCAGCGGGCGCAGGGAAGAGCAGTGTAGCCCCTCAGTTAACAGCTGACCTTTGCGACCTGGAAAGTGAGCGATCTGATCTTGCACAAACGCGCGAAAACCCATCCACGGCAGCTCTACATCGGCTCCGCCAGCCTCCTGAACCAGCGCTCTCAACCGACCCGAGAGGATGGCAGCAGTGTCGCCCTCGGGTAGAAATGTTGCAGCGAGTTCATCGAGAAACCGGATCCAGAGACCGAAACTTCGTGCTTGATGGGTTTCACGGTTGCGTAAACGCAGGTCGCTGACCAGTTGATGAAAGCGTCCCAAGGACCGGAATGCCGTTGGTGCGACATCAAAGCCGGGTTGAAACCACCCCTCAAACAGCCGGTCCCAGCTGGCCGTCCAGGATTGCGGCCCTTTGGAAGTGCCTGATTCTTCCCGCCAGGCGGAGACGATTTCGGTGTAGTCGAGCCAAAGCTCCTTGTCCACATCGTCAATCAGGGCAAACAGAGTCGGCCTGTCGATGGTACCGGAAACCAGCGATAGCAGGGCGTCAAGCGATCGGAACCAGGAATTTTCCCGGCCCAGATCCAGATCGATCACATGATAATGAAGGTTTCGCCCCGGGTCATCCGAACAGAACGCCGCTTCAAAGAAAGGGGCATACAGTTTGATATCGGGGGCCAGCACCGCAATCTCGTGAACTTCCAGGGTGGGGTCTTCCTGCAGGGCAGCCAACAAGCGGTCCCTCAGAATTTCAAGTTCGCGCAGCGGATGGGGTGCCGAAACAATTTCGAGAGTGTTGTCCGGCAGGGTCTTTGGGAACGATTGGCCTCTGACCAGAGCATCCTGGAGAGTCTGGAGCGCCGTAGGCGAAGACTTCAGCGGGGGGAGTTCTGTCTCGGGTAAAGGGGGAAAGGCTTCGAGAAATGCCTTGCCAAAGGCACCCCAGGACGACCAAGGCCGCCGATCGGGCCACCCGTGGACTTGAGGCGGTGCCGGTAACAGCAGCAGCTGCACAACATCGACCAGACCAGCTTCAGCCCAGGCCCTGAGGAAGGCGGCGGCCCGCCGGCTGAGAAACGCCGATCCGATGAGAACCATGCGCGGCGGCGGGGCCGTAGAAACCGGCGGGTTTTGTGTCAGTTGATCCATGACAACGCCTGCCAAGGTACCGTGACTACCGGTTAAGAGTTCCTGCCACAACTTCGATTGCCAGGCAAAAGCTGGCAAATCGGCAGCACATTCGGCAGGCATTTTACCCGTGGCCAAGGCCGACGGCCAAAGAGCGCTGTTCATGGAATAGTTGTGAAAAACCCCGGCGATGTGGTCCGACAGTTCAAATACCCTGAGAGGATCGGGAGTTTTCTGTCCGATCAGGGGCGCAAAGACTGGATCAAAGGGAGGTGTCAGCACCACTGACAAATGTCGGTAGAGAGAAAATTTCAACTCATCCAGGAAGAGAATTTTGTCGGGTGCAGAACGGGTATTCTTGAGAAGCCGACGCAGCGCCTCATCCTGAAAGAGGAAATCACCGGTGGCGTACCCTCCGAGTCTGCGGGCCAACAGCAGCTTCAACCATTGGGCAAGGCTTTGATTTTGAAGCACAACGAGGGGCTGGGGACCAAAAAACGGTGTCTGGAACAGGCTGAAATGGGCTTCCACCAGGGTTTCCAGGTGATATCCGCTGAAGATTTGGTAGCCCATGACCGAAATTATAGCATACGTCTGTTTTAAATTTGGGTGTGCCGTTGAAACAAATTTGATAGTGGATATATTGGATCTAATTTACAAAATGGTTTTGTTGCAAAGGCTGTCACTGATATGAAGGTCCGGGTTTCTTTTCTCATTCTTGTGTTTCTCTGTTTTATGCCCCTTTCGGTGGGGGCCAAGGGGACTCAGGAAAAAGACTTTCAAACAGCCAAAGGAAAGGACAATTTCAGTCAGAGTGTCGATTTGTCCAATTTGGCTCCCGGACAGTACAACATTCTCGTTCGGACCAAGGACGCGGCCGGCAATGTCTCGTTTGCCGGTCCGTTCAACTTTTACTACGACCCGGCTTCCGACAACCCCTTGATCACCATCGCCAACCCGTCCCCAGGTATGAGAGTGGGAGGCAGTCAGAATATTGTCGGTGTGGCCAGTGCGCCCAAGGGAATGGACAAGGTTGAAGTCTCGTTGAACGGCGGAGAATGGATTCCTGCCCAAGGGAAGGCCTTTTGGTCCTTCTATTTCAATTCTACCGGACTGCCCGACGGCCTTCACAAAATCAACGTCCGCGGCACCGATATCAATGGTGTGACCGGACCCGATTCATCGGTGTCGTTTCATCTCGATCAGAACCTTCCGCAGTTCACGCTCGTTTCGCAAAAATCAGGTGACCGGGTTCAGGGGGTCATTCCTATCGAAGGAACCCTGGTTGACGGCAACGGACTGCAAAGTCTGAACCTGAGCCTCGACAGTGGCAAGACGGTTGTTCCGCTCACGCTGCAGGGAGACCCCAAGGCTACCCAGCGGAGTTTCAGTACAACGCTTGACACCCGGCGTTTTGCCGATGGACCCATCGTCGTCTGGTTTCAAGGAACTGACCTGCAAGGGTCTTCTTTCCGGCAGGCGGTCTTGTTGTTTGTCGACAACACTGTCCCGCAGATCGAAGTGCTCTCTCCCGCACCCACAAAAGGTTTGCATGGCAAAGTCCGCTTTGCCCTGCGGGTTGAAAAGGCCTTGGGAATCCGGAGTCTGACAGCCAGGGTGGGAGAAAAGGGTGCCCCGGTCTCGCTGGCTGTTGTACCGGGCAATCCCTTTCACTTCGTTGACTTAGAATTGCCCACCAAGGGGAGCACAACGATTCCCGTGATCTTTGAAGCCGTCGACACAGCGGGAAAAGTGGGTCGCGCCGTTTTCCAGGCGCGTCTGAACGGAGACACCGACTTGCCGGAAATCCTTCTGGCGTCGGCTCTCGACAAAACTCAGGTGAAGGCCCCGCTCCGTCTCGTGGGCAGCTTGAAGGCCACCGATGGTCCCTCGGAGATTCTCTGGAGTCTCAACGGGGCCCCGGCGGTGCGTGAGAGTGTGGGGGAATCGTTCGACTTCGCGGTTCCTGGACTGATTACTGGACAGAACAAGCTTGTGCTCATTCCCGTCGACGCCAACAACAAGCTGGGCAACCCGGTAACCCTTGGGTTTACGGCGGTTCTTGAGCCACCGTCCATTCGTATCGAAACATTGCGGACAGCCGATCAGGAGATTCCTTTTCGGCCTGGAATAGCCGTCAGTCCCGACAAGAAAACCCAAATCAAAGGAACCCTGACCTGGCCTAATCCCCAAAAGTCGGTCACCTATACACTGGGAGGCAAGGTGTATCCTCTGGCCGTTTCCGGCAGCACCAAAGCAGCCAGTCTTCCCTTTGAGTTTACTCTTCCCGAAGACCCTCCCTTTGGTACGGTAACGCTCCAGATCACTGCCACCGATTTGTATGACCAAACCACGACCATCCGTTCGTGGCTCGACATTACCAATCTTGCCAAGCCTCAGGGGCCTGAGGGCATGGCGTTCGCCGATCCCCGTATGGGCGCTAAACCGTTGGTGCTGACACCCGAAACCCCGCTTCGAGGGTACTTTTCCGGAGGCAAAATCCGCTCGGCGGACCTTGTGACTGCCAAGGGAACGGTTCCAACTTCCGTGATGCAAGTCACCCATGAAGACCAGTATGTCCTTATCAAGGCACTGAAAGATGGTCAGTTCGAAGGTGTGATTCTGAGGGTCATCACGGACAAAGGCCGCATTTTTGATACCGAACTGGGAACTTTGATGGGAGATACCGCCGCACCGGCGATCGGCCTTTCGTTTCCTTTGCTTGGTGCTTGGGTCAAAGAAAATCTGCGGATCGACGGCCAGGTTTCGGACATCAACGGTTTGGCCAAGCTCGAATGGTCCATCGACAATGGAAAAACCTGGCAGCAACTTGACCCGCCTGGCGGCCAAGGTGGGCCTTTCACACGGCAATTTACTCTCCCCGGGCCTGATAATATGGTCAACCTGCTGATCCGAGCTACAGATACAGCCGGCCGGACAGGTACTGTTTTGACGGTTGTCCGTCGTGATACCCAGGGACCTACCATCGACCTGACTTTGCCTGCCCTCACTGCGGGAGCCCAGGGCGTGGTTTACGCTGTTGGGCGGCTGAAAGATGAGGCTCTTCAGAAAGCAGAGGTGGTCATTGCCAAGAAGACCCTGCCTCTGCCCCTTGACCGTCCCTTTGTTCTCCCTCTCGATGCTGAGACAGCCGGTGGTTCTCAATTGATGTTCCGTGTTGTCGACTGGGCAGGAAATGTCACCGAACAGAATTTCACCATACCCATACCGCCACCGCCACCGGCGGAGGCTCCAAAGCCGGAAATCCAAATTCTCTTTCCTAAAGCGGACACCAAGGAGCTGAACGGGATTGTCCCGGTGATCGGAAGGGTAACTGGCTTCACTTCGATGCCTCAACTTTCCTCCAAGGGTGAGGCTGTCGCTGACCTTGCGCTGAAATTGACGGAAGCGGGATATTTTTCTTTTGAGACCAATGTCTCCACCCTCAAGAGCCGATCTGTCTCCCTCACTGCCACGGGAGAGGGCAAGGAAACGGCGACAGTCAACTTCACCTTGCCGTTTGATGCTGCTTCGGAACTGCCCCAGGCCCGGTTCTTGGCGCAGCCTGAGAAGCCGGTACTCAGCGGCTATGTGAGTGCCAGCGGATGGATAGGCGACAGCCGCGGCGTGGTCTCATGGATTTCCCAACTGGACTCGGGTGAGAAAAAAGTTGTTGTTCCTGACCCGGCTAAGCCCCCTGTGGGAGTGTTTCTGATCGATGTGGGAGTCCCTTCCATCGGTCCCCATAAGCTGACGGTCACTCCGGTGAACGCTGCCGGAAAAGAAGGCGTTCCCGCGGTTACCGAGTTCATTTCCACCACGCCCTCGGGACCGGTGGAATTCACCAGTTTTGATCTGGGTGCCCCGATGGTGGTCTCGAAAGACAGCCGAATCCAGGGAAGGGTTCCATCGATCAACTCTTGGCGCAAGCTGGAAATCCGTTTTGCTGACCTCACGCTTCCTGACCCTTGGAATGGCCCCTTCCAACCGTTGGAGGCAAAGAAAAATGGTGACGGTGTTTGGTCTTTCGACGTTCCTGTTCCCGACTCTTTGCCCTACTCACGCATCGGAGTCGTGGTTCGCGGTGAGGACTCCTTGGGACAAAAGATCGAAGGCCGCACCTTGTTCCATAAGGTCTGGTTGAAAGAAGCTGACGCCATTGACGATAGAGAGGGCTTGTTCTTCATTGACAGTCTTCTCGATTCCTCGGGCCGGTTCAACACGGTACCAGGATCACCGCTGAAAGGGACCTTCCGCGGACGTCCTGTCAAGACTCTGACGCTGACGCCTCCCATACCGGCTCTTTCCGCCAAGTTGGACGGAACCGTCATTACCGTTGATGCCAAGGAAGAAGGTCTCTTTGGTCCCTTCACTCTCTCCATCACAACAATTGACAACGAAACCTTCACAGCACCTCCTATGAGCCTTTTTGCCGATGTTTCTGGACCCGTTCTCGATTGGGAGGTGCCGCTGAACGCCGAGTGGATCCGGGACACCATTTCTGTTTCCGGTAAGGTCACCGACCCTTCGGGAGTGGCCAGCCTTGATCTTTCAGTCGACGGGGGAACCAGCTGGCAGCCGTTGGCCGCAAAGAACGGAGTGTTTGATACCAAGGTGCCGGCGACAGGACCCGATGGACTGACACGGCTGATGTTGCGGGCGGCCGACAACGGCGGACATGTGAGTACCGAAACCCGTGTTGTCACCAAGGATTCAACTGCTCCTGAATGGACGTTGGTGGCCCCACCTGAAACCATGAGAATTAATGGCCTGACGACCATCATTGCTCTCGCAACAGATTTAAATCCTATTGACCTTATCGAGTTCAGTGATGACGGTAAGCGCTACCAACCTGTCAACGGTTTAGGTCTTTTTGCCTTCGACCTTGACTTTGCCTCGTATACGAAAATTCCCGAGCAAATCTGGATCCGCAGTTCAGACACCGCTGGAAACACGGCAGTCAGACCGATGATATTGCCTGTCGACCAAGAAGCCGACAAACCGACGGTTCAGATCCAGACACCAGCGGAAGGCGAAGTTGTTCGTGCCGACTTTTCCCTGAGCGGCATGGCTTTTGACGACGATGGAGTCAAAGCCCTTTCGTGGCGGATCGATCAAGGACCTTGGTTGCGGCTGGAAGGAGTCTCCAGTTTTCAAATTCCCGTCGCTCTTGCTAGTCTGACCGACAACGAACATACGGTAGAAGTCCAGGCCGAGGACATTTACGGGGTGAAAGGCGACATCTTCCGGTCCGTGTTCAAAGTTTCCCTGGAAGCCCCCTCAGCGATTCTCTTTACACCGGAAATTGACAAAACTGTCTCGGGAACAATCGGCCTGGTGGGAGCCAGTATGGACCGCAACGGCCTTCAAACCGTTCAGGTCTCCCTCGACAACGGGCTGACTTGGAACAGGGCTGAATTGAAGCTCAAGGAAGAGATTCTCGCCAATTCCAACCTGCTGGAAGTCAAATCGTTTCTCCCCTCGCAGCGCCAGGAATGGGAATGGCGGTTCGATAGCAAGACACTCAAAGATGGAACCTACTTGGTGATGGTCCGATCCACCGACAAGTACGGTACCGTGGGTCTTCACACCACGCTGGTCAACCTCGACAATACGGCACCTACGCTGATTCTGACCACTCCGAGCGATGGCCAGCCCGTTCTCGATCTGCTCGACCTGCAAGGACGTTCTTCTGACAACATCAAAATGTTGGCTTTGCATGCCGAGTTGAGAACCATTGAGGGTCCGGTTGATTCCGGTAAAGGGCCCACCGGCACCGCTGTGCTTCAGCTGGATCTTCCTGTCACCCCAACCTTCAACACCAACTGGAACATTGGTCCCCTTACCCCGGGCTGGTACAATCTGCGGCTGGAAGCCAAGGATGCTGCGGGCAATGCAACTTATGTTGCCCGCAATGTCCGGATAGAAGGCTCGAGTGCGGACAAGGTTGAGATCCTGTATCCCCAGTCTGGGGAGAGCCTTTTCGGCTCTTTCCTGCTGGAAGGCAAGGTCACCAGCAAAACGTTGGTTGAAAAGGCCTTGGTCAACCTTGATGGAAAAATCAAAGTGGTCGTTGATGTCAATCCGCAGGGATTTTTTCAGGTGGTGCTTGATGGAAGCCAGATGGAAAAGGGCGACCACAGCCTGGTGGTTTCTGTGCAGGTGTCAGAAGCGGTTACTCTGACTAGCGAGCAGAGAAGGATCAGCTTTGATCCGCTGGGACCTTGGATCAAGATCACCAGCCACCACAGTGGATCCTATGTGACCCAACGGCCGTTCATTTCAGGCCTGGCTGGGTGGAATGCCCTGCCTCAGGAGCTGCACCGCATCAGCGTGGTGGAAGGTTCTCTTGATAACGGGAAAACCTTCAGCCCGGCTCAAGGTACCGAGGATTGGAAATTCCGTTTGGAGACTCTGAATCTTCCCGATGGACCTCAGCCGCTACTGTTCCGGGTGAAGTTTCAAGACGGCAGCGTGGCCATTCAACGTATGCTGGTGACCGTGTCACAGACTCCACCGACATTGCAACTACTGACTCCTATTGAGAATGGCCGCTTTAACGGAACCCTGGAGCTTGCGGGATTCACGGAAGGCGACGGTGAAGTCAGTGCCGTCGAGGTGGCTGTCCGCCAAGGTGATAAAGCTGGTTACCAAGTACCAACGTTCATTCAAGGGATGTATCTCGATGGTCACTTCGGCGGTGCAACAACCTGGGAAGTCGGGCTGGGACTGACGTTCTTCCAAGACGCAGTCAAGCTCCAGGCTCAACTGGGGCAGACTCCGTTTGGACGTTTCTGGGGAACCGTTGCGGGTGGAAAACTGATCGCCAGCATTGCCCAGCTTCCCGCAGGGTTCTTCTTCGGACCCGACTGGGCTTGGCTTTCCACGTCGTTCGGTATTGGTGCCAATTTTTCGCAGTTTTCGATGAATGCCAACTTTCTGGACTTCGGCTCGACGGCACCGGTAATGTTGGGCGGGGTGGTGTTTCAGTGGGAAACCTTCAAGGCCGTCATGAGCAACCTGACTTTTTTCAAGTCGTACTCCTGGTACAACGAAGCTACCGTCTGGTTTATCAGTTCGGATGTTCAGGCCGAGTCGGTCTGGGTGTTTTCCACAGGAGTCCGTGTCGGTATTTTCTGATAGGTGCTTTTCCGTTAATGAAAGTCGTGGCTGCGGTGGGGTATTTCTGAGGTGCTGAGAAACCCTTCGGGACACCAGAAACGGTCGGCAACCAGGTGGACAACGGTTTCTTCGATTTGCAGTTTACCCGCCACTCCCAGAAAAGACGAGGTGAGGATAACTTTGCGGAACCGTTCCCAAATGTTCTTCCAGACCACGACATTGACCATGCCTGTTTCATCTTCGAGGGTGAGAAACAATACTCCCTTGGCGTTGTGGGGCCGTTGGCGGCAGATAACCATACCCGCGTACTGGACACTGTGGCCATGATTCATGACTGCGACTTCCACCGCTGCCTTGTAGCCGCCTTCAAACAACCGTGGGCGGTACTGTTTGAGAAGATGTTCCCGGGGGCTATGCCCCTGGGACTCATAATCCCAGACGACACTCTGGTGGGCCGAAGGTTCGGCAAATTCTTCGGCGTAACGGTGTTCTAAGGGCAGTGGGTCGGGCTCTCCCGGGTCGAGAATCTGCCACAGGGCCGTACGGCGATGGAAGCCGAAACATTCGAGGGCTCCGCTGACAGCAAGCTTTTCCCACGTTTCGGTTGATACTCGGCTTTGTGTTTTCCAGTCGGCTAGAGTGCTTGGGCCACCCGGTTTTCTAAGGGCCAGAACCCGTTCCGCCTCGGCCCTTACCAGACCACGGATGTAGCGAAGCCCCATACGGATGGCTTGAAACGAAGAGCCGGGCTTGGTTTCCAGGGTGCAGTCCCAAGCGCTGTGTTGTAGGTTCACCGGCAGAATGCTGACTCCGTGTCGCTTAGCGTCTTCGACAACGGTCATAGGTGAATAGAAGCCCATGGGCCAGGCGTTGAGCAAGGCGCAGGAGAAAGCATCGGGGTGGTGGCACTTCAGATAGGCAGTGGCGTAAGCAATGAGGGCAAAGCTGGCGGCGTGGCTTTCGGGAAAGCCATATTCGCCGAAGCCTCGGATTTGGTCGAAGACCCGCATGGCGAATTCCTCTTCGATTCCCTTGGTGACCATACGGCTTACCAGACGTTCACGGTGCTGCTCGATGCGGCCCGATTGTTTCCAGGCCGCCATATCACGCCGGAGCTGATCGGCTTCACCCGGGGTATAGTCTGCTGCCACCATGGCAAGCTTCATCACCTGCTCTTGAAACAGGGGAATTCCCAGGGTTTTTGCCAATACTGGTTCAAGGCTGGGATGGGCAAAAACGACAGGCTCTAGCCCTGAGCGTCGGCGTAAGTAAGGATGAACCATGCCCCCGGTGATGGGACCGGGCCGGACCAGGCTGATTTCAATCACCAGGTCATAGTAGGTACGGGGCTTGAGCCGGGGCAGCATCGACATCTGGGCGCGGCTTTCGATCTGAAAGACACCGACTGTATCGGCCCGGCAGATCAAATCAAACGTTGCTTTGTCTTTTTTGGGGAGGGTGGCCATGGAAAGCTCCAGACCTTGGTGCTGCTTGAGAAGGTGGAACGCGTAATCAAGGTGGGTCATCTCGACATCGGTTTTATCCCACTGGATGACCGTGCGGCCCTCCATGGTGGCATTTTCAACGGGAACAATGCGTGACAGGGCTTCGCTGCCAAGCAGGAAGCCCCCGGGATGGATGGACAGATGACGGGGAAAGCCCTCGAGCTGGGCGGCCAAAGAGGTCAGTTTTTCTTCCGAGAGGTCCATCACCTTGCCAACCTCTCTGAGGGATGAACGGCTGCGGTAACGGACCACATTGGCCACCATGGCCGCCCGGTGACGCCCGTAGCGGGTGTACATATGCTGGATCACCTCTTCGCGGCGGTGGTGTTCGATGTCGAGGTCGATGTCTGGCGGCTCGGCCCGTTCCTTCGAAAGAAACCGTTCGAACAGCAGCTTCATGCTCACCGGATCGATGGCTGTGATGCCCAAACAGAAGCACACCGCCGAGTTGGCGGCTGAGCCGCGGCCCTGACAGAGGATGTCCTTTTCTTTGCAGACCTCGACAATTTCCCACATTGTCAGGAAATACCCCGAGTATTTCAGCTCTTCGATGAGTGCGAGTTCTTTTTCGAGCTGGGCAACCACAGCCCCGGGAACCCGCTTGGCGTATCGCTTGTCGGCACCCTGCCAGGTGAGTTTTCGAAGCCATTGCGCCGTGGTGAAGCCAGCAGGTACCCCCTCTTCAGGGTAGCGGTACTCGATTTCGGCCAGCGAAAAGTGACATTGCTCACCAATCTCAAGAGTGCGGCTGACCCACTCGGGGTGATCGGCATACAACTGTGAAAATTCAGCAGAGGATTTGAGAGCGTGCTCGGCGTTGGGCCGGATCAGAGTGCCGGCATCGGCCAGGCGTACCCCATGGCGGATGCAGGTTACCACGTCCTGCAGTTCCTGCCGGTCAGGGTGGTGGTAGAGCACCTCGGTCACGGCAACCGGGGGTATGGCGAAGCGTCGGGCCCAGGTGAGGGT
>JAIFLN010000164.1 GCA_020049045.1 Spirochaetota bacterium | reverse complement strand
TGACCATCCGTAGAACTACTCAGAAACGATAGGTAATTTTACTCATTCGCTCTTCTTTGAGCTTCAACGGAAGGAGAAATTGGGGTATTCTCGAGGAATGAACGTGAGATTGCGGAAGTTTCTTTTGAGCCTGCTTGCTTTGCCTTTCATCATGGCTTGCGCGAATTCAGAAACTTCGTTGCCTCCTCAAGCGAGGGCCGGGGTTCTCGACCTGCGGGACTGGGACTGGAATAAGACTGCTCTCATCGAATTGCGGGGAGACTGGGATTTCTGGTGGGACTCGCTGATTGATCCCGATGATCCCGACCAGACACCTGCGTCGATTGCCGTTCCATCCCGTTGGTCGCTGTTGGCACCGGGAGAGGAAAAATTCCCGGCCAATGGCGAGGCCTCATACCGGCTGCAGATTCTGCTGCCGGAAGACGGTCCGCCGCTGGGCCTCCGGCTGCGGGAAATCGACCGGGCCTATCGGCTCTGGATCAACGGCGCGGAATACGAGACCGGTTTTCAGGTATCCGAAACTGCCGCCGCGGAGAGCGGCACAGGGGTGACCCGCGACTATTTCTTTTCGTCCGGGAAAACCCTGACCCTCGTCCTCCATGTTACTTCGCACTGGGACAGTTGGGGCGGCGGAATCCCCTACACACCGACACTGGGCACCGCTCCTGCGGTTTCTCAACAGCGGGCAATCAATGCGGCCTACGAAGTCTTACCTACCGGTATTCTGCTGATTATGGTGCTCTACCATCTGATGCTGTACTTCGTCGCCCGCCGCGACCTTGCCCTGCTGGCCTTCAGCCTGATCTGCCTCACAGCTATGTTGCGGCACTTGGTGATGAACGAAGGGTTTCTCCTGACAGAGGCGCACATTTCCGACGAGTTCATCCGCCGTGCCTCGTGGTTCACGGCGTATCTGCTATCGGCTTTGTACCTTTGGTTTACAGGACTGTTTTTTCCCCGTCACCGGATGAAGTGGGTGTCCCGCATCCTTTTTACCCTTGGCGGTTTGATGACCGTTACGGGGCTGGTTGCTCCTCAGAGCTTCTACGGCCTTGCCTTGCTGCTGGACGGTTATTTGATCGCCGTCATTGCGGTGATCGTTGTCGTGGTCAGCCGAGCCATCGCCGAGAAGGTCCGTTTCGGCTGGATCCTGCTGGCCGGCACGGTATCGGCCGCCATCCCTGCCTTGATCGATATCGGATCCATCAATTCGGGTGTGATCTCGGTCTTTATCGGTCCCTTGGGAGTGGTTCCGTTCCTCATCACCCTTTCGTACGTTCTAGCCCAACGTTATAGCCAGGGAACGCGTGACGCCGAAGAGCTCCGGATCAGAAATCTTCGACTGACCGAACTGGACCAGGCCAAGACCAATTTCTTTGCCAATATCTCTCATGAGCTGCGCACCCCCCTGACCCTTTTACTGGGACCCCTGCAGGGAATTCAGAAAGGCGACTACGGGGCAGAGCTCAAGCCCAAGGACGAAGTCTTCGCCAAGATGAAGGGCAACGCCGAGCGGATTCTCCATCTGGTCGAAAGCCTTCTCAACGCCGCCAAACTGGAGGCTGGTGAAAAACCAGTGTTGCGGGTTCTTAATCTGGCCCAGACCACCTCCGGGTATGTGGAGGATTTCTCCTCAACGGCCCTGACAGCCGGTATTTCGCTGGAGTGGAACTGCTTGCTGAAACCCGAAGAATCGCTGGTCCTGATGGACAGCCAGGACTGGCAGACCATTGTGTTCAACCTTCTGTCCAACGCCCTCAAATACACGGAGCCGGGTGGAACGGTGTCAGTGGAATTGACCCGGGCCGGTGAGCAGTTGATATTGAGTGTTTCTGATACGGGCATCGGCATTGCCCCGGAGCGCATGCACCAGCTCTTTCAACGCTTCAAGAGGATTTACGAACAGGAACGGGGGGACTACCAGGGAACGGGCATCGGTCTTTCCATTGCCCGCCAGGCCGCTTTGCACCTCGGAGGCGATCTGGAAGCCTCCAGCGTTCTTGGAAAGGGCTCGCGATTTGTGGCGAGAGTTCCCTTTTCAGCGGCATCGAACCCGGTGGAAGCGAGTGGGCCGATTCCCAAGGCAGCCAAAGCCCTTAAGCAGGAACGCCTGCCTTCCCTGCTTGTGGTCGAAGATCAGGCCGAAATGCGCAGTTATCTACAGTTCCTTCTGAGAAAGGACTTTACGGTGCTGACGGCAGGCGATGGCGGTGCTGCTCTGGAGGTACTGCAGCAGAATCCGCAGGTTGAGCTCATCCTTAGCGATATCATGATGCCGAATGTGGATGGTGTGGCACTTTTTGAGGCCGTCCGTCGCCACTCAAGCTTTTCCGCCATCCCTTTCCTGTTTCTGACCGCGAGGGCGTCGCCCGAGGAGCGGCTGGAGCGCCTTCAGGACGGTGCCATCGACTATCTGACCAAACCGTTTGTAGCCGAAGAACTACGGGCGAAACTGACGTCTCTGATGGATTGGAAACGGCGTCAGGGAAAAGGGGAGGAAGGACAAGGGGCCATAAAAATCAGCGAGGATTTCGGCTTGTCTCCCCGGGAGAAAGAAATCCTGGTTCTGGTTTCCCAAGGAAAGACCGACAAAGAAATTGCCATCGTCCTGGAGCTTTCTCCCAGGACAGCCTCCAATCACGTTTCCAATCTGCTTCGAAAAACCGGCTGTTCCTCCCGCTCCGGACTGATTGCCCTGGCAAAAGGCTGACCGCGCGCAGTCCCCTAGAACTTCAGCGAGTTCCACACATCCAGAGGGCTCATTTTCAACGATTGGGTCACCCAACCGCTCAGGGTCTGCTGAATTTGATCCCAGCTAACGCCGTTGCTTTTCATAAAGGCCACCACCGAATTGAGCACCTGCATCTTCTTGTCGTTGGCTTGTTGGCCTAAAGTTCTTAAGGCCTCCTGCACGACTTGATCGGCCTGCCCGGCGTTGATTTTGTCGTTCATCTGTTTCAGATAGTCCCGAACACCCTGGCTTCCGCTCCAGGTACCGCCCACCGAGTCCTGAATTTTTTTCAGCTCGTCGGCACTGATCTTGCCGTCGAGACCAGCGGCCCAGACCTGCAGCGTTCCCCAGGCCTGTTCGTAGGTCTGCGTCACGGCACCAGGATTCACAGCGGGAACAGAGGGAACAGAGGGAACATTGGGAACAGCAACGGCGGGAGGGGTGGGTGCTTCGACAGCGGTTCGGGTGGTGGCGGGGCTGACGGCGGCAAACAGTGGTACGGCCAAACCGCGTTCTTGCTCGCCTCGGGCGGCAAAGGTGACGAAGGCCACACCGCCGAGCAGGAGAATGTTGAGAATCAATTCCAAAAACCAGGAGCCGCTTTTTGCCATTGCCATAAGAAAGCTATCGGCAGGTTTGGCACAATCCTTCAGAGCTCGAGGCTTTCAACCCACGCAAAGGCATCGGCGCTATCTTCCCGGCGGTCCACGTAGGCCGGGTCACACCCTTCGAAGGCCTTTCGGAAGGCCTCGAGGGTCATCCAGCGGACTTCGACCACTTCCTCGGGCTGAAGCACCAAAGAAGCGGTCTCGCCGTCCCACCGCGCCGCGAACAGGTGCTGCCACTCCCGGTCGATCAATCCAGGTTCGGCATACTCCTTACGGTAGGCGCCCAAAAAATGGAGGTCTGCAGGATGAAGATGCAACCCCAGTTCTTCCTGTGCCTCCCGGATCATGGCTTGCTGTGGGGTCTGCCCGGCACTCAAGTGCCCTGCCACAGCGATGTCCCAGCGTCCAGGATCGGTCTGCTTGCCCGGATGGCGCCGTTGCAACAGAATTTCTTTTTGGCGGTTGACAACCCAGAGGTGGGAACTGCGGTGCCACAACCCCAGGCGGTGCGCCTCACTGCGGGGTGCCAAGCGACCCGTTGGTTCGCCTTCGGGGGTGCAAACGTCAAACAGCTCTTCCATAGGCACCATTCTACACCGTACTATGGCGCCATGAAACGCCTGACTCCCCTCGAGGGTTACGACCTCTACGCCGGCAACTACCGCAAAGACCATCCTCATCTGGACAGCTTTATGGATGGTGCCGAGAGTGAAGCATGGTACCGCGCGCTGGAAGTGCTGCTGGCCGAACGCCCCCATATCATGGCGCACGATGCCGGTTGCGGCGACGGTCGGACACTGGGCCGCTGGGCCCGTGGCATTGAAAAGCGGGGATTGTTGGACCGGGTGACGCTGTGGGGAACCGATTTCAGCCCCAAGATGGTTTCGGCGGCCCGGGGCCGGATCAAGGGCTGCCATTGGGGTGTGCTGGATTTTGGTACACCGGAAAAAGCGGCCGCGTGGGCAAAGGTGAACGGCAAGGCTGACTTGGTCAGCGCGTATTTTGTGGTGGTCCACTTTGACCGCCCCGAGCGGTTCTTCCGCTGCATGGCGGCCCTGATGGTGCCGGGCGGCAAACTGGTGATGAACACCATTCCCCAGCCCAAGGTTCCCGAGCTGTGGGCCTCAGGAAAACCGATCACGATCGAAGCGTGGGACCACAGTCCTGAAGAAATGGTCTTTTGCGGAGAAGAAGCGGGCTTCACCTTGGAACGCCGTCAGGACTTTTCCTTTCAAAACGAGGTGATCTCGACCCTTCTCGAGTGGACTTTGTCCGACCCTGACCCGAGTTGACCATCACCGGCTCCCTTTGGTACATTCCGATGGATACTTGCCACCAAGGAGATTTTCATGGGATTGTTTGATGCGTTCAAGGGACAGAAGGATGTCTCGCTGTCGAAAGAAGAGGCTGTCGCCGGTCTGCTGCTGATCGCTGTGGCTGCCGACGGAGTGATTGAACCCGAAGAAATGCGGGTGCTGCTCGGTTCCGCGCTGAGGATCAAAGCCCTGGGTCGGACCAACCCCGATACCCTTTTCAAGGCCGTTTCGCAGCAGATTCAAAAGCATGGCATGGAGAAAGTCGCCGTGGCAGCCTGTGGAAAGATCGATGCCGACCAGAAGAAGGCCGTGTTTCTTCACTTCCTCGATATTTTGGTCAGTGACGGTACCGTAGCCCCCGAGGAAGAAAAAATGGCCTTGTCCGTGCAGGAAGCTTTGGGTCTCGACAACGCTTTCGTAAAAAACGCCCTCGAAATTCTCAGCGAAAAGAACAAGCTGTAAAAATGCTTAGGGTCGCTTTCTGACCCAGGTGGCCGGGTCGGCCGTTTTCACAATGGTCGACTCCGGCACCGTTCCCCTGAGCGAAACCAGGGGATAGACAATCGAATCCCGGCCGAGAATGGTTCCGGGATTCAACACCGACTGGCTGCCCACGTCGGCCCGGTCACCGGCCAACACGCCGAGCTTGTTCCTGCCAGTGGGTGTTTTCACCCCCTCCCATACCACCGAAACCTCACTCCCTCCGGCCTTGTAATTCGAGGCGATCACACCGGCTCCAAAGTGGACCCGCCACCCGAGAAGGGAATCACCCACATAACTGAAATGAGGCACCTGGCAGTCGTCGAACAGAAGGCAGTTCTTGAACTCGCTGGAGTTGCCCAAAACGCAGCCGTCTCCGGCCAAAACCGCGTTTCTCAGAAAGGTTCCGGGTCCCAACCGGCAGTCCCTTCCAACAATGGCCGGTCCCCGCAGGGCCGCCAGCGAATCTACGGTGGAGCCCCTTCCCACCCAGACCAAGGGGGCAACCTGTTCAAAATCGGAACCCAGACGAGGGCCCAGGTCCAGAACAAAAGCCTCGAGAAGACCGAGAATCTGCCAGGGGTAAGCCACTTGCCCAAACAAGGGCCGGGCGACGGTGCGGGAGAGGTCAAAGAGTTCCATACCGGAACGGTACACCACCCCAGGGAAAAGTCCTATACTGGCAGCATGAGTGTGTTCGATTCTTTGTCCCCCCAGGCCGTGGTCCAGTCAGTCGAGGCCTTTTCGGGTCTTCGCTTCGACGGCACGCTGGTGCCCTACAACAGTTACATCAACAGGGTCTATGGGCTGAAGGACGAGAATGGAAAGGGGTGGATTGTCAAATTCTACCGTCCAGGCCGTTGGAACGAAGCCGCTTTGCTCGAAGAACATACCTTTTTGGCCGATTGTGCCGCCGCCGACCTTCCGGTAGCCCGACCCCGAGCCGACGAAGACGGTCAAACCTTGGGAGAGCTGTCCTTGCCAGTGGAGGGTCAGGAGCAGTCCTACTTTTTTTCGGTCTTTGAAAAAAAAGGCGGAAGAAGCTTCGACGCCGAAGGCACCGACGACTGGTTGCGGCTGGGGCGGCTGATGGGACGGCTCCATGCGGTGGGGCGGCAGGCTCGGTTTGAGCACCGCCCGGTCTTTACCCCCGAAAAGACCCTCGAAGTGCAAATCGACGAGCTGCTCGATACAGGGGCCGTGCATCCGGACAGGGAGGACGAGCTTGAAGACCTGCTGATTCCGGCGGCCCGGTTGCTGCGGGGTTTGTTTCCAGCCCCGGTGCTGCAACGGATTCATGGCGATGTGCACCGCGGCAACATCCTTGACCGCCCGGGAGAAGGTTTGCTGCTGATGGACTTTGACGACTGTGCCTGGGGCCCGCCGGTTCAGGATTTGTGGTTGTTGCTTCCAGGTCATCTGCAGGAATGTCGAAAGGAGATTGCCCTGCTCAGCGAAGGGTACGGGGAGTTTTCCTCACCCCAAGCGCTGGACTGGGAGGCTGTGGAGGCTCTGCGCTTCATGCGGATGGTCCACTTTCTGGCCTGGTGCAGCCGGCAGCGCGGCGACCGCGGCTTTGAGGCGGCGTTTCCTGGCTGGGGCACCAAGGCCTTTTGGACCATAGAGCTGGAAAGTCTTCAAGAGCAAACACAGAGGTTGGTATGAAAGTCTGGGGTCACCGAGGAGCAATGGATTTCGCCCCGCAAAACACCATACCGGCGTTTCTGCTGGCTCAGGATCAGGGTGCTGACGGGGTGGAACTCGACGTGCAGCTGACGCGCGATGGTGTTCTGGTGGTGTTCCATGACGCCCTCCTCGATTCGCTGACCGATGGCAGAGGCCCGCTTTCGGCCCAACCATGGAGCCAGGTGCGCAAACTTGATGCCGGCTCGCATTTTGGCAGAAACTGGAAGGACACGAGAATTCCGACTTTGGAAGAGGTTTTGATGGCTCTGGCACCACATATGACGGTCAATGTCGAACTCAAGACTGATCTGCCGGGCCAGGCGCGTCCTTTGGCCGAGGCGACCGCAAAGATTCTCGAGAAGCTGCCTGCGGCACGGTTTGTCGTTTCTTCTTTCGATCCCTTTGCCCTGGAAGCCTTTGCTCCCCTGCTGCCGCAGATTGTGCGGGGGTTCTTGGATTCCCCCAACCTTCCACGAGCAATACCGCCACTAATGAGAGCTGCCGGCTACCAGGCTTGGCATCCACACCATAGTCAAGTGAGCATGGCCACCGTAACGCGTGAAAAGAGCCAGGGGCGCAGTGTCCACGTCTGGACTGTCAACGACCCCGGTCATGCTGCGGGTCTGGCGAAAACAGGCGTTGATGCCGTGATCACGAACCGGCCACGAGAGCTTTTGTCAGCCTTGGGGCGGTGATGGAGCTCACAGTTCGAAGGTCTCATCACCAGAGGGGTAACAACGGCATGCCAAGACCCAGGTTCCGTCAGACAGCGAAACCCGGCAGGTGCCGCAATCGCCTGAACGGCACGAAGATGGCAACTCGATTCCAGCTCGTTCGGCCAGCTGCAGAATGGTAGTCCGCCCGTCCGAAAGCACCTTCTTTTTGGACTTGATAAAGGTCATTATTCCGGGAACGGCGTCGTCAGGAACCACCATAGGAGCTTCGCCGAACAGCTCTTCATGATACCGGCGGTCTACCTTGAACCCGGCTCCCATCAGCAGTTCCCTGACCCCGGCCCTGAAACCGGAGGGACCACAGACGAAGGCACGGCGGTCGCGCAGGTCGGGGCAGAACTTGACCAGACTCTGATGGTCCATTCGTCCCTCTTCGGCGGTGATGCGTGTTGTCAGTTTCAGCCGGTCACCCAACCGTTGACGCAGAGTTTCAAGCTCAGCGGCAAACAGCACCTCGGCCCGTGTACGGTACGTCTGATGAAAGGCCACAGCTACGTTGAGATCCTGGTCAGCAATCCAGCGGAGCATGGAGATCAAGGGAGTCACTCCCGAGCCGGCCCCCAGAAAAAGGTAACTGGGCCAGGGGTGGTCTTGAAGGGTGAAGTTGCCCCCAAGGGCTTCTGCCTGAATGGTGGAACCGACCCGCCAGTGCTCGTGTATCCAACCCGAGGCCCGTCCGTCCTCAAAGCGCTTGACGGTCACCTCAAGTTCCGTGCCCGGAGCCGAAGAAAGGGAGTAGGAACGGTGGACAATGCCGTCTGGCAGCGTGAGCTTGACGCTCAAATACTGACCAGCATTCCAGCCTACTTTCTGCCCATCTTGACGGACCAGACGGAAGGTTTTCACCTCCGGGGCCTCGGTTCGGACAGCCGTACAACGCAGAACTGCGGGGCCTTCAGGCCAGCCTGCCACGGATGTGCCGGGAAACGAGGGCATAGGACCGAAAATGAGGGGGCGCCGGTGTTCAAGCACGGTGACAGGATCACCGCACCGGAGCATGCCGGTGCTCAAAGGCATCAAGTTCATGCCAAAGTAGATACCGGTATCGACCCGCCGGAAGGCTTCGAGAGTGGCCACGGGTTCTCCACGGGGGTGGCGTTCGGCGGTTTCGGGGTCGATGGTAGTGAACTCGCAGCGACCGCAACCATCGAGGTTCAAAAACTCGACTTCGCCAATCCGAAGGCGACGCCAGGAATCCTCCTCAAACGGCTGGACACCGTCGACCACCAGGTTGGGCCGGAAACGGCGCATGGAAAGGGTTTCACCCACCCGGTCCGACAGGTTGCGAAGGCTGGCGGTTCCCAGCAGCAGCAAGGGCGCGGCATCGGCAAACGTCACCCTGCGGTCCCGGTCCCAGCGCAGCAGCCTGCGGCTTTCCCCCAGCCAGGCAAGGCGCACCGTGTCTTTCAGAAAAGCCGAGAACCAGGCGGCGGCGGTATCGCCCTGGTCCCAGGCTGGAAACCGATCCTTCCAGACGGCTACCGAGGTTTCACGGGTGAGCGTAGGCTGCAGCGTCAGGTCGGATACACCTGGTGCCGAAAGCTTGAGGGTCAACCCGTCCCAACGGGGTTCGATAAGCACCAGCCGGGGATGGCTGCGGCCGCTGACGAAGGTGCCGTCGGGCGTGTGGACCAGAAAACGCCGGTCGAAAGCCAGGCCTTCGGGACAAACTTCGGCGGTTTCTACCGCTTGTCCCCGGGCTGATTTAAGAGGGTGTTCGTACAGGGCGGAAAGGTGAAGAGTCGGCATGATGCAATATGCTATCATAAACGCATGTACATCGTTCATGTCGACATTGTCGTGAAACCAGAATCTGTCGAGAGTTTTATGGCCGCTACCTTGATCAACGCTCAAGCCAGCCGCAAGGAGCCGGGTATTGCCCAGTTCGATCTTCTGCGCCGTCGGGATGACCCCGCGCGGTTCCTGCTGATTGAAGCCTACCGCGACGAGCAGGCCCCCTTGCGTCACAAGGAAACGCCCCACTACCGGGTCTGGGCTGATACGGTGGCTCCCATGATGGCCCAGCCCCGCTCCTCCCTGAAATACGAAGGGATTGAATCCTCCGGTTAGCCTAAGAACGTACAGGCCTGGGGGACAGAGGTCAGCTGAATGTCCCCGTCGGCCTCGGGTCCCAACAGCCCAACCCCGACAAGAACCTCGATCATAGCATCGACCTTGGCCGGGGAAAGGTTCATGACAACCCCCTCACGGGCCACTTTGCCATCGGTACGGTCGAGGTCCAGCCGGCGCTCCCTTCGGAGGGTGGCTCCTGGGGCTCCCGCTGCCAAGGCGGCCTCGGTCAGCGGTTCAGCCCAGCCTTCGGCGCAGGAAACGTCCATTTCAACCAGGTCATTGAGGACAGGAAGCTGCTTCCGGGCCGCGCCGGAGCCAAGGTCCTTGCGGCGCCACTCTGTCGACCCCTTGAGCTCATCCAAAGCGCCGACAATTTGCTCGATGCTGGCGGCCATTCCCTGAGACCCTACCCGGTACTGAGTGTTCAAATGGCCAAAATCCACCGGTGTACGGTAGATGTACCCCTTTCCAGGGCGGTCAAGCTGACCGGCATGCACCATCAGGTCAAACACATGTGCCGATTCGCGGCGGTCAACCACCACACAAGCCACATCTTTTTCGGCGGGCACAAGAATCCGCCAGACTCCCAGGCGGTTGCGAAGGCCCGTACCCGTGCCCAAGCCCAGGGTGGGAACCCCTGTACCGGTGGTGAGAGCCACACGGGCCACCGGATTTCCCTCACCTTTCTGCGTGATGCAGGTAATGCATTCCAGATCATTGGCCAGAAAGCGGGAGCCAACGGCAGGCAGATTCAGCGCGTTGGGACGCAGGCCCGGACCCCGGGCGGCCAAGGTCACGGAAGAAGCCCAGGCGCTGCCGGCCCCTGGTAAATCGAGGTCCAGAGCTTCCGCAAGCGACTCGAGAACAGACCGGGCCAAGGCACTTTCGACAAAGAACCGGAAGGTGTGGACCGGATCCTCTTCCAGACCCTCTTCGCGGGCCCAGGGACCCCGGGGGCGGTAAAGCTGAAGCGAACGGCCCGTTTCGACCACAGCCTGGACAACGCCTATCTTATGTAGTGTCTGGAGGATTTCGGCATCCCGGTCCCTGGAAACAACCAGCTTGATACGGCTGAGTTCGATGCGTGGTTCCATGATTCCTACCCTTCCTTCCGCAAGTTCTTTTTCCGCCGCCCCACTACCAAACCCACACTGAGCACCGCCAAAATCGGATAGGCCGAAGCGGCGGCCAACATACCGAAGCCTTCAACCACTCCAGTCTGGGCTCCCAGCCCCAGCCCAAGAGCCAAAACCAGCGGAACGGTGATGGGTCCCGTGGTGACCCCGGCGCTGTCCCAGCCGATGTTCACAAACTCATTGGTAGAAACAAACGTCAGCCCCATTAAAAGGATGTAGGGCGGAACGATCAACCAGAGCAGGGGAACGTCCCACACCAGCTTGACGACGCCGACGGCCAACCCCATGCCAACCCCGAAGGCCACGGTATGCATCAACAAACCTTTTTTGAAGGTGCCGACCGTGAGGGTCTCGACCGTAGCGCCCAGAGCGTTGAGCGCGGGCTCGGCCAGGGTGGCACCGTAGCCCATCACAAAGGCGAAAAGAAGGACCAGCAGGATGCCTGCCAGACCGTTGTTGGCGGGAAACAGAGGGCCCCTGGTGGGTACCATGGTGTAGGTACCGGTGACGGCGTCGTAGCCCTTGGGTTCGTAGGCCACCGCCAAGTACCCGCCGTTTTGATTGACGTAGAAGAATTCCTGGATCTTGCCGTCGGCACCCACCGCCTTGTGAACCACCGAGGGATCGAAAGAAGGCAGATTCACCGTTTTGTCGGTCATTTCCACCCGCTGGAAGGCCGAAGGCAAGTTGGTGCCCACCTGCCCTCCCAGCTGCGACAAACCCAGTTCGTTGCCGACCCCAAAGAGTGTCATTCCCGCAATGGCCAACACCACTCCCAGAGCGACCTCGTCGGCGCGGGGCAGCTTTTCCCGGATCAGAAACAGCACAATGAGCAAGAACGCAACCAAGGGCAGAATGGCCTGCAGTGACGCCAAAGCGTTGCGCAGCGAGACTTCACCCCAGTCCGCCGTAGGACCGGCGAGCGTGGAATTCTGCCGCACGGCCTGGGCCACGGCTTCAGCCGAACCAAAGACCAGCAAGCGCTGGCCCGGGTCTCCTTGGCGGATGGCCCATTTGTTCAGAGTCTCCAACGATTCTGTGCCGAACACCCGCAACCGCAGGGCGGAGTCGGTCTTCAGCAGCGCCACATAGTCGTCCAGCTCGGGGCGTCCCCCGGTGAACAACCGGGCCTGATCTTCGACTTTGGCATGGGTGAGAGCGTAACCGACCAGCGCCTCGTGGCTACCGAACATCGCCTGGGCCTGGGTGCGCTGGGATGGCGACAGAAAATCGGCCGCCGACTGAGGTTTGGGAACCGTGGGGCCGAGAGCCACCGCAAGAAGAATGACCGTTACAACGGGAAACAGCGACGCCAGCGTTACGACTCCGAATCCGCCTGATTCCGAGTCGCCCTGACCTACGGCCCGGCTGATGCCGATGCCCAGTGCCAGAACCAGCGGCACCGTCACCGGACCAGTCGTGACACCGCCGCAGTCCCAGGCCAGGCCGTTGACGAAGCCCAGGTTCGGGTCTGTTGCGGCCCAGAGGCTGAGCAGCATAGCACCTGGCACACCGATGTACAGGTAAGGTTTCAACGACCAGTCGAACAAAAAGCGCAGCATGCCCGCCACAACGGCAATGCCCACTCCGACGCCCACAGCAACCTTCAAGGCGAAGGAATGCCCGTTGAGCAGATCAAACAGTAACGGCGCATCCCAGGCACGGATGGAGGCCCCTGCCAGCTGCAATACCCCGATGGCCGGCTCGGCAAAGGTAACCCCGACACCCAGAATAAACGCGAAGGCCAGCAGCAGGGGCTTTCCCGCCTTGCGGGGCAACCGGGCACCCAGGGTCTCGCCCAAGGGCATCAGCCCCAAGAACAATCCTTCCATAAACAGGGCCAGCCCCACTACGATGACGGCGATGCCCGAGGCGACCACCAGGGCTCCCGCAATCTCCACCCCCAGAATCAGGGTTTGAAAAACAACCAAGTAAATGACGATCAGGGCGACGGCCTTCACCTGCTCCAGAATTTTTTTCCGGACGTAGGGAACCAGCAGGGATACTTTGTCCCCCCAAGAGAGGTTGAGCAAGGATCGGTTCTGGGTGGACATGGCGTGCCTCCGTGCCAAGAATACCGGAGGAAGAGGTTTCTGTCATGGGGTTCAGAGCCCTGAGGTTTCCTTGCGAAAGGCTTCCAAAAGCCCCAGAGTCAGCGGACCAGGCTTTCCTGTACCGATAACCCGGCCGTCGACACTGGTTACGGGCATCACTTCGGCCCCGCTTCCGGTCATAAAGGCTTCGTCGGCATTGTACACATCAAAAAGTGACAGGGCCGTTTCCTGGGAAGGAATATCCAAACGGCGGGACAGTTCGAGCACCGTCTGACGGGTGATGCCTTCGAGTGCCCCATGGATGGCGGCGGGGGTTTTCAGCACACCGTTCTTCACGACAAAGAAGTTGTCGGCCGTGCATTCCACCACCAGACCTTCGGTGTTAAGCATCAGCGCCTCGAGGCACCCGGCCCGCTGAGCTTCGATTTTCGCCAGGATATTGTTCAGGTAGTTAAGGGACTTCACCCGTGCCTCGGCGCTGGAGCGGGGGGTGCGGCGGGTGCTGGCGGTGACAATGGGGATGCCCGAGGCGTAGAGTTCGGCGGGGTACAGCTGGATGCCGTCGACAATGACAATCACCGAGGCGCGGGGGCAGCGGTTGGGGTCCAGGCCCAGCGTTCCCACTCCCCGGGTGACCACCAGACGGATGTAGCCCGAAAAGCGGCCGGACCGCGCCACGGCATCCTTGAGCGTGGCGCGAAGCTCGTCCCTGGTATACGGAAGCACCAGCATCAGCGCCCGGGCACTTTCTTCCAAGCGAACCAGGTGCGCCTCGAGGCGGAAAATCTGGCCGGCATAGATGCGCAGTCCTTCAAAGATGCCGTCACCGTACAGCAGGCCGTGGTCGTAGACCGAGACCGCAGCGGTTTCCTTGGTCTTCCATTCCCCATCGATCCAGATCACGGGGGCGGGGTTGTCCGTCGCTTCCTTCATGGTGCTTCCTCCTCATCGTTCCAAACATCGCGCAATTTCTGATAGCCTGGGCCAAAGCGGGCCTGCAGCTGGGGATCAAAGCGCTCCACAATTTTCATGATGTAGATGTCGTGCTTCACATAGTCTTCGGCCAGCGTCACAAAACCCCGGTTTTGGCTCCAGGCACCCTCCACCGAACCCTCGCCCTCTCTCAGCGTGCCCATCAGCGCTTCGCGGCCATCGGCCACCACAGTGAGCCCGCGGCCGCCTTTTTCGGCGTAGATGGTGTCTTCGATGGGATGACGGAACACCCCCGGCAAGTCGATGCCGCCGCCGCCGAAGTGCACCAGCGCCGTCTTGACACCCCGTTCACGGGCCGCTGACAGCAGAGGAGCCAGCAGCGTCGCCTCGGGGTTCCAGGCTGAAACCAGCAGAGCTTCGGCGGCGGACTGAACCATGCGGCAGGCCTTGTCCAGCAGGGTCGGAGTGTCTGAAAGGTTCCAGATAAACCCCTGATCCTGCGGGCCTCCCAGTTTTTTCAAGTCGGTTTTCAAGCAGTCGAGGGTGTCGCCCAGCCTACGCCGGGTCCCTTCGACGAATTCCTCGGGGTCCTGGGGGAGGTAGCGCTTCTTTCCCCCCTCGTCCAGACTGCGGACCATGCTCCGCGCCTCAAGACGGTCCAGCACTTCGTAGACCTTGCTGGTCGGGACTCCTGCCTCTCTGGCAGCTTCGTAGGCGGTAGCAGGATTGAGGGCCAGAAGGGCACCGTAGACCTTGGCCTCGTACTCCGACACGCCCAGCCGGGCAAACAAGTCGAGGAGTTCTTCTTTATTAACTACCATGGGAGTTAATATAGATTTCACAGCCACTCCCGTCAAGAGGAATCTTGGGCGTCTTGGCGTGGGCAATGGAGAACACCTGTAATATTGGTTACTGGTGGCGCTAGATTTCGATCCTTTACTATCAAATCCATAATTTTTGTGAAAATATGTTGACACATAATTTACATTCACATATAGTTACTTATATCTAATTTATATTTATTTAATATTACTACATAGGTGATACAATGCTTCTCAAGCCTAGCCGTTACATCGTCACAGTGCCAACTGAACAGGGAGTGACGCTTTGCAATACGTTGACCAAGTCAATAATTGAAGTAACCAGTTCATCTGCTAATACTGTTTTTGCTGTATTAAAGAGCCCGAATGAACGTGCCGAAAATTTCTGTGAAACAATTGAAATACTTCGTCGGACAGGATTTCTTGTTGAAACTGGCTACGATGAGTTAGCATGGCTAGAATCACAATACCGTAGACAGGAAGAGGCAACCTCAAATGCCCTATTTGTGACTTTAATTCCGACAATGAAATGCAACTTGGCTTGCGGCTACTGTTCACAAGAATTTATGCCATTTGAAATCACAGAGGACGGCACGAATGTCCTTCTGAAGTTCCTTATAAGCGAGCTGCGAAATAAGGGAAGACTATACCTAACCTTCTTCGGAGGTGAACCACTCATCCGGCCAGCTTTCGTGAATCGCGTTTGCACCGAACTAAACAATCTAGCAGATGCGGAGTCAAAGAAAGTCGAGTTCATGATGGTGACCAACGGTGTCTTATTGGATGAAAAAGTATCCCGGAACTTATTACTTAGCAATAGAGTCAAAGTCATACAGGTAACCTTTGATGGAAATCAAAAGTCGCACGACAGCCGAAGAATACCAAAAGACGGGAGTGCAACTTTTTCCCGAATACTTGGGAATGTCAAATTGATGCTCGCTGTCATCGCTGAGAAGAAACTTGATAGTGTTCGAGTGATGATACGGGTTAATCTTTTCAATGAAACTCTATCTGAAATCGATGCACTCCTAGACTATTTCACGGAGTCGGAAAAACGACATTTCCGGATTTATTTCAGGCCAGTTTTCAACACAGATCATTGGAAAAAAGAAAACGCCGACAACTCTCGCTTAACTGAGTATTTTGCGCTCGCCGAGGCCAAAGGTTTCCAAGTTAGTAGAAATATGAACTATGGCTATCAGTACTGTGAAGGTGGTGGTGGGGCGAATTGGCTGAACATAATGGGAAACCTCGACGTCTGGAAATGCTCGAACGGCAACTCAGAAAGTGTCGCGAGTGCGAGTACCTGCCAGTGTGCTTCGGAGGCTGCCCACTAAGTCGAGTCAATGGTGATCAGTCGAAATGCTTCTACCAGAAAGAAAACATCGTTGATGTTCTGCGCGCGTATCAAGTTTAGAAAGGAGGTTGTTATGAAAGTAGTTCAAGAGAATGTGTTCTGTCATGTTTTCGGCGACGAAGAAGACTTTGACGCAGGTCTGCTCTTCGGTACCTGCAACGGAAAGTGCGGTTGCTGAGATCGTTCGCGTAGTGTGACACGTCGGCTGACAGGTTGTTTCGTCGCATTCGAGGCCTTGAGTACAGCTTGTCGGCCGACGTCTCCGACGTCCGGACATCGAATGTTTCTAAAGTAAGGTTATAGATTTCTAGAGGCTTTCACCCAACGAGATGCGGATGCCGCCGCAGATAGGAGTAGACGGATGAACGGGCTTAAATTTGTTCTTCGATTCATGGAGCGCAAGGACTTTCTTTTCATCTCTGCTGCCCTTGTGTCGGCATTCTGTTTGTTCGCTATGTCATTTGCCGTTCCACTTGTTCAAGCTAGCCTCATTCAGAATCTCACGGGTTCAACTAGTTCAGGAGTGTTTCTACAGGTTGGACTACTGCTCTCGTTGTCGATTGCCATGTGTCTTGCTACCATTGTTTCCGCGTTTGTGATCGCGAGCGCCACTACGAGCATTAACGGAAAAGTTGAAATGGTATTTCTTGAGAAAGCAATTCGGTTGCCTTTCAGTCTTATCAAGCGGAATGGTAGCGGCTGGTATCAATCGGCAATAATGGATGACGCTGAAGTTATCTGCTACGTTGTCAACAGTGCCTATATCTCTGCTCTCTTCTCAGTTGCTCACCTTCCCGCAGCTGTTTTAGGCCTCTATGGTATAGTTGCTTCACTGAACTATTTTGCTTCTCGGGGCAGAGCTCACTATCAAGGCAAATATATAGCCGCATCTACAACCGCGAAATCGACTTTCCGCGAAGTGCTAGAAAACAAACGTTCAATTGAGAGAAACGGTGTTGTGGAATTCTTTCTCGAAAGATTTAGACTAGTGCAGGAAACGCGGCGACATAACAATGTGAAGTCGATCCGGATCGGAATTCTCAGCGAATCGCTTGTGACATTAGCCCCAACATTCCTGACGGTAGCTTTAGTTCTGATGAGCATGCGAGAGCTTTCAAGTGGTGTAATGGGGATGTCAGAAATCGTCTTGATGTTTGGCTATATTCCTCAATTGATCTTCCCGATCGAAACTATATCTCGCGTCGCAATGACTGAGGCATACATTGGCCCGGCTATCCAGCGCTTTCATACACTGGAATCTGAGAGTAGTTGTCGTGAAACCAGTGGATTCAAAATACCGACCTCTGCGGACGTTCCGGTAGTGGAATTTGTTGGTGTGATTTCGGGAAATGACACTGTGATGGGTTTCGATGTTGCTACTGAAAGTGATAAACCCCTTCAGTCGATAGACTTCCAAGTGAGTTTAGGGTCTCGCTGGTCCCTGATAGGGATCTCTGGAGTGGGTAAAAGTTCGATAGTACAAATAATTTCAGGAGAGCGCAGACCTGCGCAGGGAAGTGTTTTTGTTTTGGGTTGCGAACTGGATTCTCTTCCGAGTCCTGTTCGAAGCGTGCTTATCAACATATACGGGCAAGAGGTTGAAATCATTGACGGTACACTTGAAGACAACATCCTCCTCGGTCGAGAGCTGGTTTCTCGTGAGGCACGAGATCAAACAAAGGCGCTACTTCGAGCTGTGATGTTGCGCTGTCTCTGCGACTTGAAAACATTATTGAAGGAGGGTGATTCTTACGCGACCATCAAACGGATACAGACTCGGCTAAAACATCCGGATTGTCGAAGTCTTCGCAGCGTCTTGGGTGTTGGCCTCGAGTCAGCCGTTACCTATGACTGGTGCCGAAAAATCATGGTCCTTGTAGGTGGTGATTCGCTGGAAAGCGTCGCAGATTTCTTGTCCGAAATTGAATGTTGTCGCCGTTTATGTCTTCAAGATCGCTACTTGGAGCTGGTAACGGCAGCGGAACTCGGCCATCTTGAAGGGAGAACATTCGGTGAGTCAGGTTCCAGAATTTCGGGAGGCGAGCGACAGCGGCTAGCACTCATTCGTTGTCTGTCCAGGGAGGGGTGGAAAGCTCTCATTGTCGATGAGCCCTTCACAAGTCTCGATGCACTTTCTGAGGAGAAGCTATGTCAATTGCTTCAAAACTCGGTCGGTGATGCCTCGTTGCTACTAATCACCCACAAGTTGAATCTGGTTCCGTTGCTGGCTCCAAACGTGGTCTTCCTTATGAACGGTGCAGTTGAGCAACAGGGAACCCACGAATCGCTCAAGACATGGAACAAAGGTTACCGGGAACTCTGGGAAGCGTGGGAAACGCAAAGAAGCCGCACCTAGCCCCTATGTTACCGTTGTTGCTTCGGAACAGACATCCGGTCTAGACTCCCCCCCATGGACGAACCTCTCAAGGCCTTTCTGATCACCCTGCAGCCCCCCGGTCAAACCGACGCCGAGGCCCTCACCCACCTCGACGAGTTGAAGGGTCTGGTGAAGACCCTGGGCATGCAGACCGTCGAGGCCATCGTGGTCAAGCACCGTGAGAGCCATCCCCGTCTGCTGGTGGGCTCGGGCAAAGCCGCCGAGATCACCGACAGGGTGACCGATCTGCAGGCCGATGTGGTGGTTTTCGACGACGATCTTTCACCCAGCCAGCAGCGCAACTGGGAATCCGATACAGGTTTGACGGTGATCGACCGGCAGGAGATCATCCTCGAGATCTTTTCGGAGCGGGCCTTTACCCGCGAAGCGGTGCTGCAGGTGGCCCTGGCCCGCATGCAGTACAGTCTGCCCCGGCTGGTCCGCAGTTACGCCAATCTTTCGCGCCAACGCGGCGGAGCCCGGGGAAACCGGGGCGGTGGCGAAATGCAGCTCGAGGTGGACCGGCGGGTTATTCTGGACAAAATCGACAAGCTCAAGGACGAACTGGAAACGGTGCGCAAACACCGCGGCCGCACCCGCCAGAAACGGGACAAGGGCAATGTGCCCTCGGCGTCGATTGTGGGCTATACCAACGCCGGAAAGTCGACACTGCTGAACGTGCTGACCGACGCGGGGGTCCTTCAGGAAGACAAGCTGTTTGCCACCCTCGACCCGACAACGCGCAGGGCGGCGCTGGGAGGCGGGGTGGAAATTCTGCTCACCGACACCGTCGGTTTTATCCAGAAGCTCCCCCACCACCTGGTTGACGCCTTCCGCTCGACCCTGGAAGAAGCCGTTCATGCCGACTTTCTCATTCATGTGGTCGACTGTGCGCACCCCGACTGGGATTCGCACCGAAAAACCACGCTCGAGGTGTTGGGCAGTCTGGGAGCCGTCGATAAACCGCAGCTGCTGGTGTTCAACAAAATCGACGCGCTCACCGACGAGGTGCTGCGCCGCGGTCTGGAAATTCAATACCCCGACGCCGTGTTCGTGTCGCTGCATCGCGGTACCGGGTTGGAAGGGCTCAAAGAACGGCTTTCGGCCACGGTTCGCAAGCTGCATGTTCCCCGCCTGCTGCGGCTGCCCCTGGACCGGGGCGATCTGGTGGGCTACCTCTACAAAAATGCTCAGGTGCTGGCCGAGCGCTATACCGACACCGCCATCGAGATCGAGGCAATGATCCCGGCGCAGGCGTTGGCGGCCGTGGCTGCCTTCGAAGTGGAGCCGAAACAATGACCACTCTGAGTGCTGACTGGGACGCTCCCGCCTGGGTACGGACCATCTCCACCACCCGCAGCGGAGGGGTGAGCACAGCACCTTATGCCAGTCTGAACCTCGGAGCTCATGTGGGCGATGACCCCGAGCGGGTCCGTCAGAACCGACACCTGCTTCAGATGACCCGTGGCTGGGATACGCCTCCCCTGTGGCTGAACCAGGTCCATGGAAACACCATCGTCCAGGTGGTAGAGCACAGGTCGAAGGTGGACGAACCTCCGACGGCCGACGGCGCGGTCACCGAACTGACTGACTGCCCGCTGGTGGTTCTGACCGCAGATTGTCTGCCTGTGCTGATGTGTGACAAGGCCGGCACCGTGATCGGTGCCTTTCACGCCGGTTGGAGAGGTCTGCTGTCCGGCGTGCTCGAGGAAGGCCTGAAGGCTTTGAACCGGCCCGCGCGAGACATTCTTGCCTGGATTGGACCCTGCATCGGGCCGCAAAGCTACCAGGTAGGGTACGAGGTCTACCAAGCCTTCCTGGCTTCCAACCCGGCCCACGAAGCCGAATTCCTGGCCGAAGGCTCCCACCACTGGAAATTCGACCTTGCGGGTGCCGCAGTCCGCCGCCTCACCCTAGCCGGTGTCGTCTCGGTAACACGCAGCCAGTGGGACACCTTTCGAGATACCGACCTGTTTTACAGCCACCGTCGGCAGAACCCCTGCGGTCGGATTGGAACCCTGATTTGTTTGGAGAAAAGGAGAACTTTGTGAACAAAAAACTGAATACCGCGCTGTTTTTTCTGGCGGCTACCGTAGTCAACATGACGATTGTCCTGCTTCTGGCACTATTGCTCTTTGTGCCCTACGCACTATGGTTGGCACCCATCCTGCCGCCGGTTGCCAACTTGTTCGCATTGGTGGTGGTCGTGATCGGTTCCATGGCCGGATCCTTTCCCATTTACCGCAAGCTGGTCGACTTGTTTCAGAAGAAGGTGGACATGGAGAAGTATTTCGACCCCATTGTAAAGCCGTCCCGCCGAAACCGACGCTAGGCTTTTAGTGACCGGCGGCCTTGCCCAGCCGGTTGGCAATGGCGGTGCCGATTCCACCGGCTTCGGGAAGCTGGGCCAGAATCAGGGTGCAACCGATGCGGTCAAACTCAAAAAACGACGAGTAGAGAGCCTTTCCGTAGGCTTTCCAGTCCTCAAAGCGGGCCACATCCCAATCGGGAGGTGTTGGCACAGAGGATCCGACCAGCAAAACCCCCACTTTGTGTCCTTCGAGGGAAAGACCGGCCCAATCTTCAGCGGAACGGAATAAGCGGACTTCCGCGTTGGGTTTGTAGTGCGTATACTTCAAGCCAGGCGAGACCGGGCGGCCTTCGTTCGGGGCCAGGTAGATCAGCGAGGCTGGGTCGCAACCTAAAACCAGAGCAATCTGGTCGGCGGTGATGCTGCCGGGACGCAGAATTTTGGCTTGACCGTCGGGGAAGCCGACGATGGTCGACTCCAGGCCTTCTTCACATTCCTCTCCCATCAGAATTCCATCAACGCGCCCCAGCATGGCGCTCTTGGCCATTTCAAAGTTGGTGGGACTTGGCGCACCGCTGACATTGGCCGACGGTGCCGCTACAGCCACGCCGCACTCGTTCAGAAAAGCCTGCGCCAAGGGGTTGCTGGGCCAGCGGACGGCGACGGTTGCCAGACCAGCGGTGACAATCTCGGGCAACTGGGGATTTTTGGGCACGATCAGCGACAGCGGACCGGGCCAAAACGCCTCTTTGAGCGCTTTCGCCTGGGGAGAAAGAGGTCCGGCCACTTCGGCAAGCTGGTCCTCGCGGGCAACATGGACTATCAGGGGATTGTCCGAGGGGCGGCCCTTGGCCGAGAAAATCCTGGCACAGGCACCGGGGTTGAAGGCACTGGCCCCCAGACCGTACACGGTTTCTGTCGGGAATACCACCAAGCCGCCCTTTTTGATCAACGCGGCGGCTTCCTTGACTTGCTCAGCAGCAAAGAGTTGCGTCTTCATAATTCTCCAATTCCTCGAGCATAGTACTGATTTTCTGGCAAATGGCAATGGCCCGGGGAATGGCCCCTCAACTTCCGGTAGGCCCGGTGAAAAGCGCTCAGGCTCTGAAAGCCCGAAGCGAAGGCTGCTTCGGTCACATTGCATTCCGAGTCGGCCAAAAGGCGCTCGGCCTCATGGATCCGAAGACGGTTCAGGTATTCCTTGAACCCCAGCCCAAGACCTTCGTGCAGCAGGCGGGAAAAGTGGTGGTAGCTCAGGTGAGCCCGGTCAGCAAGGATTTTCAGATCCACGGGCTCAGTGAAATGGGCATGAAGGTAATCAAGCGACTCACGAAGCCTGGCCAGCGGCAGAAGATCTTGTCTGGCAGAACCAGGGAAGCTCGCCTGACTTCGCAGCGCCGTACCGCAAAGAACGCCCGCCAACCCTTTGACAATAAGGTCGGTTCCTGGGGCCATCCTGCCGCCTTCCTCATACAGATGCAGAAAAAGCGAGCGGAGTTCTGCCGCCAGCTCATGCCCGGGTTGTACGAAAAAGAACGATCGCCCTGTATCAGGCCAAACCCCTTGACCAAGGAAGGTTGCGGGAAACATCAGGACTTTGGCCCGAGAACCGGGAGACAAACCGTAATGATGGATGGAACCGCTGCCAAAAAAGGCCACAGATCCAGCCTCCAAGGAGCAAACCACCCCATTTCCACCCAGGACCAGCACCCCGGCCTCGACCAAGGTGACTTCGATTTCATGATGCCAGTGCGCCAGGTAGGCAAGGTCACCCCGTTCAAAGCGGATCAGCCCCGTTATCTCGGCCTTGAGGCCTCTATCCTTTTCGTGAAAAGCGTACATTGGTATAAAATAGCAAAAAACGCGGCAAAGTCCACAGTTTTAGCCCATCAGAATTGGACGGTCTGGACTAGTATGGCGTCAGGGGGAGTCGTATGTACCGAATGGGTGAAGAAGAAATTCAAGCAGTGACCGAGGTGATTGCGTCCAAAAAACTGTGGCGGTATCAGGAAGGCAGCCGTTCCCAGCAGTTCGAGCGTGACCTGGCGGCCAAGGTCGGGGCCCTTCATTCCCTGGTACTGACCAGCGGTACGGCGGGTTTGGTTTCCGGTCTGGCAGCCTTGGGAATCGGCCCTGGCGATGAAGTGCTGGTGCCCGCCTACACCTTTATAGCCACTCCTTTTGCCGCCATGGCGCTGGGGGCAATTCCTGTCTTGGTGGAGGTGGATGAAAGCCTCACCCTCGACGTAGCCGACCTGAAGCGCAAAATCACACCGCGGAGCAAGGCGGTGATTCCCGTTCATATCAACGGGCTTCCCTGTGCCATGGACGAGATCTTGACCGTGGCCAGGAACAACGGCTTGGCCGTACTGGAAGATGCCTGCCAGGCCATGGGCGGCAGTTATCGGGGACAACGGCTCGGTACCCTCGGCCAAGCCGGCGTCTATTCGTTCAATTACTACAAAATTCTGTCGTGTGGAGAGGGGGGAGCTCTGGTCACCAACGATGCGGAACTCTATGAGAAGGCGTTGATTTACCACGATGCCGGCTGTTCGTTCTTCTCTCCCGCCCAAAAAGTGAAAACGCCGTATTTTGCTGGGTCCAACTATCGTATGTCGGAGATACTGTCGGCGGTTCTGGGAGTTCAACTGACCCGTTTGGACGGTCTGCTTGCCGACCTGCGCGAGCGTAAAGCGCACATTTTGGGTCACCCGGGGCTGCCCCGGGACTGGGTGCCAGCCCCCGTACACGACGCCTTGGGTGACTGTGCTACCAAGTCGGGCTTTATAGTGAAGGACCATGAGAGTGCACGGCGCATTGTTGAGCTGGTGAACGGCGCTCATTTTTGCGTTCAAGCCGAGTGTCCCCTCGATACCTCGCGGCATGTGTACACCAACTGGGAGGCTGTCCGGGAAGGCCGCAGCCCGCTGAAGGGGCTGGAGACCCGGCGTTATGCTGCCGATGCCTGTCCTCAGACCCTCGAATTTCTGGGCCGGACGGTCTACCTCACCGTACACCCCGACACCCCGATGGAAGAGCTCGACCAAGCTTTGGCGCAGTTTCCGAGGTTGCTGGCTTGACTCTGGAAATAGGATTCGGCACCTCGGATATCACTCCGGACTTGGGCGTGGACCTCGAAGGATACGAACACAGGTTTCACCAGGGACGCGGGAATAGCGGGGTGTTGGACCGACTCTTTGCCAGGGCCCTCTGGCTTCACAGCAACAAGGACCTTATCCTGGTTTCACTGGACATTTGCCTTCTCACCGTGGCACAGGCAACCGAATTTCGGCAGAGGTTGTCGAATGGAACAGGAGTACCCCTGGCGCAGATCCTGCTTTCGTGTTCGCACACGCACTCGGGTCCGGTTACCGCCAATCCTTGGGGTGAGGAACATCAAGTTACGGAAAACCCAGAAAATGACACCTGGCTAGCTGGTTTGGGCGGTCTTCTGTCCAAAGCGGTCCAAAGGGCGAAACAAGACCTGCGAGAGGGAAGGCTCAGCCATTTCACCGCACAGCTTGGGCTGGGCTACAACCGCCGGCTATCTACCCCCGGGGGGGTGACCATGCTGTTCAGCCTGGCAGAGCATCCGGGTAAGGTTCCCAACGGTCTGGTGGACACCGCCGTCCCTTCTCTGGTATTCGAACCTCTTGACGGAAAAGGCGGCGTACTGCTGTTTTCCACCCCCTACCACCCGGTTGTGCTGGGCAAACACAGCCGTCTGGTCAGTGCCGACTACCCCGGTGCTGCCATCCATGCGTGGGAGGAGTCCATGCCAGGTTGGAAAGCCTTTTTCCTGCTGGGGGCCTGCGGAGACACTCAACCCCTGCTGGCCACGCAGGAGGATCCCGCTGCGGTGCAGGTGGTGGGGAAAGCCCTAGCCTCAGCGCTGCAGCTTGCTTTGGCAGGGAAACAACCGCTCGAATTCGACGGTCTGGCTGCGCTGGAAGAACAACACGGCCCCAGGGTGCTTCAAGTGCTGAAAATCGGCCGCTGTATTCTGCCGGCTGTTTCAGCCGAATGCTTTACCGAATTCGGGCTCGCCCTGCGGAACACTCCCGGCTGGCATCAGGTGCTGCCGGTGACCAATGCCAATGGATGGACAGGCTATCTCCCTACAGAGCAGGCCTTTGCTCAAGGCGGATACGAGATCGAGGCGGCGCTGGCTGACGGTACCCGTCCCGAAGTCTTGAGCCAGGTTCTGGCCTTGCTGCAACGCCTGATGGTCCAAGTCAGTAATGCTCCAGGTAATACTGGATCTTCTCAGTGTACTTAAGGATTTCAATACGGTTGACAATTCCCAGCTTGCTGAAAATCAGACTTGTGTAATTGCGCACCGTCTGCTCGGCAATTTTCAAGCGTATTGCGATGACACGGTTGGGGTGGGCTTCGGTCAGCAGTTCAAGCACCTCGCGTTCCCGCTGGGTCAAAGTTGTCAGATTTCGGATGAAATCATCTTCATCGACGGCTTTGAAACGCACATCGTGAATCAGGGCCTTGGACACGGCAGGATCGATCTGCAACACACCATTTTGCACAGCCCGGATGGAAGCGATCAGCTCGGCCGGCGGCCGGTTTTTCAGCAGATAGCCGATGGCACCGTGAACCAGCGACGTTTTAACGTATTCATCATCGTCAAAGGTGGTCAGCATCACGATTCGGATGTCCTTGTTACGCCGGTGGATCTGTTTAACAGCCTCAACCCCATCCATTACTGGCATGCGGACATCCATCAAAATGATGTCCGGCACCAGATTCATCGCCATTTCAACGGCCTCCTGCCCATTGCAGCAGGTGCCGATCACGTCCAGATCGTCGGCACGTGACAGCAGTATGGTCTTGAGACCCTCGGCAAAAAGTGTCTGATCGTCGACAATCATAACACGGATGGATTTTTCTCTGGCATGTTCCATTATTCTTCCTTTCTCGGCCATTGGGCCAGGATCGTGAACCCACCGGCCCCCGGTTCCACGGCCACGGTTCCCCCCACAGCCGCCATTCTCTCCCGCATACCGCTCATACCGATTCCTTCCCGAATCTCTTCAGCCCCCACGCCGTCATCGCTGATCCGCAGTTCCACGGTGCTCCCCGACCGGCTTAGAAACAGATTGACCTTGCGGGCCTTGCCGTGCCGGAAAGAATTGATGAGTCCCTCCTGAATCACCTGATAGAAGGCCGAGTCGACTTCGTCAGGAAAATCCCAGGAAACCTCGTTGAAGTGAATCTCGACGGCCACGCCAGTTCCCTTGTGATACACGGCCATGAGTTTGTAAACAGCGGGCAAACCGGAGGCCTGCCGAGTTTCCGTCTTGCGTAAAAGGTACAGGGCCTCCCGAATACGGACCAGTCCCTCCTGGGCATTTTCACGGGCCAGGTTGACCATTTTGGCCACGCCGAAGGGATTTTCATTCATCATATCGGTTACGGCTTCCATCATGGTGATGTTGTTGGTCAAGGTATAGCCGACAATGTCGTGAATTTCCCGGGTGATCCGCTTGCGTTCCTGCTCAGCCGAGGCCTGTTCTGCCTCCTGAGCATACTTTTGGTATTGAAGATTGGCTCTGGCAAGTCGATCGACCGCCCCGTCCAACCTGCGGTTCTCCTGGAGAACGTCGATCAGCCTTTCTCGAAAACGGACCAAGCCAGCCGCGAATCCGACGGCCAGACCGACCAACAGCAGCAATTCACCCTGGCGCTGTAAAATCAGAACAGGTTCCCAACCGATCAGAGCCAGCGAAGCCCAGAGGATTGCCGCTACACCCAGGTGGGCACCGGAGGCCAAGGCGAGGTTGATGGGAAAGGGATTATGAAGACAGATCCCCAAGGTGAGAACCAAGTCCAGACAGAGAACCAGAAACAGGGACTCCGGCAAAAGAGAAACCAAACCCCAGGTGACGACCACCAGACCAGCCAAGGAAAGAAAATAATCGGGTCGGGAACGCGTGAAGACTTGCACCAGCACCATGGCCGCCCCAAAAACAGCCCCGGCTGGTATCAGAACACGGTCGAGAGCCCCGGGGTCGGCGGGAGAGGAAAACGAGACCAAAACCAGCAGCGTTGAGAGAGCAGCCGCAAAGGCTAAATACACCCCATTGAGAACCGACATGATGGTCCTATCATAAACGATTTTCCATACCGGTATGAATGTACTGGAAGAATCCCGGGGCCGACGGGACTTTCCTCCCTGGCGCATCCTGCCAATCCGGGGGATGGTGTTGCTATGACAGACAAGGACAGGACAGTGAAGTACCGGTTACGGATGCCCAAACGGTCTGTAAGCAGCAGGGGACTCAAAACAAAAATGGGCCAGGACCTTCGTTCCCGAAACCGGGTCTGGCTGCTGATGACTCTGCCGGCGGCACTCTGGATTCTGCTGTTCCGCTACCTCACCATGGTGGGGGTCGGCATTGCTTTTGTCGACTTCAAACCCCGCAAAGGAATCTTTGGAAGCGACTTTGTCGGCCTGCAGAATTTCACCTTTCTATTTTCTACCGATGCTGTGCTTCAGGCAACGTTGAACACGGTGCTGCTCAATCTGCTTTTCATTGTTGTCACCCTTGCCTTCTCGCTGGCTCTGGCCTTTCTGATGTTCCAGATTTACAGCTCGAGCATCAGCCGGGTCTACCAGGCGGTTCTCCTTCTTCCCAATTTCATCTCGTACGTCATTGTCAGCTACTTTGTCTTTGCACTGCTGGCCACGGACAACGGCATGGTGAATGGAGTGCTGCAGGGGCTGGGTATGCCTCGGGTTGCTTGGTACACCGAGCCGCAGTACTGGCCGACCATACTGCTGATCACCCACCTGTGGACAGCCATGGGCTGGGGGAGCCTGATCTATCTGGCGGCCATGCTGGGCATCGACAATGAGTTGTTCGAAGCCGCTGAAATGGATGGAGCCGGCCGAGGCCGGCAGTTCTGGTCCATCACCCTGCCCATCATTTTGCCCATTGTGGTCATCAACGTTCTTCTGGCCCTGGGAAGCATTTTCAACGCCGATTTCGGTCTGTTTTTCCTGGTCACCCGAAATCAAGGGCTGCTCTACCCCACGACAGACGTGCTGGACACCTACATCTACCGCGCACTCACGACCAGCGGTGACTGGAGCATGGCCTCGGCGGCGCAGTTCTATCAGTCTGTGGTCGGGTTTCTGCTCCTGCTGACTGCCAATCGACTTGTCAAACGCATCGGGGGTCGCGACCGCGACCTGTCGTTGATGTAGGGGGAATGCCATGAAAAGCGGTTCTTGGTCTAAAATCATCATTCACTCCCTGCTTGGCCTCATCGCTCTGGCAGCCCTGATACCGTTTCTCCTGATTGTGGCGGCATCGTTCTCAGACGAGATGGCCCTGACCGTCAAGGGCTACAGCCTTTGGCCGCGGGACTTCAATCTCTCGGCCTATCAGTTCATTTTTGACAAACCAGGAAGGTTGCTGCGCGCCTATGGCAACACCATTGCCATCACCGTGCTGGGAACTTCGCTCTCGCTGGTGATGATGTCGCTGTTCGCCTACGCTTTGTCGCGCCAGCTTTTCCGGTTTCGCCGCATTTACGGAATTTTCCTTGTCGTCGCCATGTTGTTCTCCGGCGGACTGGTCCCTTACTACATCCTGGTGACCCAGGTTTTGAAGCTTCAGAACACCTTCATCATTCTGCTCCTTCCCAACCTGATCGGGTTGTACCAAATCATTATCCTGACGGCGTTTTTCCGGCAGCTCCCCAATGAACTGTTTGATGCAGCGAGAGTCGATGGTGCCGGGGAATGGCGGATTTACGGCTCGCTGGTCGTGCCGATGGGAAAACCAGCCCTGGCCACCGTGGGTCTGATGATCGCCATTCTGTATTGGAACAACTGGACCACTCCCCTGTATTTCATCCGGGATCCCGATTTGTACACGTTGCAGTACCTGCTGTACCAGGTTATGCGGGATGCCGAGATTCTCGCGCTGGAGCCGCAGATTGGAGCCTCACAGCTGCCGACGCAGGCCACGACCATGGCCATGGCGGTTTTGGCCACCGGTCCTGCCGCCTTTGGCTTCTTCTTCGCCCAAAAGTACTTAGTACGGGGCATCACAATGGGTTCGTTGAAGTGACAGAGGTGGCCGTTGGCCCCCCCTCTGTCGCCTGAAAAAAGGAAAAAAAGGAAGGATTCTATGAAAGGAATTGTCCGGCTCCTGGTTCTGGCTGTCTTCGGTCTGACCATGGGTCTGAATGCGTTTGCACAAAGCAACGTTCTGCCGACAGGACCGTGGTCCAAAGCGCTCGACACTCCGCTGAAGTGGTACCTCCGCGGGTCGACCGCCGATACCGCCGATATCGGAATGATCAACGAGAAGCTCAACCAAGCTCTCGAAACCCGAGGTTTCAAAGCCGGTGTGCAGATTGAGTTCATCAACCGCCCCGACTATGCCACCAAGCTTAACCTGATCAATGCTTCGGGTGAGGCGTACGACCTGGCACTGGGTACCGAGGCGTGGTTCAACACCTACCCGGCAGCGGTGCAAAATCAGTATCTGATCAACCTCACCGCCTATAAAAACCCCCAGACAGGCAAGACCGAAAATCTGCTGAAAACCTATGCACCCAAGCTGTGGGCTTCGATTCCCGAAGCCACCTGGAACGCCGCCAAAATCAAGGACGGCATCTACTCGGTGATCAACAAGCAAATCTATGTCTTCACGCTGGGAGTTTCGTTCCGGGAAGACGTGATGAATGTTCTTGGCCTCAAAAAAGAACTCGACGCCGTCAAACGCTACGAGGATCTGACGCCCATCATGGACAAGGTCTACAAGGCCATCAAGTCGGGTGCCTTGAAAGGCAAAGTTGAGAACTCGGAAAACCTGGTTTCGGTCTTCAACACCTGTGACCTGGTAAACCCCCTCAACGCCGGTTTTGATATGTTCAACAGCGTGTATGGTGTCAAATACGACGACCCCAGCCGCAAATTGGTCAACTGGTACGCCAGCGCTGACTTCTTGCGCCTGGTCAACCTGCGCAAATTGTGGATGGACAAGGGCTACTGTCCTGCCGACGTCACCGACCTGCAGGCCCAGATCAACACCTACAAAGCCGGCCAGTACGTGATGGACGTCGGCCGCGCGGTCAAGCCCGGCGGATTCGTCGAGCAGGGTGCCCGCATGGGGTTCAGCTGGTACGAAAAGGCCATTTCGCCCGCCTATGTGCGCACGGCAGGTCCGACGGCCACCCTCACCGGCATCAGCTCCACCAATGAGAAGGACCCCAACCGGGTGATTTCGGCGATGAAACTGCTTGAAGTTGTGAACACCGATGCAGAGGTGTACAACATCATTGCCAAGGGCTTGGAAGGCGTTCATTGGAACTGGGCCGACAAGTCCAAGAACCTGATCAAACTCGTCGAGGGTTCCAAGTACAATCCCAATGTGGATTGGGCCATCGGCAACCAGTTCAATGCCTACTACCTAGACGCCAAGCAGGTGGGTGCCTGGGCCGACACCGACAAGCTCAACCTGACCTCCAAGCCCTCGGTGGCACTCGGGTTCCGCTTCGACATGGTTCCGGTTAAAACAGAACTCGCAGCCCTTGATGCCACCATCAAGGCGAATGCCGATCCTTTGACCAATGGTCTCGACCCCAAGATCCCCGACTCCATCAAGAAACTGCTGGACAATATTGAGAAATCTGGTGGTCCCAAGGTTCTGGCAGAACTGAACAAACAGTTTGACGCCTGGAAGACTGGAAAGTAAGCGTTTCCGTAGAAGAACGGGGGCCTTCGGGCCCCCTTCTTTTTAACCCGCATCCAAGGATTCTCCATGACCGAGATTTCTCCTGTGTTCAAACCAATGGCCGGCGATGCCACCAAAGCCCTTCAAGCTGCCATCGATGCTGTTTACCGCCCCGAAGAAGGGACGATTCTGTTTCTGGAGCCCGGTCGCTACCGTTTGACAGACACCCTTCATCTGTGGCGTGGCATTCGGCTGGTCGGATGGGGAGCCACGAGGCCGACGTTTGTCTTGTCCCCGGCTGCGTTCGGCTTCACGGAAAAAAAGCCTGTGGTCCATTTTCACAATTACCGTACCACGGAGCCCTATCAAGATGCCGACAACACGACATTTTTCTCAGGGATGAGGAACATTGATATCGAAATTGAACCGGGCAACCCCGGGGCGGTTGCCGTACGCTTCCATGTGGCGCAACACAGCCAGCTTGAGGATATGGACTTTCGCATGGGTAGCGCCTGGGCGGCAGTCGAAGACGCCGGCAACCTGATTTCCGGCTGCCGGTTTCAGGGTGGAGACAGGGCTCTGGACACCCATCAGACTTCGGCCTGCTGGCAGACCCTGTTGTTGGATTGCCGCTTTGAAAACCAAAAAACAGCTTCGATTGTGACCGAAAAAGCGGGCATGACCTTGGTGCGTTGCTCGTTCCAGAAGGCTCCCCATGCCGTTGTTGTCCGACCCGGTGCCGTCGAACAGTTGTTTCTCAAAGACTGCCATTTTGAGAAAATTTCCCAGGCAGCCCTTCTCACCAGCTACCGGCAGCGTCCGGAGAACCAGGTCACTCTCAGGAACTGTTTCTTGACAGAAACGCCGGAAGTGGTTGCTTTTCAGGATGGTTCGGCTCCCCTGGTCGGACCCGGCACCCCCTCGTATTGCGTGGACAGCTTGACCGTCGGTCTGAGCATCGATAAAAGACCTGGTGCAGCACCAGTCGCGGCAACTTACCAGCCAACGGTTCAAACCCATTTGGTGGACTCGCTGCCGGCCCCGCCTGCCAGCGACTGTCTGTCCCTCCCCCCTCCTGAAGCTTGGGTGAACGTGCGCGATTGCGGGGTTGTGGGCGACGGTCTGGCCGATGATACTCGCGCCTTGCAGGCTGCCCTTCGCGCACACCCGATTTTGTACCTGCCACCTGGTTATTACAAAATCACCGACACCCTCTGTTTGGAACCCGAAACCAGGCTGTTCGGACTTCAGCCCAACGGTGCGCTGTTGGTGCTCGACCCTGAGACCCCCGGTTTTCATGATCGGAGCAACCCCAAGCCCGTCCTTCTCAGTGCCTGCGGTGGGGCGGCCCATGTCAGCGGTTTTGGAATCCGCCTGGATAGAGGCAACGCAGGAGCTGTTGGCCTCCGCTGGCGCTCTGGAGCCGGCTCGAGTGTCCGTGACCTTTGCATTGGTACCTGGCCGAACCTGCTGGCCCGCGCCAAGAACCAGAAGAACTGGCTGAAGGGGCAGGACACCGCACACAACTTTGAGGTTTGCAAAGGGGGGGGCGGGACTTTCTGCAATCTCTGGAGCGAGAACTGGTACGGGATGACCGGCTTTTATGTTCATGACACCGATACCCCGTCAACGGTGTATCTGACCTCGGTGGAACATCACAGCTCCCGTGAAGTGGTTTTGGAAAATGTTCACAACTGGCAGTTCCTCGATTTGCAGACGGAAGAGCACTACTGGTCTAGCCAAGAAGAAGAGACCAGCGTCAATGCGGTGGCCCTCGAAATGACGGACTGTTCCCGGTTGAGTTTTGCCAATCTTTTCGGCTACCGGACCCTGACGCAGCCGCGGTCCTTTCCCTACATGATCAAGTCGACCCGCTGTTCCCAAATTCTCGTGGAGGGCCTGCTGATTTTCAGCTGGGGGCAGCATCCTTTTGATAATGCCCTGCTCGTTTCCGAAACCGACGAACTCCTCCCTTACCGGGCCTTGGCCCGGCTATCCCTGCATGGAGAATTTTAGAAATGTCACGATCCTTGAGCGAGATCCAAACGAAAGTCATCGAAACCACGGTCCGCATGCCGCTTCCGAGCTGGAACTGGAGCGAGGGCGTAGCCCTGTATGGTCTCACCAAAATCTGGCAGAAACAAGGCGGTGACCGCCTGGCAACCTTCCTGCTCGGCTGGATCGATGCACAGCTTTCCACCTCAACCGTGTTTGAGACCGTCAACGCCACAGCCCCCTGTTTTACTCTGCTGGAATTGCAGGCGAGGTATCCGGATCCTCGGTTTCTCGAGCTAGTGCGCACTAGGGTCGACTTTCTTCTGAACCGGGCGTTGCGTTTGAAAAACGGGGCCCTGGAACACACCTTGGTGGAAACGAAGTTCGGCGGTCAGCAGTGGATCGACACTTTGTTTATGGCGGGACTGTTTCTGGTGAAAGCTGGTCTGAGCCTGAAGGATGACCGAGCCGTCGAGGAAGGCTTGCTCCAGTACCGCCTTCATGTGGAAAAGCAACAGACTGAAAACGGCTTGTTCTACCACGCCTGGGACGAGGGAAAGAACCACGTGATCGGCTGCCAATGGGCCAGGGGCAATGCCTGGGCCGCGATTGTTGCCGTAGAACTGCTGGAAATGCTGCCGGCGGATCATAAGGACCGCCTTTCCATCAGCCAGAGTCTGAACCGCCAGCTGGCCGGCTTGGCGGTGTGCCAGGACCTCTCAGGCCTTTGGACCACCGTGCTCACCGAATCCTGGACCTACCTGGAGACTTCGGCGGCTGCAGGCATCGCGTACGCTGTTCTGAAAGGGATCCGGCTCGGTTTTGTGGCTCCGTCCTACAGCACCATGGGGGAACGTGCCTGGAGGGCTTCCCTCGCGCATGTGGACTACAATGGTGTCTTTCGAGGAGTTTCCGCAGGAACGGGAGTACAAAATCATCCTGGTGAATACCATGTGATTGCCGCTGACCGGCTGGAGGGGTACGGACAGGGATTGTTGCTCATGATGCTGTCGGAGACTCCGTGACAGAGTGTATCCAACGCTGAGGCCGATTGTCCTCCAACCATGCTTCTACTATAGTAAGGTCGGAGGCTTATCCATAATGGCAACTCAGAGTGAGCAGCGCGTCTTTGGGCAATCATGATTTTTCTGCCATCGTTGACAACCACCAAACGCGAAGCAGTGAATCCCTTCCTCGAAGCCTTGGAGCGCACGGGTGTCCGGGTCATTGCTTTGTTTCCGACGACCCTGAAACCAGACGAACGGCAGAAACTCTATAGCGACCTCGAAGAAATCCGGGGACTCCGCATTCCGCACGTCCACCTGCGTTCCGATTGCGGTGATGACGAAATCGAATATCTGGTGGAGCGGTTCGCCGCCGAGGTGTTCAACGTTCATCCCGAAGGCAGCAATACCGCTTTTGTTCCAGAAAGTTCCCGCTGGCTGAAGAGAATCTATCTCGAGAATGCCGACGCTCTGCCGGAGGCTCAGCAACTCGAAGCCTACGGGGGAATCTGCCCCGACTTCAGCCACTGGGAAGCAGCCCGCCGTGCGCGCGACCCGGAATACGATGGGTTTGAGGACTTGGTCCGAAGGTTTCCCCCTCGTTGCTGCCACATTTCCGCCATCCGTGAAGGTGACCCTAACCCTTGGAACGGCCGTACAGACCACCACCACTTCACCTCGATCTCCGATTTTGACTACATTGACCGTTTCCGGCCCCTGCTGCCGCCGCAATGGGCCAGCCTCGAAGTCGAGAATCCGCTGGAAGAACAGCTCAGGGTTATCGAGAAACTCAGCCGCTGACAGCCTTCTGTACCAAGTTGCGGTATTCAGGAAGGAACCACTGAAAACTGAACTCCAACCCGCGAGTCCCCGCCTGAAGGTCGAAACCTACCAAGGAGCGGGGTAGGACGAAGGGACCGGGGAGGACGTACATCCCGGTTTCTGGCAGCTGTGTCCGGTTCAGCAGCCGCAGGGTGCTGCTGGCGCACCAGGTCAGGGGAATGGGCCGCTGAACCCGTTTGACCAGCGGCATCAGAAAGCGCCCGTACCAAGGAAACGTGTCAGCGCCCATGGAACGGGTCAGCGGGGTTTCCGCCATTCCCGGATCGGCAAAATGCCAGCCGACACCCCGTTTGACCCAATAGAGGCCGATGACTTCTCCAGCCTGAACCGAGAGCAGCTTGGCCCTGCCGTAGACGTTCATTCCGCAGTCCCAGCGGCGGCCGGTCAGGTCAGCGCGGGTGAGGCGCACCAGATGATGGTACCCCGTGCTCATTTGAATCACCCGCCCGCCGACGGTTTCCAACTCTGGAAGCAACAGGCAGGCCAGCAAAACAGGGTGGACAAAATTCGACGCGAAGGTAGACTCAACACCGTCGAGGTTGAGTATTTTTGTTGCCGAGACTCCTCCGAGGTTATTGACCAGCGCATCGAGGCCCCGATGACCACGGGCGGCCAAGGCGGCCCGAAGATCCCCTGCCAGCCTGGCGACACCATCCTGGGTGGAGAGGTCGGCCCTTAGAAAGTGCGCCCGGTCGCCGCCATCGGTAATGCGGTCCTGAAGGGC
>JAIFLN010000146.1:18224-22224 GCA_020049045.1 Spirochaetota bacterium | reverse complement strand
TGCTGGATTTTCTGCCGGTATTTGACGGTTTGGGTGTTGTCCAGAAGCCCGCTTTCCACGTACCCAAGACGTTCCAGACTTTTCAGGGTGTCCCAAACAACGTTGTCGTCGTATTCCACCACCGGGTCGCGGTTGCTCTTCTGGTTGCAAGCGACACGAACCGCGTTCGGGGTCATCGGGTAACCCATCGGTGTTGTGATTTGTTTCTCAATCATGCAGCCGATCACCCGGGTCTGCGCCGCGCTCAAGATAGGATTCATCATGCTCTCTCCTCAGCCGTAAAATTCCACAGTCAGCTTTTGGGCAATCTCAGCCAGTCGGCCCTGATCGGCGGCGAACCGCAGAATGGTGAACCGGGGGCGCACGTGCATGGCTTCGAGCATACTCCTGTGAAACAACTCCCGTGGTATGCCCAGGTCGGCGGGAGTGACAGACGAACCGGCGCTTTTCAGCCAGGCTCGGATCGCAGCCGAGTCGGGAACCACAAAGCCCGCCGGCAGCAGGTCGCGCATCAGCTCATAGGTCCGGGCGATGGCCACCGTGGCCGAACCGACGGCGTTTCCATGGAGGGCGTGGGGCTGGTGGTTTTTCAGGGCATCCATTTCCCAGTAGTGCGAAAGGTGGTGCTCGGCCCCCGAAGCGGGCCGAGAATTGCCGATCATACCCATGGCCAATCCAGAAAGGGCCAAGGCATCAAACAGCCCGACGATGGTTTCGGGGTCCCGGGCGGCCACCCCGGCAGCACCGGCAATGCAGGCCTCAAGGGCACGGCGGACCATGGCTTCGATAGTGGGACAATGGTATTCCTGATTCAGCCTCCGGGCCAGTTCCCAGTCCGACAGCGCTGTCACCTTGCCCAAAAGATCGCCGAAACCAGCTTGAAGCAACAAAGCCGGGGCCGACCGCAGCACATCGGGGTCGGCAAAAATGGCCGAGGGATAGACGGCTTCCAAGGTGGTTTTATGCCCCTGGATAATCAAAGGCGATACGGTGGAGGCGTACCCGTCCACCGAGGGGGCCGTACACACGATCACGTACGGTACTCCGGTACGGTCGCTGATAATGCGGCAGAGGTCGTTCAAGGTTCCCGAACCGACGGCAACAATCAACCCCAGGCCCCGGGGTGCCGCCAACAACAGCTCCCCCACGGCTTTCTCGTCGGGAACCAGCATTCCTTCAGTCTGATAGGTCCAGAAGACTGTCTCAATCCCGGCGGCTCTCAAGGCCGCATCGACGGCACCCCCCTGCGCCGCAAAGGTGTTGTTGTCCGAAACCAGAAGCACGGGTTTCCCCGCGCGGTTTGCCTCGGCAAAAGCCGCTACCCGAGGGGCGATTCCTGTGGAGACCACAAACGTCTTGATATCGACCGTGTGCTGCTTGCCACAGGAACAGGCAAATGAGACTCCGGCCAGCTCTTCGGGGGAGGCCTTGCCGGCCTGTTGTTCGGTCATGTTTTTCTCCTCACTGTATCGTCGGTCCTCATCATACCATGGTAGAATCCTCTTCAGGTTCAAAGGAGACAACGATGGTACGGTTTGGAATTCTTTCAACAGCAAAAATTGGACGGGAATTGGTCATTCCCGCCATCCAGGATGCGGAAATCTGTGTTGTGACGGCCATTGCCAGCCGTGAACTCAAGAAAGCCCGGGAGCTGGCTGACCGCTTCTCGGTGCCCCATGCCTTTGGCTCCTACGAAGAAATGCTGGCCAGCGACAAGATCGACGCAGTCTACATCCCCCTGCCCACCTCCCAGCACATCGAATGGGCCATCAAGGCCGCCGATGCCGGCAAGCATGTGCTCGTCGAAAAGCCAATTTCGTTGAAAGCTTCCGAAATCGCGCCGCTGATCGCCGCACGTGAGCGCAACAAAGTCGTGGTGACCGAGGCCTTTATGGTCACCTACGCCCCCGTCTGGCTCAAGGTCCGCGAACTTTTGGCCCAGGGTGCCATCGGCAAACTGCGACAGGTGCAAGGCGCGTTTACCTACTACAACCGGGACCCCGACAATATGCGCAACATTCCAGCTCTTGGTGGCGGAGGGCTCCCTGACATCGGAGTCTACCCTACCATTACCACCCGATTTGTGACCGGCAAGGAACCGGTGCGGGTTCAGGCCACCACCGACCGCGACCCCCAGTTCGGCACGGATATCTACTCTTCGGTTCGGGCAGATTTCGGAGAGTTTGAGCTGAGCTTCTATATTTCCACCCAGCTGGCGGCACGACAAGTGATGGTCTTTCACGGTACCGAAGGGTTCATCGAGGTCAAGTCACCGTTCAATGCCGACCGGTATGGTGCCGAAGAAGTTGAGCTGACCAACCAGAACCACAATCAGTCCCAGGTTTTCCGTTTTGGAGACAGCCGCCAGTACAAACGCGAGGTTGAAGCCTTCGCCCGGGCAACCCGGGGTGAACCAGCCGAAGTGGTCACCCTCGAGAGCTCGGTGAAGAATCAGAAATTCATCGATGCCGTCTACCGGGCCAGCGAGAAAAACGGCTGGGAACCGGTCTGATCACGAGCAACCTTACTCGACGGCCATCACATCCTTCATCGCCTTGAGGATCTGGGCTTTGGGCAAAGCGCCCATGCTCATCCTCGGGTCTCCGGACTTGGGAACAAACAGCAGACTGGGAATGCTCTGGATGCCGAAAGCGGCAGACAGGGCTTGTTCCTCGTCAGTGTTGATTTTGTAGACGTTCAGTTTACCCGCATACTCTTGGCTGATGGTGTCGAGAACAGGGGAAACCATCTTGCAGGGACCACACCAGTCAGCATAGAAGTCGATGATGCAGGGCAGTTCGCCCTCGAACTTCCATTCCTTGTTGGTTTCGTAGTCAAAGACTTTCTTCTTGAATTCTTCCGTGGTCAGTTTTTCGCTCATGGGTTCCTTCCTTCTCCCTCAATATCTTGCCTTTCCTATATAGATTACTAAAAATTGCGGTCTGAGGCAAGAGTTGCCTTCACCATATGGCGTTTTGCCCCCCACCCAGGGGCCCGTACTACGGTGAAACCGGCTTCCCGAAGCCCTCGCTTGACCACCCCTGCTGCGCTGTAGGTGGCAGCGGTCCCTCCTGATCGGGTAAAGCGCCCCACCCAACCCAATAAAGCAGGCTCCCAAAGCTCCGGGTTCCGGTCTGGGGCAAAGCCGTCCAGAAACCAGGCATCCGCCGGTTCCAAAGACCTTTCCATTGCCGGCAGGTCCCGGGCATCCCCCATATAAAGAACCACGCTTCCCCACGGCCAAGTCCAACGGTTCCATCCGGGCTTAGGTTCATACACCGCGGCCAAGGCCCTCGCGGGATGCCCCAGTTCGGGCCAACGAAGGGCCAGGGCTTCCAGGTCGGCCAAGGGGCGGGGGTCCCACTCAACGCTTTGGTACAGCAGCGCAGGCACCTGGTTGCCAAGAGACCTCTCGGTCTCGATCAGCGCGGCCAGAGCCAATAAATTCAACCCGGTACCAAAACCCAATTCCGAAACCGTAAAATGGGGGCAGCTTCGCCAGGCAGCCGGCAAATTGTTGCCGGCAAGGTACACGTGCCGGGTTTCGGCCAGACCATCGTCCTGTGAGAAAAAAATGTCGACCTTTGAAGGGTTACTGGCCGTACCGAACTTCCAGTGTCTGCAACCAGAACAGATCAACCGTGCCGACGCGGCGGTCAACAACCCTGCCCGCGGCGTTTAAAACTACGCTGGTTGGAACCGAGGTGATGGCAAACGCCTTTTGAAGGGTTCCCTCCGGGTCCAGCAGCTGAGCCCAAGTCATCCGGTTTTTCGCGGCAAATTTCACCACCCCTGACTCGCCGTCTTTTTCCATAGTCAGCAGATTGACCCCCACAATGACCACCCGGGAGGTTCCTTTTTTGGTAAAGGCTTTGAGTTCAGGAAGCTCGGCCTGGCTTGGAACACTCCCGGTGGCCCAAAAGTTGATCACGACGATTTTCCCTTTCCAGTCGGAAAGCGCGTGCTTGCGGCCCTCCAAATCCGGTACCAGGACTTCCAG
>JAIFLN010000146.1:0-18209 GCA_020049045.1 Spirochaetota bacterium | reverse complement strand
ACGAGGGCGCTGCCAATAGGCAATATCAGTGGAAGCTTTCGGATCCCCGCCTTTCCTTTGCGGATTTGCATCAGTGACAGGGTCAAGACTGCGGCAAAGGCAGCAAGGCCACCCAGCAGAGCAGCCAAACCGCCATTCATGGAAATGAGGAGCAACGGATTGCTGAAAACGACTTCCCAGCGCGTCCAGATCGGGGTGAGCTTCCAAAGAACAACGCCAAGAATCGAAGCCACCAGGGTTTGCCGTGCCCAGAAGGCTCTGACCTCCTTATCCTTCTCCAAAACCAGTAGAAGGAGATAAAACAGCGCAAACCCGGCGGCCAGGGACGCCAGGGAACTGATCATCCGGCCAGAACTCTCTGGTCCTCTTCCGAAAGAACCTTTTCCACATCGAGGAGAATGCGGACGTCGTCACCCACTTTGCCCAAGCCGCTGATGTAACGGGCCTGGTCGTGGTCACGTTTGAACTGAAGGGGTTCCTCAATATCTTTCGGAGCAATGTCGTGAACCTCGGCGACGGTGTCGCAAATGAACCCCACCGACTTTTCGGCAATCCGGACAATGATGATGCAGGTGCGGTCATCGTACTCGCGCTCCGGCAATCGGAACCGCAGGCGCAAATCCATGACCGGTATGACGCTGCCACGGAGATTGATCACCCCACGGATGTGGTTGGGCATATCAGGGACTTCGGTGATCTTCTGCAATTCGATGATATTGATCACATGGGTGATGGGAATACCATAGACTTCCTCACCCAAGTTGAACAAAAGGTACTTATCAGCCTGAGTATTTTCGTCTTCTTCATCCCAAAGTTGTTCGTCGGCCATACACTCCTCCGCTCGCTTTTCTAATTATAGGGGTCTGGTCGGGAAAAAGCGACAACAATCCTTGCGCCGGAAGGGCGTTTTTCGGTACATTCGAGGAATGAAGAGCAAGCGTAATTTCGGTCTCGAGCATCATCACCAGGATCCCCAAGTCCGCCGCCAACTGATTGGTGTGTTGAACATGAAACTGGCCGCTTTAGGCCAACCAACCTGCGAAGCACCGGACTTTGAGGATCAACCCCTCGTTCTGGCCCGTGACCTGATCCGCAATTTCCGGGAAAAAAACCGCTTGCTCGACGAATACCTGCCTCCGGCCGACCAGAGGGTTCAGAACTTTCTCGACGCCTACTTGGCCGACTCCGGGTTGGACAAGGTTCCCAGATTACCGTCCAACACCCTTGTCCTCGACCGGTACGGGCTGGCCAGGGAACTCTCCCTTCCTCCCACTGCCCATAAGTTTCAGTCAGGAATCCTGACCAGTTACAGGGTCAAACAAGGTATTCTCCACAATCCGCTCAACGACAGGCGTACGACCAAGGGTGTCTTCCACGTAGCCGAAGGCGGCTTGCCGGTCCCCCCTGACAAAAAAGCTGTCCCCAAGGCTGTCTTCGGCAGGCTGCTGGCCGCCGCCGTTGCCCCCCCCGAAGAGCTGGCGCTTTACCCCTTCACCGCAACCCAGAAAACGCAGGCCAAGGGGTTTGTCAGTCTGCTGCTCCGCCCCATGGTCAGCCCCGAAGTTTCGGGCTGGATGGCGGAAAAATCGATGGAGATTCGGTTTTTCGCCCCCGGAAACCTGGTCAGCAACCTGGATTTTGTCGAATCGATTTTCGGAAATGCGGGAGACCCCTACCTTCCCGAAAACGATGCTGGTCTTGATGCAGAACACTGGACCGGTCACACCGGTTGCATCATTTTGGCAACCCACCTGACAACTCTCAAAAAGAAAGACCTCGGCCTTCCCGCCTGGGCAAAGGCCACGGAGCGTCAACGCCGTGACGGCATGGCCTGGAAGGACCCCGCCGAACTGTACAACGATGGCGGTGCCTTCAAAATCTGCGCCAGAGATGAACGCGGCGTGATGGTCACGCTCATTGCCGACAACTATTACGGATACTCCAAAAAAGAAGTCAAGACACAGATCAGCTACTCGGCCAACCTGATGGGCCTGGTCGAAGAAGAACACGCCGGCGGGGCCCTCGCCTCTCCCCGCTACAACCTTGGTGTCCGGTACTTTCCTGATGCCGAGCTGCGAAAAACAGGGCGCACCGTCGCCGATGTCGTCAGGCTCTTGGAGGATGGTGTCGAGCTGAAACCCGAGGGGTATGCTGTCGACAAACGCTTTCCGCAAGTTCTGTATATTCCAGAAGACGCCGTCATTGACCTTGAAACCCAGCAGGTGAGCTGGCACCGGGAAGGGCGGTCTCACGCCATCCGCGTACTGCCTGGTCGCACCTACGTTCACCCCACCGGGTACCGGATCCACATGGAGAAGCACCCGGCCACCACCGCTTGGCGTCTGGTCGGCACCGCCGCCGAAGGGACCCTCTGTCACAAGCCGTGTACTGTTTCGGGTGGTGGAAAATCTGAGATCAGCAAGGCGATCACCGATGCCATCCACTACAACCCCATCACCATTGGAGATTTCGCCAAGGACATGGCATTGGTATCTGAAATCGTTGAGTACGACTACAGCCGTATTTGGACCGCCGCCCCCGAAGGAGGTGCGGTGGCCTCATTGTTGTCCGAAAAACTCTCGCTGAACGAGGTCATCAAACTCCTCTCCCCTTCCTCCAAATTCACCCCCGCCTTCAACGCCTGGCTTGAGGCCATTCCCAGCCGTATCAAAGCTCTGGTCTTCCTTGTCAAACGCTTCCACGTCATCAACCCCGACCATCAGGGCTCGTGGAAGAACCTGTTTTCTGTCGACGTGGTGAACGGCACCTCGGGCAACATTTTCAAATACAAAAACCGGCCTGTGATGGGGGCCTACCTGCGCATCGGAGTGCGGGACAACGGAGCCAGCTGGACCTACAAACTCCGCCAGGACTTCATGCCCGCTTTCAAAATCCAGTGGGAAGACGACATCAGCGCTTCGGTCATCGTCCCTTCGGCAGCGCTCGAACATCTGAACCCCGACTATCGGCAGCCCAGCGTCAAGTTTACCCAGAACTGCGAATACCGGTTCTTCCAGCGGCCCGACGAAGCGGTGCATCGCGGGTATGACAAGCAGGCTGAGCACGACCTTTCCGCCGAAGGCAACTTCATTTCAAATTTCGAGCCCTTTGACCGTTCCCAGGCCCGCGAATTTCTGGAGAACGTGATTGAATACACCGAGTACACCAAGCCCGTACAAGACCTGATTGCCGCCACGGAAGCCGATGCCTCCTGCCAGTACTTCGTGCTTTCCAGCCATCCGCGCATTGTCGATGGCGCTCCTTCCAAGAACCCCCGTTACCTGCAGATGGATCCCAACTTCCACCGCCCTCTCGACCGCTACCTGGCAGATACCGGCGTGCGGCTGGCACGCGGAATCCCTGCCTCCAAACCCGTGCTCCATCCCATCAACGCGGTATTGCCGGGACGCCGCAACAACCCCGCCGACCACAAGGCCGGCATCCGCCCCCTGGCGGTTTACAACCCCCTCCACTTCCAGGAGCTGCCGGAACTGTTCATGGACTTTATTTGTTCCCTGACCGGCAAAAGTCCTTCGACTACCGGGGCCGGTTCCGAGGGAGCCCTCACCAAGGGGCCGTTCAATGCCCTCGTCCCCACCACCGACCTGAACAATGCCCTTTTAGGGTTTATTCTGACCGGCTACAACGGGTTTTCCAGCGCGGCCGGGCATATCGGACCCAAGTACAAAGTTGATCACGATGTGTCGCTTGTGATTCCGGAGCTCTGGTGCCGGATGGCGGAATCGGAGCGTGATCCCAAGCTCCTGATCGAAGAAGGCTACCTGGAAAAGCTGGAAGATTTCGACTATCAAGGACGTAAAATCCTTGCCAGCCGCCTCGGGTATCGAATTACCTACGACTTTGCAACCCACTTTCTCGGGCGCTTATTTGATGACCCTGGTATCGTCTTTAATGAAGAGATTCTCAAACCAGAACTGCAAAACCTCGAGGATTTCGTAGACGGAATCGAGAATGTGGTTGATGCGCAGCGCAAAGGAGCGCTGGAATATTTTGAGGATGGTTCCGTAGAATCGGCCATTCCGCCGCTCAAGGCCCTTTTGCACATTATGGCTCACGGTCATTGGGAAGGAAAAAGCGCTACGGATCCGACGATCCGAGCCTTGTTCAAACGCGAAACCGTATTGAAATCCGATTGGTATCTGGCCAGACTCGACCGGTACAAGGATCTTCAGAAAGCTCTTCTGGAACGCCATCGCCTTTCGCTCAAGAATTTCCTGGCCTCGCCGCTGCACGCGGAAGAAGTCCAGAAGCTGGGGACTGCGGCAACCTTGGCCGAGGTCGAACGGAAGCTGAAGGATCTCGGTACCAAGGAATACCGGCAGAGTTTGGTAGGAACCCTGGGAGCAGACCCCCTTTTCCGAGGCTGAACCCTAAAGATACCCTTGGACCCAGTACACCGCGTAGCCCACCGCTTCCCTTAAAACCGACTGGGACGTGGTGAGGCTGCCCGGATCGGGAACGGCGTTGAAGGGAAACCGCACCGGCGACTGCTGCGTGTCGACAGGCCACAGCGTCAGGGTTTTTCCGTTCTCGGTATAGCCGCCTTTTTTGAAGATGGCCGCCGACCGGGGCATGTGCGAAGCCGATGTCACCAGAAGAAACGACTGAAAACCTTGCTTCTCGGCAATAGGCAGGCTGTGGGTGGCGTTTTCCCGGGTGTTTCGAGACTCGGACTCCACGAAAACCGCTTCATCGGGCACTCCCATCGCTCGTGCCCAGGCCGCCAGACCGGGGGCTTCCTTGTCCTCCTGGTTCAACAGATCGCCACTTCCCGAGGTGATCAGAAGCGCACCGACCCGCCCCTCCCGATACAGAGCCACAGCCTCGGTCAGGCGCTCGGCGGCACGGTTGAATTCCAGGTGCTCGGTGGTAGAACCGGATGGATCGCTAAGGCCGCCCAACACCACGGCGACATCGCTGAAAGGGGGTAACGAGGCTCTGGACGTGCGGGGTGTTTCCCACCATTGAGAAAGCTGCTGCGCCGTCCACGGAGTGCTGAAAAGCCAAAGTGCTAGTGTGAGAATACGAATTATCCAGCGTAAGGATTTTTTGTTAAGCCACCAACTCAGAATAAAAATAAGGAGCAGAATAAGGGGGAGCGGATATAACAATAATGGGATAACTTTGGAAATTACAAAAAAATCAGGCATTCTCTTCCTTTTTTTTAGACTTCTTCCTAAGAAGTGCTTGAACTGTTAGCAATTTCTCTTATAGTTCTTCCTTATCACATTCACTAGGAGATGTCCATGTCTGACGAAATCACCAGCAAACGCCAACGTTCTCCCATCAATGCTCTCAAGGTCTTGAACCAACTCCGGGAAGAAAAAGGTCTCCCTAGGGTGAGCACAAAGCCAAGGGCCGTGCGGATAACTCCTGAATTGAAAAAGGAAATAACCCAACAGGAAATTCAACGGCTTTTTCCTGAAGCACTTGTTGAGCCTCATTATGAATTTAACGAAGACCAAGCCAAGAAATTAGTACGGGAAGTCGAGTTTCGTCTGGCAAAAATCAAGTCCGGAAAAGAAAACGCCCCCAACGTCGACAGCGCCCCCCGAAAACCCCGGGGACGCCCCAGAAAAGCCTGATTCTCGTGCCCATCAGTTGCCGAGTTTCTTGCCAGATTTGTCGAACCGGGCTTCGAGTCTCTGCTCACCACCCGGGCCGACTTGATAGCGCAGAATAAAGGCTCCCGAAGCGTCTTCCGTGGGCTTTTCGTCGATGCCGAAGTGGCTTTCCTCGGCCAGGTTTCCGTACTTGTCGTAGGTCCATTGGTAAATTGCAACACCAAAGCTGTCTTCCTTGGTCTGCGCCAGCAGACCAAGGTTGCTCTGTTTTACCCGCATTCCACGACCATCATAGGCCCATAAATAGGTGGCAACCCCCAGAGGGTCTTCCTTGAGGACGCCACCGGCCGCAAAGTGATGCTTTCTCAGCGGATTTCCCAGTTTGTCGTAGTCCCAGCGGATGGAAGCCAAACCGTCGCGGTTTTCCAGGGGCCGGTTGCCCAGACCATAGTACGCTTCCTCTGTGGGGAATCCCTGAGCATTGAACCGGCGCTCGATGACCGGCACACCATAACCCATTCTGTCCGAAGCAGGCTCCAAATCCTGATCCCAGGTTTTGAGTTCAGTTTCGTTGCCATCGCTGTCGTAGGTTGACCGGGTCACGGCAATACCTCGGGCATCGTCTTTCAAAAGGTACCGCTCCTCACCTTCTTTCAAAGCGGCAGTCAAAGTGTCGTAATAGGTGTTTAAGGCTAACCCGTAAGTTCGAATCTCACGCTCATTGGTTTGGTCGTACCAGACCTCCCGCCTGAGAGCAACCCCGTGGTCGTCGAGGGTGAGCTGCCCGTCAGTACCGAGATTCTGAATTCGCACCGAGTGGAGTTTATCGTCATAGCTGGAACGGTACCGGGCCACTCCGTTGCGGTCGGGAACAGGGCGTCCGGCGGCATCCCAGAAAACCTGTTCGAGAACCCGTCCCCGCGTGTCATAAGTCCAGGTGATCCGACCAATGCCGTCAAAATCAGCAGAGGGACGTCCACCGACCAGACGGGTTTCGGCCACGACGTTTCCGGCACTATCATAAACCCAGCGATAACCGCCGACACCGTTGAGCCCTTCCATCGGTTGAGACTTGGCATCGAGAAAGGAAGCGCCGGTACGGTTGCCCTGTCCATCGTAGGTGAACTCAATCTCCCAGACCCCGTTGAGGTCGGCAGTGCGGGTTCCCCCTTTGTCGAGCCGAAGCGAACGGCGGCGCTGACCCTGCGAGTCGGGTACCCAGAGGTAGGCGCTGATGCCGGCTCCGTCTGCTTTCAAATTCCCCGCCAGATCGTACTGAAACAGGTTGATATAAAACCCGTCCGCGTTGGTCTTAAGCCTCTGGCGGGCAATACCATCGGGACCGGCTACCGGCAACCCACGGGAGTTGAGCTTGGTCCGGACCTCAAATTCGCCGTCTTGGCTGATCCGAAGACGCGAAGCACCAAAGACAGGGTCGGGCATATTGCGGCCACGGCGGTAATACGCCACCTCAACCAGCCGCCCTGCCTTGTCCAAGGTCAAAGCATAGGCATCGGTCGAAGCAAGGCTCTTTTCCGCCACGGGAAACCGTCCCACGAACCGGCTGGCACCATCGAGAGCAACCTTCTCGAAATAGAGCGTTTCAGCCCCCGCCGAGACGGCTGAGACCAAAAGCAGAACCAAGCCGGTGATGAGAACCCGGATCATTTTTCGTACAGGAAACAAGCCGTCTCGTGGTCCGGCTGCACCGTCTTCAGTTGGGGAACCTCTTTCTGGCACCGGTCCATCCTCTTGGAACACCGCTCGTAGAAGTAGCATCCCGTATGCTCCACCGTAGGCGAAGGGACGTCTCCGGTCAAGATGATGCGCTGCCGTTGGCGTTCCACCACCGGGTCGGGAATCGGAGCTGCCGACAGCAATGCCTGGGTATAGGGATGCAACGGCGTCCGGTACAGGTTTTCAGCCGTGGTCAGTTCGACAATGCGCCCCAGGTACATGACCGCAATGCGGTCGCTGATGTACTGGATGACCGCCAGATCGTGGGCAATAAACAGGTAGGTGAGTTTGAACTCTTCCTGCAGATCCTTCAGAAGGTTGAGGATCTGGGCCTGGATGGACACATCAAGGGCTGAAACAGGTTCGTCGGCCAGAATCAGCTTGGGCTGCAACGCCAGAGCCCTCGCAATCCCGATACGCTGCCGCTGACCACCGGAAAACTCGTGGGGAAAGCGGTTCCGATAGGCCCGTGACAAGCCGACGTGGTCCATCAGAGCCAGCACGCGGCTTTCGATTTCCACCTTGGTCCGAGGCTGAATTCGGCGGTGGGAGAAAATCTCCATGGGTTCAGAGATGATTTCAAACACCGTCATCCGGGGGTTCAAGGACGCATAAGGATCCTGGAACACCATCTGGACGTCCTTGCGGGCCATCATCAGTTCTTTCTTGGTCAGTTTAACGAGATCTCGGCCCTCCAGGGTGATGTTCCCGGCTGTGGGCTGATAAATCTGGGCAATGGTGCGTGCGGTGGTCGACTTTCCGCACCCAGACTCGCCGACCAGGCCCAACGTCTCCCCTTCGTGAAGGCGGAAACTGATGCCGTCAACGGCCCGCACAAAACGTTTGGGCCCTTGAAGGAACCCTCCCCCCATGGGGAAATGCTGCTTGAGATCGGTGACTTCCAGCAGGATCTTCTCGTTGGTCTTGTCCATCAGAGTCCTTCCTTCTCGGCTTCAAGCCAGCAAGCCACTTCGCGGTTGTCGCTCAGGCGGACCGTCGGGGGATACTGTTTGCGGCAACGGGCCATGGTGAACTCACAACGGGGATGGAACGGGCAGGCATCGGGTAGGTTGACCACGTGGGGCGGCTGACCGGGTATGCTGTACAACCGGGTCTGGTTCTTGCGGTCCAGGCGGGGTACCGACTTGATCAGACCTTTGGTGTAGGGGTGGCGGGGATCACCGAACAGCTCGTCGGCACTGCCGCGCTCCACGATTTTTCCGGCATACATGACACAAATCTGATCGCACATTCCGGCAACAACCCCCAGGTCATGGGTGATCAGAATGGTAGCGGTTCCAAGCCGCTTGGACAGTTCCTGAATAATCTCAAGGATCTGCGCCTGGATGGTCACATCGAGGGCCGTGGTCGGCTCGTCGGCAATCAGGACTTCAGGGTTGCAGCTCAACGCCATGGCAATCATAACTCGCTGACGCATGCCACCCGAAAACTGGTGCGGATAATGGTCGACCCGGCGTTCGGCGTCAGGAATACCCACCAGTTTCAGCATTTCGGTAGCCCTTGCATGCGCGGCCTTTTTGTCGAGGCCCTGGTGAAGCATGATGGTTTCCATCAGCTGGGTGGAAATTTTCAGAAAGGGATTGAGACTGGTCATCGGGTCCTGAAAGATCATCGAGATCTTGTTGCCGCGAAGGTTGCGCAGCTCCTTGTCGCTCATTTTCAAGACGTCTTTGCCCCGGTACAGAACTTCACCGCCGGCCAAAATTCCGGGTGGGGAAGGGATTAGTTTAAGAAGAGAAAGGCTGGTCACCGATTTGCCGGAACCGGATTCGCCGACAATGCCGAGAGTCTGGCCGGGCATCAAGGTAAAGCTCACACCGTCAACAGCCTTGACGATTCCTTCTTCCGTCCGAAAATGGGTCTTAAGGTCTTTGACCTCGAGAAGCGGATTCTGGTTTGCAGGAGTTTCATTCATTCGGATCTACCTTATTTCTGCTTGCTTTGAGGGTCAAAAGCGTCCCGTAGGCCGTCACCCAGAAAGTTCATAAAGAAGAGGAAGAGGGTCATGGCGGTGGCAGGGACCAACAATCGCCAGGGGTACAGCTGCATGCTGTCAACGCCATCCTTGATCAGGCTGCCCCAACTGGCTTCCGGGGCACTGATTCCCAGGCCCAGGTAGCTGAGGAACGACTCGCTCATAATGAACGAAGGAACCCGAAGGGTGGCGAAAACGATGATGATGCCGATGGTGTTGGGCAGCAGATGCCGGAAGATGATGCGGCCCGTTCCCGCACCGACGCTCTTGGCCGCCTCGACAAACTCGCTGTTTTTCAACGAGATAACCTGCCCCCGCACCACCTGTGCCTCGGTGAGCCAACTCACCAACGCCAGGGCCACAAAAAGGTTGACGGGATTGTTGCCGAAAATGGCCATCAGAATGATCACCAGAAGCATGTACGGCAGACCGTAGAGCACCTCAATGAACCGCATGATGAAGTAGTCGACCTTACCGCCGAGGTAACCGGCCAAGGCACCGACCACAATGCCGATCAGCACCGAGAACAGCGCCCCCAAAATACCGACCAGCATGGAAATCTGGCCGCCGAAAATGGTGCGGGAAAGGATGTCACGGCCGAGGTCATCGGTGCCGAGGGGGTACCAACGCTGATGCTTGAGTTCTGTCTTGCCATTGATTTCAATGGTCTCTCCGGCCAACAGCGCTTGATTGGCGGCCAACTCTTCTTTCTGCTCGTCTGTGAGTCCCACAATGTCTTTGACAGCATTGCGTTTCACCATGAAGATCGCTTCTTTTTCCAGCCAGAGTTCTCCGGCAGTCCGGAAAAACGAAGGAGGAAGGTTCTGATGCTCGATGATCTGCGTATCGTAGGAGGCAATGGGCAATAACGGGGCAAACAAAGCCAGCAGAACGTACGCCGAGCACAGAATCAAACCGGCCATGGCCATTTTGTTTTTTCTCAGCCGTTTCCAGGCATCGGCCGTCAGGCTCGTCCCTTTGAGGGGAACAACCTGATCAGGGAGGGTCTTTTCTTCAGCGAGGAGGGTTTCGTCAGACATGGGAGGCTCCTTATTTGTACGCGACCCGGGGATCCAGGAGCGAGTAGACGATGTCTACGATAAAGTTCATCAGGATCAGAATCACCGAGTAAATGATGACCGTCCCCATAATGAGCAAGTAGTCGCGGTTGAGGGCCGACTGAACGAAGAACCGTCCTAACCCGGGAATACCGAAAATGGTTTCGATGACCACCGAACCGGTGATGATGCCGGCAAAAGCAGGGCCTAGAAAACTCACTACGGGGAGCATAGCGCCCTTCATCACGTGTTTCACAATGACCACCGATTCCTTAAGCCCTTTGGCTCGAGCCGTTCGGACAAAGTCTGTACGCAGAATTTCCAGAATGGAGGCGCGCGATAGCCGGGCGATGTAGGCGAAATACGGGAAAGCCAACGTCGCAGCGGGCATAAGGAGGGTAACCCATCCGGCCTCATCGTTGATCCAGCCCGCCGTGGGTAGCCAGCCCAACCACATCGAGAAAATCAGCTGCAAAACAGGCCCGATGACGAAGAGCGGGACGGATATCCCAATCACCGCAAAGCTCATGGCCCCGTAGTCGGCAAAGGTGTTCTGCTTCAGGGCCGAAAGGATTCCCGCCCACATCCCGAGGGTCAACGAGAGAAAGAGGGCCGTCAAGCCCAGTATCAGCGAGTTGGGCAAGTTGGTGAAGATGAAGAAATTGACGTCATGGTCGGGGTATTTGAACGATGGTCCCAAATCGAACTTCAGAACAACATCGCCGAGGTAGCGGAAGTACTGGTTAAACCAAGGTTCGTCCAAATGGTACTTTTTGTTGAGGTTCTCAAGAACCTGCGCACTCGGCTGGCGGTCGGCCGAAAAAGGGCCTCCAGGCGCTACTTTGATGATAAAGAAACTCAAGGTGATGATCACGAACAAAGTCGGAAGCATCCCCAAGAACCGGCGGATAATGTAACGAAACAAGACGGCCTCACTGGAGTGGGAAATAGAACGGGTGATTTTAGCATAGTTCCATGGCCTCTGCAAGAAAAAGGCGATAGGTTCCTCTTGGCGGAGGGAGGGTGTCAAAGGTAGTGTGGGGGAAACCCCCCGGAGGAACCCTTTGAAACCCATTGATCTGCGCAGCGACACCCTGACTCAACCAACCATGGCCATGCGCAAGGCGATGGCTGAAGCTCCTGTGGGCGATGATGTCTATGGGGAAGACCCCACCGTAAACCTCCTGCAGGACAGGGTTGCCGAACTGCTGGGAAAGGAGGCGGCCCTCTTTGTCCCCAGCGGCTCGATGGGCAATCTGATCGCACTGTACCTTCAAGCTGGCCGTGGCGGCGAGGTTCTGGCCCACGAGTACAGCCACATCATCCATTATGAGCTGGCTTCAGGGGCCGCCCTCGCCGGTTGCCAGATTTTGCCCGTGCCGGGCGAAAGAGGAATCCTGAAACCCGAAGCCCTGCTCCGCCAAGTGCGAAGCCCCATCTACTACAATGCCCGCACCAAGTTGGTGGAGATAGAAAATACGGGCAACCTGGCAGGGGGTACCTGCTACACCGATGCTGAACTGGCAGCCGTCCATACCTGGGCCTCGGGGCAGAACCTCCCTGTTCACATGGACGGCGCACGCCTCTGGAACGCTGCGGTGGCTCAGGGGGTTACCCCGGGTTCCATCGCTGCCCATGCGGAGACCGTCACGGTTTGTTTCTCCAAGGGGCTGGGCACTCCTGTCGGCAGCGTTCTGGCAGGCTCGAGGTCCTTTATCGCCGAGGCTCTTCGTATTCGGAAAATGCTGGGCGGCGGTATGCGTCAGGCCGGAATTCTGGCCGCGGCGGCCTTGCATGCCCTCGACCACCACCTGGCGGGTTTGGCCGACGATCACTTCCACGCCAAACTGCTGGCCGAAGCGCTCGGTTCCTCTGGTTGGGCCCAGGTGCCCGTTTCTCCCGAAACCAACATCGTGTTTGCGCAGACTCCAGGCCGAAGTGCCGCCGAGGTCGCGGCCAAGCTGGCAGAAAAGGGGTTGAGAGCCAGTGCCATGGGTCCACAGAGAATCCGCTTTGTCACCCATCGCGACGTGACAAGGGACGAAATCCATCAAGCCTGCCGCCTGTTTTCCGAATTGTAAAATCCCAGACAATTCCCCTTGCTTTTCTAGGGATTAGTGCTAATCTTTTGAACAGGGAGGTGCGATGATACAAAACCAAACGAGCGGTAATCCGCCTGACAACGGACCGTCATTTCCGACGGTGAGCCCCTCCGGTCTGCTGTGAACAACCGGGCGTTTTCCAACGATTGATGGGGTGTTTGAGCCAGCATCAGGACATGACGTAGACTAGTAGCCGCCCGGACATCCGGGCGGCTTTTTTTTAGTTCGGAGGAACCAAAACCCCGGTCAACGCCTGCACAATGCGGCTGGCCGCCTGACGGGCTCCTGGAAAATTTCTTGCGGTTGGACCAACCCTCAGAGCGGCGGACGAGCCCATCAAGTACAAAGGTAAGCCGGACCATCGGCATTCCGGTTCCAACACAGGAAGACCGTCATACATTGGCAAAGGATAATCAGCCCAGAAACCGGAAAAAAGCGGATGACTTCTCAGATCAAGGCGGTTTCCCGTGCACAGCCAAACCCTGTCAGCTTGCAGAGTCTTGCCCCATCCACAGTCGGCCTCCCAAAGCAAATTCTTTTTGGAAAGACTTCTGATCTTTTGGACATGCAGCGTCAGCTGGCCCGAACGCCTAAAGGGAGTCAGCGCCTCTTTGATTTCCTGGGTCATCGCGCCCCCGCCCCTGGCCTTGGCGATCATCTGACGCCGCCTCTTCCAATCCGTCTCCTGATGAAACCCGGTCATAAACTTGGGGCCAATCCAGCCAGGAGCGGCGTCGAAAAGTTTGTATTTTACGGGGCTCCTCGTCAGCAAATCGACAGACCAGCGCCGCTTGAGCGCACCCCAGGCCAAGTGCCCCGCGGTAAGGCCCCCGCCAACAATCAGCAACCGCCCCGGTTCCCCTTGCAATTCCCGCAAGTCAACCTGCTCGGAGTGCAACAGGGTCTCGTTGGCCTCCGGGGCCCATTCCGGCCAAACCCGATCCCCTCCCCCCAAGGCTGCCACAACGGCGTCCGCTTGCAACGAACCACCATCGAAGTGAACCCTCAAACCCGCACCGGAGGGTTCCAACCTTGTGATCCGGTGGGGGCGGATCAGGGAAGCAAGTTCATTCCGGTGGACCAGATCTTCACAGAATTGGCGGAACAGAGCTGTCCCAGGAAGGTAGTACGGGGGGTAGAACTCTGCAAAGCGACCCTTGGCAAACCTTCTGAGAGACAAAGGATCGGGGTCGGGATGATGGACAGAAGAGGAGCGCAGATGAACAATCTCCTGACTCTCCATCTGGTGGTTCCACCGGTCAAGCCAGACTCCGGAAGGATCAAAAACCACCACCTGAGATCGAAGAGTCGGATCCGCCTTCAAAAGAAAGGCCAAGACCGTAAGGTTATGGGGACCGCTCCCGATAAAGGCTATCACTCTTTGGGGGTTTGATCTTTGATAAAGAATTGCATCAACTGGACGAAGGCGTAAAGTTGCCGGTAGGTGTTTGCCATCCATTCACTCAGCGACTTGTCAATCGTGTTCTCCAGCGCTTTCCAGTTCAATACCAACTCATGCTTTGGCTTGGCATGGTCGTCGATAGCCATTTTCAAGTGTTTGCCGATGACAATGAAGTGTGTAGCCGCTTCGATGATCAAGGCTCTGGCCATGGCATTGATGTCTTTCAGCTGCTGGCGGATGGCAGACTGCGCATTGCCGTCCTTGTCAGCACGGGTGAGCAGGGTTTTCAGCTTGACTCCCTTTTCCGCCTCCTCCGACAACGACTCATCAAAGGCCATCAAGCGCTCCGAGGCCTCCATCAACTGGTGAAAGGATTCAGACATAGGAGCAGCTAGAGCGTTGCTCACCCACTGGCCCTTGACCAGAAGGAGGTTCACCAGCTCGCGGATGTCCCGTTTGTAGTAGTCGAGAAGGAAGGCTTTCAGGTAATTGACGGGTTCGACATAGGTGAACCCTGCAATCCGCTTGCGCTGAAACCCGATATTGGCTTTTTCCGTATAGTACTTGGTCCGGCTGATTCCGGTGGTTCCAAAAACCTGTTGAACGAGGGAGTTCACCTTGTCTGTCTTTTTTTCCTGGGCAACCTTGGTCAACGTGGACTCTACGGTATTGCGCAGATGCGTCAGAAACGGATCGACAATCCTTTCGTTGGGCTGATAGACCTTGGGCTTATAGACCGGATCGGCAGACAGATACTGAACCAGTTCGAGCAGCAAACCCGACTTTCTCAAATTGGTCAGACTGGTAAGCATTTTTTTCCAGTTGGTTCGGGACAGAACATCAATGCTTTTGTAGGTTTGGAGAACATCGAACAATTCGTCCCAGTCACCATCAACCGTCAGAGCTCCCGACGCCGTCAGAAAATCCTTCAGATCGTCAAGCACGTATTCACCGTTGATAGCCTCCCAGCGGGGCTGGTAGGTGAAATCATTTTCCGGGAGTCCGGAATCGAACTTCTTCAGCATAAAATAGAAATTGAACTCGACGAAATCCATGAACACCAGAAAAAGGTTGTAACGGGCGTCGATTTTCCGCTGGGTTTCGACTTCGAGCACCGCCGAGAATTCGGTCATCACTTCCCGCATTTGGAGGGCCAAGGCATCGGGGGGGAGTGTTTTCGAAAGGCTTCGGATTGCCTCCTCAGTCAACTGTTCCTGCATCACCTTTTGGGCAGGCCCCAAATGCTGATCAATGAAAATCATTTTCAGGGCGTTCGATGAGGCGGCATTGCTGAGCATGGTCCTCGTAGGGCCAACCACGGCGTACATTTCATGAAAGACTTTGGGAAGTCCGACGTCCACCATGTCACCCGTAGGAAGAAAAAACCGCCCCTTAGATTTCTTGAGGTTGTTTTTAAGTTCTTTCAGAAGCATTTTTCGTTCCCGGTCAGGGTCAGGCTCAATTCCCAAAAGTGACATGATCCGGCTCAGAAAGCTGAGGGGAATGTCCGATGAGAGATTTCCTTTGGGACCAGAGGAACCGGGACGAGCGGGGGGCGTGGCCATAGGGGTACTCCGATTCCAATATGGTGGAGCGTAGCCCGCCTGTCAATTGACAAGAGACAGGACGAACGGGTATCACCAATCATGCACTCCATCGCCGAGGATCTGAACCAACGGCTGGCCCCAACGGTGGTCGGTCGAACTCTTTCCCGTTTTGGGCAAAGGATTTACTTCCCCAAGGGTATTGTTGCCCAATCCACGGAAGCCAAGAAATCGGCCACCACCTTCAATGCAACCGTGGGTATTGCGCTGTCCGACGGCGAGCCGATGATCCTTCCGACCATCCAGGACAACCTGCCTCGGCTGTCCCCGTCTGAAGCCATTGATTACGCCCCCCCCGGTGGGGACAACAAACTGCGGACCCTTTGGAAGGAAGAGATGCTCCGGAAAAACCCCGGAATTCTCGAAAGCAAAATTTCTTTGCCGGCCGTTGTCCCTGGTATCACCTCTGGAATTTCGCTGGCGGCTGACCTGTTTATCGACGAGAACGACGGTGTGGTCTTTACCGATCTTTGCTGGGACAATTATCCCTTGATCTTCGAAACCAGAAACCAGGCCCGCTGTTGCACGTTCGCACCGTTCACTTCCCATGGAGAGTTCAACATCCAGGGAATGTCCGAAGCCATCCTCAAGGCGGCCCATAGCGGCAAAGTCGTCCTGATTCTGAATTTTCCACACAATCCTACCGGTTATACCCCGACCAAGGACGAAGCCAAGGCCCTGGCCGAAGCCTTGGTTGCCATCGCTGAAACCGGGTTGCAGCTGGTCGTGATGTGTGACGATGCCTACTTCGGGCTCTTCTATGAGGAAGAAGCCTACCGTCAGTCGATCTTCACCTTGTTATACAACGCTCATGAGAACCTTCTGGCCATCAAGATCGATGGTGCCACCAAGGAAGACTACGTCTGGGGATTTCGGGTCGGATTTCTCACGTTCGGTTCGTTCGGACTCAAGGAAGATCACTTTGATGCCCTCAATCAGAAGGTTCTCGGTGCCATCCGGACGACCATCTCGAGTTCCAGCCGGGTCGGCCAGACTCTGCTGTACAAAGAATTGTCCAGTCTGGTTTATCACGGCATCAAGGTGAAGTACGCCAAGGTTCTTGAGGAACGGTTCAAAACCGTCAAGAAGATTCTCGAAACCAGGGAAACAGGAAAAAGCTTGAAACCTCTCCCGTTTAATTCCGGTTACTTCATGACCTTTGAGCTCGAGCGGGGTTCCAGCGAAGAATTGCGAAAGCACCTGCTGCGAACCGAAGGAATCGGCACGATTGCACTGCAGGAACGATACCTTAGAATCGCCTATTCATCGGTGGATAACCGAGATCTAAAGGCCCTCTACGGTACGATTTTCCAAGCCGCCGATCAGCTGTTCGGGGTTTGACCGTGTTCCGTTTCGGCCCGGTTCTGGCCGCCCTGCTCCTTTTGGTTTCCTGCGACCAGGCAGCAAACCGCGTTTCGACCCTCTGGACCAATGTGCCCGAGATGGCTTCGTATGTTGAACTGTTCAACGCCAGCCAGCGTGAGTGGCAGATTTTGGTCGAGTACCAGGAAGACCCGGTTCCCCTGCTGCTGACTCCAGGACGAAAAGCCGACCTGATCATTGCCAGAAACCTGACCTCGAAGGCCATCAAGAACTTGATGGTTCCTCTCGACTTCGTGTTCGACGGCGGCAAGCCCGCAAAGGCGTCCTTTTACAAGAGGAGTCTGGATGCCGGCTACGAAGGAGAAAAGCTGAAGCTTCTTCCCCTTTCCTTTGATCTCCCCATCCTGATCTTTTCCCGGGCTGCTTTGCCGGACTTGCCGGGATTCTCCCTCGATCTCGATACTCTCAAAGGACTCGGCAGCGAGTTCACTAGTACCCAGGAACCCAAAGCAAGAAAGCGGATGGGGTTTTCCCCGCGCTGGGAGTTCTTTGGTTTGACCGTGCTTCAGCTTCGCGGCGGAGGGTTCCAGGAAGGCTTTCAGGAAACCCTTTCCTGGGATTCTGCCAAACTGGCCGCCGGTCTGGACCTGCTGCGCACCTGGCCAGGTCCCGAATGGGACGAGGTAACCTCGTTCCAGCAGATCTATCTTCAAACCGACCCGACCCTGCCGCTGGTTTCCGGGCGGATTCTGTTCTACCCTTCTACCCTGGCCACGTTTCTTTCGCGCCCCTGGAACGAACGCCGGCAGCTGGATTTCCGTTTCATTGAGCAGGGCGGCAGGGTGGCCACCGCCGACGATACGGTTTGGGCGGGAATTCCCTCCAGCTCGCTGACCCGCGGTGCCGGGGAGCGTTTCCTGAGCTGGTTCTTTCAGGGCGAGACCCAGAAACTGCTGATCACCCAGGCACGTGCCGAGGACGACCGGGCCTTTGGTCTGGCCCGCGGCCTTTCTACCCTTGCCGACTCCAACACCGCGACTCTGGCTGCTGTGTACCCGGAAATGGCCGGTAGGTTGCCTGGCATCGACCAGGTGGCCTTCTGGGAGGCGCTTCCCACCGATTGGGCGGCCCTGAAAACGGGAGTGTTGCGGCCTTGGCTGGATAGCCCTGCCACGGAAGCCTCCTTGAAAGAGAAGGTAGAGCAGTTCCGGGCACAGGCCGTCCGCAACTAAGGGCTGACGAAAGTCCCGCAGGTCAAACTTGACAGGTAGAGAAACTGGTCCTATTCTGGGAGGATAACATAACCCCAATGGAGGTTCTCTATGGCTGAGGTCATTCTCAAAAATATCACCAAGGTTTACGATGGTGATGTCAAGGCTGTTGACAACGTCAACATCCACAT
>JAIFLN010000138.1 GCA_020049045.1 Spirochaetota bacterium | reverse complement strand
ACGTGGGTGGACGGCAAGGCGCAGCTGTGTGAAGTCGGCCACGGCAACCTGGACTGGTCCGGCATCTTCGCCGCACTGGTCGAGGCCCAGGTTCCGGTGTGGATTGTGGAGCAGGATCATCCGGTTCCCGGCCGCGATATTTTCGAGTCGGCCGCGCTGTCGATTCAGACCATCCGGGAGTTTACGAAAACCCTATGAAGAACGTCGCTATCATCGGCTGCGGAGCCATCGCCAAGAATCACGCCGAGGCTCTGCTTGACAGCCCCCACGCGGCCCTGACAGTCGTCTGCGATCTTCTCCCTGACCGTGCGGCAAAAGCCGCAGCAGCCTGGAAGGCCCGGGCTGTCACCGACTACCAAGCCGTGCTGGCCGATCCCGGCGTTGACGTGGTGCATTTATGCACTCCGCATTACCTTCATGTGCCCATGGCCCTGCAGGCTTTGGCGGCCGGCAAGCATGTGCTGACCGAAAAACCCATGGCTTTGACTGCGGTGGAAGGGGAGCAGCTGGTAAAGGCGGCCCGGGAATCGGGCAAGACCGTGGGCGTGTGCTTTCAAAACCGGTTCAACCAAACTGCCGCACATCTCAAGAGTGTTTTGGATTCGGGAAAACTCGGCCGGATCAAGGGGGCCAGGGCCTTTGTCACCTGGCATCGAGACCAAGCCTACTATACTGCCGACCCCTGGAAAGGAACCCTTGCCCAGGAGGGCGGTGGGGTTTTGATCAACCAGTCCATCCATACCCTGGACCTGCTGCAGTGGTTTCTCGGACCGGTGGCAGAGTTGAAGGGCACGGCTTCCCAGCGACTGCTGGAAGGACTCATCGAGGTGGAAGACACCGCCGAGGCTACCTTGCGCTTCACCAGCGGTGCCACCGCCATTTTCTACGCCACCAACTGCCACGTGGTCGACTCGCCCATCTCCATCGATGTGGAAGGTGAAAACGGCAGTGCCAGGCTTTGCGAGGATCTGACCATAAGCTACAGCGATGGAACCACCGAAACCGTTCAGGAATCGGGCCGTGCCGCCGGTGTCAAATCCTACTGGGGAATCGGTCATAAGCTGCTCATCGATTCCTTCTACCTGGCCCTGTCCGGCGGGTCAGGAAAGGTGATCGATGCCGCTGAAGGGTTGAAGGCCATCCGACTGCTCGAAGCCATCTACACGTCGGAAAAGACCAGAAAGTGGGAGACAATTGGATGAAGCACGAACAATTTGCCAGTCTGGTTCTGCAGGAAGCGAAACGCCTGTGGAGTGAGTACTCGCAGCGCCCCGAGGATGCCTTCGGAAAGGGGCACGCCGCCATGGCACTGATTGATCCCCAGGGGAAATTCTACGGCGAGATCTACGGACCCGACAAAGCCCAGGCCAAGGGCTTTGCCGGCATCGCATGGCGCAAAGTCAACCAGGTCTGGCTGACGGGCCACGCGACGGGGGATTTTGAAAGGGCGGTCTTTGCAGGACAACTCGACGAAGGAGACTTTTCCATCAACAAGCCCGACTATATCGGGTGGGAAGGTGGTGTGCCCTTCGAGGCGGACGGCCAGTGGTCGGGCGCGTTCAGCGGTTGCCGGGGCACCACCGACGTAGCCATTGTGCACGAAGCTGTCGCTGCCGCCAAACAGCTAAACCGTTGAAAGGTCCCACTCCTCATGGATTTTGGGAACATCGTTGATCAGGCGCTTGGTGTAGGCTTCCTTGGCATGCAGGATCACTGAGTCGGCGGTGCCGCTTTCCACGAATTTGCCGCGTTCCATGATATAGACACTGTCTGACACAAAGTACGCCAGCCCTATATCATGGGTGATGAAAATCAACGTCATCCCGGTTTCTTTACGCAGGGCCAGCAACATGTCCAAGATCGTGGCGCGAGAACAGGCGTCAATCATGGACGTGGGCTCGTCGGCAATTAGAATTTTGGGCTTGAGCAGGAAGATGCGGGCAATCATCAGCCGCTGCATCTGACCGCCGGAAAGTTCAAAGGGATACTTGTTCGTCAATTCGGCGAACTTCAGATTCACAAAGCTGCATGCTTCGGTCATCAGCTCGACTTTCTTGGCGTGGGGAAGCTTCTTGCCACCCCGCATGTTGATGCAATCCAGCAGTACTTCGTCGATTTTGATAAAGGTGTTGTAAGACGAAAAGGGATCCTGGAAGATGGCCTGGATGTTTTTCCAGTACTCCTTCTTTTTCTTTTGCGACCGGATGTCCCGCTTCTGTTCCTGGAAATAGATATCCCCGTCGCTGGAGCTGATCAGTCCCAACAGCATTTTCGCCAAGGTGGTCTTGCCGCTGCCCGATTCTCCGACAATCGAGATGATTTCACTTTCGTAAAATTGGAAGTCGACATGGTCGACGGCCACCATCTGGCTTCGTCCAAACCCGAACCGCTTGGTGAGGTTTGTCCCACGGAGGCAGACCTTTCGTTCTTGTTTGCTTTCCTCAGCCATGGCTCTTTGCCTCCTGCATTTGCTTTTCGGACAAGATACACCGGTAGGCGCGGCCTTCGCTGATGGCCCTCAGATCGATGGAGTGCGCCCGGCACTCCGGTGTCACATACTGACAGCGCTCGGCAAAGCGGCACCCCGAGGGCGGCTTTTTCAGGTTGGGTGGAACCCCGGGAATAGCCGTCAGTTTGGCCTCCCGCAGACCTTCTTCCGGCACGATGATGGAGCCCATCAGTCCTTTGGAGTAGGGATGGAGCGGGGTGAACACAGCTTCCTTTGCCGAACCTTGCTCAACAATCTGTCCGGCGTACATCACGGCGATATCGTCGGTAACGTTGTAGAGTAGGGGCAGTTCGTGGGTGATGAAGATCATCGACTTGATGAACCCCTTATCCATCAGATCGCGCAGCATTTTGATGACCATTTTCTGTGACGTGACGTCAAGGGCCGACGAGGGCTCGTCGGCGACGAGAACCTTGGGCGACAGGATGACGGAAATGGCGATGACGGTGCGCTGCTTCATTCCTCCGGAGAGTTCCACCGGGTATTTCTGCAGGACCGAGGGTGGAAGGCCCAGAACTTGAAAGCGCTCGGTGGCCATGGCCAGAATGTCTTTCTTCGACATCGAAGGCTCATGGGCATGCATGACGTCTTCAATGAAATGGATGATCCTCCGGGTGGGGTTGAGAGCGTTCATGGCCGCCTGGGGAATATAGGAGATCTCCCTGCCTAGAATGGACTTACGGACATCGTCGGGATCCATTCCCGAAATGTTTCTTCCATCGATGATGATTTCGCCGCTGGTGTAGTGCAGCGGGGGGAAGTAATACCCCATCAAACTCAGGGCCAGCGTCGATTTGCCGCACCCGGACTCCCCCGAAATTCCCAGAGACTTGCCTTCTTCAACCTTCAGCGAATCAGTTCTTTGATCTCGAGCATGACTTTTGCCATAACAGACCTCTACTCCCTCAACGCCGGATTAAAGACTTGATCGAGGCCCGTGTTCATCAAATTCATCGAGAACGAAACCAGGGCGATATCGACCAGAACGGGAATGTAGGCCCACCATTTGCCCGTGACATGTGCCGAGTAAATCATGGCCCAGTTCATCATCAACCCCAACGTCGGCACCTCGGTGGTCTTGGGACCCAGCCCCAGAATCGACAAGGCGGCTTCAGCAAGGATTCCCGAGGAGATCTGCAGGATCAGCGCCATTACCACGTAGGAAGCAATGTAGGGGAGGATATCCTTGAGCATGATGCGGAAGATCGAGTGACCCGAGAGTTTGGAAAGGTTCACGTGGTCACGGTTTCGTAACGAAAAGACCTGGGCCCGGACCGCGCGGGTGGTCCAAACCCACGAGGTCAGGCCTATGACCACGGCTATGGTGAAAGCACCCCGGCTTTCTTGTCCGATGCTGAAGGAAATCAAAATCAGCAGGACAAAACTGGGAATGACCGTGAACAGGTTGGTGACGAACATAATGAAGTCATCGACGATGCCGCCGATGTAGCCTGCCATCAGACCCAGGATCAGGCCGATGGAGGTGGCTACGATACCGGCGACAAATCCAATTAAAAGCGATGTGCGAGTGGCTGCAATCAGCTCGGTCAGCATGTCCCGGCCGAAGTTGTCGGTGCCCAGGGGCAAAACCCGGACCACGGGAATCTGGTTGAGATTCACGAAGTCATCCCGGGCAAAGGAGTCGGATTCCTCCAGAAGACCCGTTTCGGCATTGGTGGTGGCGATGATGACGCCCTCGGTTCCTAAAATGCCTTTGAGTGATAAATCCAGCCTTTCGTAGTAGTTGCGCTTGGCCGAGGTCATCCCCTCGGACTTGGCTGGGTCGTAGGTATTGACCCACAGGTCCATCAGAGCTGTTGTGTCGCTGGTATCGATGCTGGCTTCTGGTACACCGGCGGTCACAAGCCAGGCCTTGAGGTCCTGACGCTCCTGAGGTCCCAGCCTGGCTGCGATGCGCTTGGTGGCGGCATCTTCCAGGTCGAGTTTGTAACGCTTGGCCTGGAAGGTGTCAAAGGTGCTGACGTAGACACCAGGTTCGAAAAAGGTGCCCTGGCCCAGAATCGCCAAAGGCGGGTCTCGGACAATGACAGGATAGATGACGGCAGTCAGAAGAATCATCGAGAAGATGATGAAACCAACCAGGAATTTCGGTGATCGGAAAACTTGCTTAATGGTGTTATTCATAGCAACCTTACTCCTTAGTCGGCTTGTGTGGCTTTGATGCGCGGATCGATCAGGCCGTAGATCAGCTCGATCAAGAAGTTGGCGACTAGAACCATCAACGTGACGATGAGAGTCACCCCGGAAATCAGCGGGTAATCCTGCCCGGTAATGGCCTTAATCATGGTGTTTCCCAGCCCAGGGTAGCTGAAGATGATCTCGGCCACCAGGGCGCCGCCCACCATGGTTGCGATCGAGAGAGCGAGCCCCGTGACCTGGGGCAACATGGCATTGCGGAAGACGTAGGCAATGATCTTCTGGTCCTTGATGCCGAGGAAGCGGCTGTACTTTACGTAGTCGGCGTTGAGCTCGTAAATTGCCATAGAACGCATTCCGATCGCTTGGCCACCGATGGATATGATGACAATCGACCAGAAGGGCAGTTGGTAATGAAGGAAGACCGACCAGACAAATTCCCAACTCATGTTGGGAATCTGGTCGAACCCGTAGCCTCCCGACAAGGGAAGCCACTTGAGGGTGATGCCGAAGACCACGAGCAGGATGACGGCCATACCAAAGGCCGGAAAATTGCTGAGGAAGATGCTGGAGGGCATGAGGACCTTGTCAAAGCCGCCCTTGAGATACGCCGCGAGCGCACCCAATATGTTTCCGATGAGCCAACCGATGAGGATGGCCGGAAACTGAAGCCAAATGGTCCACCAAATGGCATCGCCGATGATGTCGGCTACCGGACGGGGATACTGGCTGAACGAGATGCCGAAATTTCCCTGCGCCACGTTGGTGATATACAGGACAAACTGGTCCAAGAGAGGTTTCTTGGTACCGAAAAGTTCAGAGTATTCTTCGTAAATTTTGGTCACACCGGCTTGGCTGGTCATGCCCTGGGTGACTTTTTGCGTGATGACCGCGACCGGATCTCCCGGCATCAGGCGGGGGAGGATGAAGTTCAACATAAAGGCGAAAACAAAGGTGACCATAAGCCAACCCAGTTTTTTTAAGAAATACTGTCTGTATCCTTTCAACGCAACACCTCCGCAGGAAGACATCAGGCGAAAAAAAACAGCCATGCAACGCGGTGCGGAGCATGGCTGTTTTAGGGTCAACCCTTACTTGGTCAGCTTCAGGTTATACAAACCTGCAATGCTGTACCCGTCGGTCAGGTCCAACGGAGGAACCGGAGGATTGGTGGGCTTATCACCACTGGGGAAGTTGGTCCAAACGCTTTCATTCACAGCGTGGAAGGACTGGGGCCGGTACATCAGGGTGAACGATGGAACATCGGTCAGGTAGATCTGAACCAGCTTGGTGTAGGCGGCTTTGAGCTTGGCAGCATTGGTTTCGCCGGGGATCGACTTGATCAGCGCGTCGGCGGCGGGGTTCACGTAGCCACCCCAGTTGCCGTTCCAGTTGTTGTTGGTGTTGGCGAATTCACTGCTGATCAGGTGGCGGATGCGTCCCCAAGGCTGGGTCGGACCGGCGCCGTCGCTCCACATCATTAGAATGTCATAGCCGTCTGGCAGCGGGGTATTGGTCACAACAGTCTGATAGACTGACCATTCAGGATAGTTGGTGGTGATTTCGATACCGATGGTCTTTCCGGCAGCGGCAACAACTTCGATAGCGGCCTGCCAATCGGACCAGCCGTTGGGGCAGGTAGCGACGTAGGAAAGCTTCTTGCCCTGGTATTCGCGCCATCCGTCACCGTTGGTGTCCTTGATTCCAGCAGCGTCGAGCAGTTTGTTGGCGCCAGCGGCGTCCTTGCCTGCCCACTGCAGAGACTTGACGGCAGCCTTGTCGTACAGAGCCTGCTCACCGGCGGTGGGGTTCATCAGCGAACGGGGCACCTGGGTGAACGTGGCCGACTGGTTGGTCATGGCGTTCGAAATGATGGTGGCGTAGTCGACAGCCATGGCGATGGCTTTGCGGACCGCGACCTGGTCGAGGCCGGGGGACTTCAGGTTGTAGAAGGCTGTGGGCAAGCTGGCACCGATGCCGTAGGGAGCCTTGGACAGGTAGGTCGAAATGGGAAGATTTTCTTTCAGCCACAGGTCCTGAATATTGGCGTTGAACTGCTGGCTGACGTCAACCTGGCCGGCCTTGAGAGCAGCGAAGCCCGCATTGTTGTCGGCGAAGATCGTATGGGCCAGGTATTTGGGAGCAGGCAGCTTGCCCCACATGGACTTGTCCTTGCCCCAGTAGTTTTCGTTGCGGACGTAGACAACCTTGGTTTCATCGGCAAAGAACTTGGTGTACGGTCCCGAAGCAACGAAGTCGTCGGCAGGATCGGCCTTGAACTTGGTCGCGTCGCCGCCGGTCCTGGCCTCGAGTTTCATGGTCCAGGCCTTTTGGATGACATAGTTGCTGCTGAGGTACGAAATCACCTGGAGGGGATTCACAGGCTTTCCATCGGCACCCAGCTTGGCCTTGACCAGTACGGTCTTGGCGTTCACGGCGGTAATGGTGTCGATATAATCCTTGGAATTGACGCCGGCGCCGGTCTCATACTTGACGTTGGCGGTCCAGGTATAAGCAACGTCATCGGCCGTCACAGGGGTACCGTCGCTCCACTTGGCAGCGGCCTTGATCTTGAAGGTGATCTCGGTCTTTTTAGCATTCCAGGCGAAGGGACCATCGGCCAGCAGGGGATACTGCTTGCCATCAAGCATGTTGTAGACATAGGGGCTTTCGAAGACGACCACCCGGGCATTGTCTTGTTGTGCAACAGCAAGAGCGTTGTTGTTATTAGAGGAATAGGGGTTCCATCCCACGACCGGGCCCCACTGTTGGCCGTTGAAATACAAGGTCTCGCTACGGGGAAGCGGGTCGCCTGGATTGAGCGCAAAAGCCGAGGTGGCTGCGAACAACGCTGAGAGGACCAGAAGGGCTCCCAAGTGCATTTTCTTCATTTTCATTCTCCTATGACTGATGTGACGAACAACGAAGGTCCGAAACCCTCGAAAAGAGATTCAGACCTTTTTCTGGACTCGTCACATATGATCCAACTCGGCAACGCCGATACATAAGGATTTGGCCATCTCCCTTAATTGTCAAGCGCAATCGGTTACGTGTTGCGATTCGAGATGGCTTCCAACTGTCTGCGCCGGTATTTGAGCGGAGAAACACCCTTGCAAAGCCTAAATTGCTTGATAAAGTAGCTTGCATCGTGAAAACCTGTCTGCTGGGCAATGTCGTTAATGGTGTTTTGCGGGTTCAGAAGCAGCTGTTCTGACTGCCGGATGCGCAGAAGCAAGAGGTAGCGCTTGAAGGGGCAGTTCATGACCCGTTTGAAACTGGCGGCAAAATAACTGTAGCTCATGCCTGCCCTGGCAGCGGCGAGAGGAGCCGGAATATCTTGTTCGAAGTGGCTGGCAAGCCACACGACCACCTGCCGGATCGCTACCCGCTCATCGCCCGTCCGTACCTGCTCGGTCGGCAAAAAAACATGGGGAAACTCCTCCATTATCCAATGAACCAGCCGAAAGACGCCCGCACAGACCGCTAATTCGTACCCCAAGGTCTTGCCGGCGTATTGTTGATAAAGCTGACAGATGTCATTGCCAACATTTTTGGCTGGGATTTTCGGGGAGCAGCCTCCTACCCCGGTGTAGGGGAGCACATGCTTGAGATCGAAGGCCAGCCGGGGGACGGCGGTGAACAATTCGGGGTCAAAGCCGACAACAAAGTGTGTTGACTTTGTGCCTGCGGGTACGGTAACTCCATGAACTGCCCCTGGGTAGAGCACCACCATCTCACCGTCATTCAGTATTCGGGTTTCTGAGCTGAGCTGCAGCTCGACGGGACCTTTCTCCACGTAAAGGACCTCAACATGGAGGTGCCAATGGCGGCCGACCAGGTAGCCTTCGTTGACCGTCGGGATCCGTCCAATATAGAAAGGCCGTTCCTTAAGATCGTCCTTGTTTTTCACTGACTCGAATTCGACTTTTTCTGAAATCATAGATTCCTTATATTTATTAAGAGGTTCATCATAACGGCAACTGGACATCAGGGCTAGTCTGAGGGGTGGAAGGTGACGATGCACTCCTCAAATGTTTTTGGTATTTCCGGGCCCTTTTTCGTCGGATGCAACTACTGGGCTTCACACGCAGGAACTTCGATGTGGAGCGACTGGCGGCCTGAAGTGTTGGAGCTCGACCTGCAGCGCTTGGCTGGTGCTGGCATTCAGGTGATGCGGGTGTTTCCCCTCTGGCCCGACTTTCAGCCGATCACGACCTTGTACACCAATGGCGGCCGCCCCACCGGCCAGCGTTTTGGGGAAGAGCGGCTTCCCGATACCGAACTGGGCCGAGCCGGCTTATCAACGCTGATGCTGGAGCGCTTTTTGGTCCTGGCCGATTTGGCCGCGAAACATCAAATCAAACTGGTGGTCGGCCTTATCACGGGTTGGATGAGTGGCCGGCTTTTTGTGCCCCCGGCCCTGCAGGGGCGAAATATACTCACCGATCCTGAAGCCATCCGCTGGCAGGTGAGGTTTGTGGACGCCTTTGTCCGGCATACCAAACACCACCCGGCCCTTGCGGCTTGGGATTTGGGCAACGAATGCAACTGTATGCAGGACGTAGCCGACAGCCACCAGGCCTACCTTTGGACTTCGGCTGTGGCCAACGCCATCCGTCGGGCTGACCCGGGACGGCCCCTTGTTTCTGGAATGCACGGTCTGGCACCCCAGGGAAAATGGACCATGCAGGACCAGGGGGAACTCACCGACATTCTGACCACCCACCCTTATCCGTTTTGGACGCAGTACATGGACTTCGACCCCATCGATTCCATGCGCCCCCTGGTCCATGCCACCGTGGAATGCCTGTTTTACAGCCAGATCGGCCGCAAACCCTGTTTTGCCGAAGAGATGGGAACCATGGGGCCCATGGTGTGTTCCGAGACCGTCGCCGCTGCCTTTGCCCGTACCAGCCTGCTCAGCCAGTGGGCCCACGGCCTGCCCGGTCTGATGTGGTGGTGTGCCAGCGATCAGACCAAACTGCAACACTCTCCTTACGACAGCAATGCCTGCGAGAACGAACTGGGACTGATTGCCGAAGACGGCAGGGTCAAACCTGTGCTCCGGGCTTTGACCGAAACCCGGCAGGCACTGGCGAAAATGCCTCTGGAGGGATTGCCTCCCCGAGTGGTCGAGGCGGTTTGTATTCTGAACACCCAGCAGGACCATTGGGCCGTAGCCTTGGGGGCCTTTCTGCTGGCAAAGCAGGCAGGCTTTGACCTTTCCTTTACCTTCGAGGACCAAGACCTGCCGGACGCACCCCTGTACCTGCTTCCCTGTGTGACTGGGGTAGGGGGAGTGCCAAAGCAGCTTTGGCAGGCCCTGCTCGCAAAGGTCCGGGCCGGTGCCACCCTCTGGATTTCGTCGGACAATGGCTATCTGCTCAATTTCACCGAGATCACCGGCTTAACGGTGGCCAACCGCCGCCGCCGCCGCGAGGCTGCCCAAGTCCGGTTGACTGCGGCCGGGCAAGCCGTGGAGATCACCATTCCCGCTTCGTTCCGTTTGGACTACCTGCCGGGGGCTTCCTCGCTGCTTGGCACGGAGCCCGATGGCAACCCGGTCTGGTCAAAGTCATCTTACGGAAAGGGGACTGTCCACTACTGTTCCCTGCCCCTGGAAACGGCCATGGTTACCCAGCCGGATACCACCTGGCACCCCGAGGCTCAGCCGTTGGCCCAGGTTTATCGCGAAATGTCAGCCGAAATCCGAGCGGCTTGCCGTGTCACCGACCAAGACGAACCCTTGGTTGGAAGCACTGAGCACCCTCTGGACGATGACCGCCGTGTGGTGGTCTTGGTCAATTACAGCGCGCAAGACCGGCCCCTTCAGCTCAAGCTCCGGGCCGGTTGGACCGTGGCCGAGTGCTGGTATGGGAACCCGGCCACGGTGAAGGCCAACGACGCGGTGGTTCTGCTTGTGCAAGCCTAACTTGCCTGTCTGTCTTCAATTTGTTAAATTGTAAACATGCGCACAACAACCCTTTCGACAAGATTCAACAGCGAAGAAGTCGCTCTTCTGGATACTCTGGCAAAGGGGGCTGGCCAAGATCGGGCAAGTATCATCAAGACGCTGCTTCGGCATGGAATGGCAGAGCTTCGCCTCACCCAGGCCCTGGACGCCTACCGAAAGGGGGACGTGACCCTCTCGCGCGGGGCAGAGATGGCGGGGGTGTCGACTTGGGATCTGGTAGCCCGCCTCGAGCAAGCTCAGGTCGATCTGCATTACGGGCCTGAGGAATTGACTTCTGATTTGGCGGCATTCGACAGGAAGCGTCGCTGATGCTGATTGTCTGCGACGCGAGTCCGTTGATCTTTCTGGCAAAGGCAAACCGCCTTTCACTGATTCCAGCCTTGTTTCAAGGTGAAATTGTTGTACTCGATTGTGTGGTCCAAGAATTGGTTCATGAGGACACTCCACCGGCCGAAGCGGACCGTCTGCGGGCCTTTTTAACCACGGCCACCACCGCATCGTGGTCCGGGCCATTGGAACCCTCATCGGCGTTGAGTGTCAGCGACCGGTCTTCGCTGGCATGGGCCATTGAACAGAGGGCCGACTGGTTGCTCGCAGACGACCGTCTGTTGCGGCGGGTTGCCAGCAACCATGGCATTGCTGTGGTTGGATTCTGCGGGGTGCTGGTTCAAGCCGCCCGTAAAGGACTTCTTTCATCGGCACAAGTGCGCACCGATCTGGATCATGCCATTGCCCACGAGGGCCTTCGCTTGTCAGTGGCTTTGTATCGAGAAATTCTGGAGGTTCTTAGTCAAATTTGACCAAATTTTTTCTTACCGGTAATCCCTGACCTTTTCGAACTCGTCGAGCATGGTCATGAAATTGTCGTAGCTGCTGCCCACGGCAATGGAATGGCTGGTGCCGAAAATGTAGCCGCCGCCTTGGCGCGCACTTTCCACGGCGTAGGCTACCGAACGTTTGATGTCGTCCTTGGTGCCCCGCATCAAGTGCTCCACGGGGACACCGCCCCACAGGCATAGCTTTTCACCGTAGTGTTTCTTGACCTGGGCAATATCCATTTCGGCGGTGGGCTGAATGGACTGGTAGCAGTCCCAGCCAATATCGACAAACATATCCATCAGCTTCCAGTTGTTGCCGCAGGCGTGCTTGATCACGGGCAGGTGATATTGATCATGAATGCGGCTCACCCGCTGTTTGGTATAGGGAACGACAAATTCGGCAAACATTTCGGGTGAGATCATGGGCCCGGACTTGTAGGCAAAGTCCTGTCCCCACATCACGGCATCTTGGCCGGGGCGGATGAAAAACTGGTCGTCGAGGTTACCTTTCTTGAGGTTGTACGCGGCGGCGGCGTGGACCACATCAGGGTTGAGCAGGTATTCGGAAAGGGCCCGCTCCATTTCTCCCAGCATGGTCATCTCCACACCCGTTCCCGAACCTCCCACCAGGTATTTCTTTTTGCCTAGGTGGGCGATCACAGAATCCACCACCTCGAACACCGACGGGTCGGGAGGCGTTGCCACTGGTTCGGCGGCGTAGTCCTCGAGCTTGTACTCGCGTTCCCATTGCAACGGATCGTGAACCATGGTGATGTCCCAAGTGGTTTCTGAGAGTTTGAAAATTCGTCCCTGGGAATCTTCCCACGTTTTATCATCGAGCCGCTTGGGCGGGTTGGGTTCGTAGTCCTTGGGAGGGACGAGGCCCGAGGCCATGGCCGTGATGTTGACCAGGTCGATGCAGTCCAGCTTGGTGTAAAGTTCGACCATGTCTTCCTTCCAGCTTTGGACCACTTCGTCCCGGCGGCCTTCCCAAAAAGCGATCTGGCTTTTGGCTTTGGCCCGGAGGTAGGTTTCATGGCCGAGGATTTTCTCGGCGGTATCGAAGTCGATGGCGAATTCTCCGAAGGGGATTTTGTCGGGAACTTGGTGGTTGAGTGCCGCTTGGACACGTTCTTTGGATGTCATGGTGGGTTCATGCTAACCCGTTTATGGGGATAAACCCATGGACACGAGGTACTCCTTTTTGTACTTTTGGAAGATGGACGGCGGACATCGGCTTCCTATAAGAATCAACAGTGCGGGCTTGTCTCATTGCGCGCCAGACTGGAGCTGGGATTCCAGCCTCGTGCCCTGGTTTGACGACGACCTTTGGTTTGTGGGAGGAGGACGGGGAACTCTGGAGACTCCCGAGGGGATTTTCGACCTGCAGCGGGGGGATTGTTTCGTTCTTCGGGGCGGTTACCAGTATCGGGGCACCCAAGACCCCCTGCAGCCGCTGACGGTGTGCTTCATCCATTTTTCCGGGCACCAGAGTTTGCCCGCTCTGCACCGCCGTCTTGAAAACGCCGATTTTCTGGAGGCCCTGCTGGAGCGTGTCGTTCTGCACTGGAGGAGAGGTGAAGTTCAGAAGGCCTGCCAATGGCTGGAATCAGCTCTGCTCGAGTTGGGCGGCGGGGCCACCGACCACGGGCCGCCCTCTGCCGTCTCGGTGGATCAGAGGCAGCAGATCACCCGTCTGTGCGCAGACATTCACAGCCAGCCCGACCGGTCCTACCGGATTGGAGATTGGGCCAGCGAATTCGGGCTCAGCCGCCAGCATTTCTGCCGCGTGTTCAAAGCTGTGATGGGCCTTTCCCCCCGCGATTATCTGATCGGGGTACGCATCGAAACAGCCAAGGTGCTGCTGCACCATTCCGACCACCCTCTGAAACGGGTAGCCGCCCTCTGCGGGTTTCAAGACGAGTTCTACTTTTCCCGCAGTTTTCGGAGGGAAACCGGGGTCAGTCCCGGAAAGTTTCGGGAAGGCAGGCTGGAATGACCCTCGACCGCTACTACGGCTACGACGAGCTGAAAATTCAGGTCGCGATGGGCAAGTTGATCCTGAACCTGATGAACCTCACGTTCCACCCCATGGTGGCGGGAAGCCGGTTCCCGATGCACAGCCATAAAACCTACGAGCTGCATTTCATTGCCGAGGGCTACGGACTGTTGAAGACGCCCGAGACGAGTTACCAACTGGGACCCGGGACTTTCTATCTGACGGGTCCGGGGGTTCTGCACGAGCAGATCAACGACCAGGCACACCCCATGCTGGAGTTCGGCATCAATTTCGACCTGCGCTGGTCGCGGAAACGGACACCCAAGGACAGCTTGGTGATTGATGCCGAAATCGACGAGATCTTCCAAACTCTGATGGAGACCAAGTTCTGGTATGGTGAGGACAAATTCGACAGCTGCCGGCTTTTTGAAGGAATTTTCGCCGAGCTTCAAAACCGGTACGTCGGGTACTTTCTCAACGTGCAGAACTACCTCTCCCAGATCATCATCAACACCCTTCGCTACTACAACAACGAAAAGCGGGCGGAGTACTCCCTGCCCCAAAAAACCCTGGACGACAAAAAGTACCGCATTCTCGATGCGTTTTTTTCCCAATCCCAGTTGCCTCTGACGCTGGCGTCGGTGGCCGGCCAGCTGGGTGTCAGTTCCCGGCAGGCCGAACGCATTATCCGCCAGTACTACGGTCAGTCTTTCAGCGGCAAGCTGATGAACAGCCGTCTGACTGTGGCCAAACGGCTGCTGGTGGAAACAGGACAGTCGGTGGAAAAAACAGCCCTGCAATCGGGGTTTTCTTCGCTGTCCTACTTCAGCAAGTGCTTCAAGCGGTTGGTGGGAATGAGCCCCCGGCAGTACCGGGAACAGTTCAGAGCAGCTTCTTCAGGTTAGCCACTCCCAGTTTCACGCATTCCAGAGGCGGCCGGTCGTACTCCTCCTGTTCAATGATCAGCCACTCAATACCGAGGTTTTGGGCGTAACGGGTGATGGGGACAAAGTCGATAGAACCTGTGCCGACAATGGTGCTGATTTCGGGATTCTTCCTGTCCATGTCTTTGTAGTGGAGCAGAGCAACCCGCTTACCGAGGCTTTTCAGGTAGGTCAGCGGATCGAGCCCGGCGAACTTCACCCAAAACAGGTCGAGCTCCACCTGTACCAGCGCCGGGTCCGTGTTCTGCCACAGCAGATCCAGGCCTGTAGTTCCGCTAAAATCCTCAAATTCCCAGCCATGATTGTGGTACGAAAGGGTGATTCCCTCGTCGTGAAGGATTTTGCCTGTCTTGTTTAAGAACTCGGCCAGCTCCAGATACCCAGCCCTGCCATTCGGCTTGGCACCAGGGCAGGTGAGATGTTTGGCACCCACGATATGGGCATAGGCGATTTCGTCGGCCAGCTGAGCCTTCAGTTTTTCGAGGCCCACATGGCTGCCAGCTGCCTTCAAACCGAGGCGGTCCAGGTGCGAACGCATGGCAGCGGCAGGGATACCGCCGTATCCGGCGAACTCCACCCCGTCGTAACCCATTAGCGCGAGGGCTTCGAGGGTGCCCACGAAATCCTTGGCTGTGTCGTCCTTGACACTCCAGAGTTGTAGTCCAATCAAAATAGTACCACCTTTCCCTCTCGGGACGATTGATAGGCCTTCTCCATCAGTTCCGTGAGTTCCAAAGCCTCGTTCATTCCAAACACGACAGATCCCTGACCCGAGATGGCCCCGACCCACTGTTCCAGGGCGCTGGGGAGGGCTTTGGGCAGGGTTGTGGGGGTGATCCAGCCGGGTACCGCTGTGCCCGACTTGCTGGAAAACAGACTGACCTTGTTGTCGGGCCCACCCACCAGCAAGGTTCCCTCGGTGCCGTACAACTCGAGACTGTAGGGACTGGGGGCGGAGACGAATCCTGTTTCCACGACGGCAAGTGCGCCGCCGCCATATTCCAGAACACTGACAGCGTTATCTTCCACTTCATGGCCTGTAACCTTGGTGAAAGTGGAGCTGACCTTGAGCGGCCGGCCCAGCAGCCAGCGCGACAGGTACATGGGGTGGGCGCCCAGGTCGATCATGGCTCCGCCTCCGCACTGGTCCTGCCGGTAGAAATGTGCGGGAAGCCAGTTGGCCGTGGCACCGTCGTGGGCGTTGCGGACCCGCAGCAGCGTGATGGTGCCGAGGAGGTTTTGGTCAACCACCTGCTTGGCGAAAAGGTTGTGCGGCAACGTTCGATGAGGAAACGAGATGCAGAACTGAACCTTTGCTTTTTCGACAGCCCGCGCGATGTCCAGGGCGTCTTTCACGGTCAAGGCCAGCACCTTCTCGGTGAAGATGTGTTTGCCGGCCTGCGCTGCCGCGATCATCACCTCGGGGTGAAGGTTGGTCGGGGCATCGACAATGACCGCATCGACGTCGGGCCTGGCCAGAAGCACCGTCAGGTCGGCCTCGAAGGGCACCCCCAGCGACTGTGCCCATTCCCGGCCTCGAGCCGGCTCTTCGTCCCACACGACCGTGATTCTGACCCCGGGGAGGGCGCTGACTTGTCGGGCATAGTCCGCGGCATGGACGTGCCATTTGCTGAGCATGGCAACCTGCAGCATTACTTGTTTCCGAAATACACCGGCTTGCCCGTTTTGGCCGACTCGTAGATGGCTTCGAGAATCTCCGAGACCACCAGGGCCTGTTCGGGTTTGACCAGGGGTTCGGTATCGTTGAGGACGGCTTCGATCCATAGCCGGGCTTCGCGGTCGGCGGAGGTTTCGGACTTGCCGTCGTAGAAGGCCACGCCGCCGGTTTTCAGCTCGGGCTTGATTTCGACCAGCTGGCCAAACTCGTCCTTATTGATGCTGACGCCGTTTTTAATCTGAGCGCCGGCCTTGGTGCCGCACAGCGACAGGCTTCCTTCGGGAATGGGTTCGATGGTGTTCAGCGCCCAGCTGGTTTCCAGAATAATCGTGGCACCGTTTTCCATAACGATGAAACCGAATGCCGAGTCTTCGAGGGTGTGCTGATTGACGTCCCATCCGCCCCAGGGGTTGGCACAATCCGGGTTGGGGAGCTTCTTGTACTTGGTCCCCACCACCATCTTGGGCTTGTAGTTGTTCATCATGCTCAGGGTCAGGTCGAGCGAGTGGGTGCCGATGTCGATCAGCGGTCCGCCGCCCTGCTCTTCCTCGTTGAGGAACACGCCCCAGTTGGGTGTTCCGCGGCGGCGGACAGCCCAGGCCTTGGCAAAGTAGATTTCTCCCAGGTCACCGCGGTCGATCACGGCTCTCAGGTACTGGCTTTCGACCTTGTGGCGGTGCTGGTAGCCGACGGTGAGCTTTTTCCCGGTGCGCCGGGCGGCTTCGAGCATTAGGCGGGCGTCGGCAGCCGACTTGGCCATGGGCTTCTCGCACATGACGTGCTTTCCGGCCTCCAGCGAGGCTACGGTGATCACCGAGTGGGATTTGTTGGGGGTCAGAACATGGACCACTTCGATACTCTTGTCCTTGAGCATTTCAGTGTAGTCGGTGTAGACCTTGGCACCGGCTGCTCCGTAGTTTTCGGCGGCCGTCTGGGCCTTTTCTCTGATGATGTCGCAGAAAGCCACCATTTCGACTTGGGGGAGTTTCTGAAGGCTGGGGAGGTGCTTTCCGCCGGCGATGCCGCCGCAACCGATGATTCCGACTCGTACTTTGCGTTGTTTCATGATTTCCTCTTCTAGTGATGATAAGGGGACATCCGACGTCCCGATAGTCACAGTCGGGGACAATTTGTTTCTGAAAGTGTCGCAATAGTACAAATTTCACCCGGGGTCAGCTGACCGCAGGCAGCGGCAATGGCATCTCCCGCTGAACGGCGTACCGTCGACACAATACCCGCCGTGCGCAGAGCCTGCTGGAAGGCATCGAGAACCGGGCGGGGGGAGGGCTTCCAGACGGCACCGGGGGCAGGGTTGTAGGGAATCAGATTGACGTGGGCATCCCGGCCCTTCAGAAGGGCTGTCAGTTCGCCTAATTCGCGCTCGCCGTCGTTGACGCCGGCGATCATGATGTATTCGAAGAACAACCGGTGACCCGTGGCTTCTTGGTAACGGTCCAGAGCCGGCAGCAGGTCGGCCAGCGGCCAGGAGCGGCAACCGGGCATCAGGGCATCGCGCAGGTCCTGGCGGGCGGCGTGGAGCGAAACCGCCAGTTTCACCTTGGGGAATTCGCGGTAGAACGGCTCGATGGCGTTGACCACCCCGCAGGTGGACACGCACAGGTACCGGGGGGCGATCTCGAACGAGCGCTGGTCCATCAGACCCCTCAGCGCCGGGCCAAGGGCGCCCAAAGCCAGCAAGGGTTCCCCCATTCCCATAAACACCACGTTGCGCAGCCGGATTCCCTCATCCCCGAGTTGCCCTACAGCCCAGGCTGCTTGCGCCAGCACTTCGTCCACGCTCAGATCGCGGACGAGGCCCAGCCTTCCCGTCGAGCAGAACCTACAGCCCAGAGCGCAGCCGACTTGGATGCTGAGGCACAGCGTTGCCCGTGTCTTGTGCCGGATTAGCACCGACTCAAAGTGCTGTCCGTCGGCGGCTGTCCACAGGGCCTTGGTTGAGCCGTCGGCGGCGTTGAGGGTGGTGCAACTGGCGTCCATGGGGTTACTGTACCTTTGCTTGACGGATGGGAGCAATGGGTGCAGAATAGTTGCATGCAACAAATCATCGTCCCTGCCATCCTGACCACTCCTGCTCCCTTTGGCCGCCGCATCGCCCCCAACCGGTTTTTGGCGCAGCCCATGGAAGGTAATGATGCCGAGAACGGCGGAGTTCCTTCTGAGAGGACTTTGGCCCGGTATGCCGCCCTGGGCCGGGGGCAGTGGGGCGTGACGGTGGTTGAGGCGGTTTCGGTGGTTCCCGACTGTCTGGCCCGGGTCAATCAGCTCATCCTCGAGAAGCAGAACCTTGATGGCTTCAAGCGTTTGGTCGCCGCCTACAAACAGGCCAACCCCGACGGAATCCTTCTGGTTCAGATCACTCACTCAGGGCGCAAGGGGGTGGGAGGTACCGTTCCTACCACCCTCACACCCGGTCCCGAGGGTGCCCGTCTTTTAACCAGCGCCGACCTTGACGATATCAGGCGGCGCTTTGTCGCGGCGGCCCGTCTGGTCGAACAGGCCGGGGCCGACGGCATCGACTTCAAACTGTGCCACGGTTACCTGGGGGCCGAGATGCTTCGTCCCTCCAATAACCGCAGCGACGGCTGGGGAGGCACCTGGGAAAACCGAACCCGGTTCCTTCGTGAAAGTGTCCCCGAGATCCGCTCGCTGACGGGCAAGGACTTTCTGATCGGTGCCCGCCTTTCGCTGTACGAGGGCATACGGGGAGGGTGCGGAACCCTGGCCGCCGATGAACTTCTGGAGGACCTGAGTGAGATGAAGCGCTTGGTAGCCCTGATGTCTGAGCTAGGCATGGACTACGTCAACGCTTCGGCAGGAATTCCCGGTGAGACCTCTGAGATCACACGGCCCGTGCCCCAGGCCCGATGGTTCTACCTCGACCATATCCGGTACTCCAAAACGGTTTCGGATGTTCTGCGGGCCGCTTCAGGCGCCGGAAAGGACCGGCCGGCCGTAATTCAGTCGGCGTTTTCGCTGTTGAAGGCCGATGCTCTGCCCCATGCCGCCCAGTGCATTGAGCGCGGCTATTCCGACTTTGCAGGCTTTGGCCGTCAGATTTTCGCCGACCCGGAAACGCCGGCCAAATTGCTGTGCGGCGAGGAACCCCGGTGGTGCACCGCCTGTTCCGGTTGTTCCAAGCTGATGGTGCGCCAGGTGAACGACGGATGCTCCCTTTACGACGAGTACTACAAAAAGCTGCTGTCTCAGGGCGCAGGAGCCTGACCGGGTGGCCAAAGTCACCATCTACGATCTGGCGCGTGAGCTGGGGCTGTCGAGCAGTACGGTTTCCAGAGCATTGGATGATTCGGAACTGGTGGGAGACTCGACGCGGCTTCTGGTCCGGTCGGCGGCCCAGCGCTTGGGGTACCAGCGCCGAACCGTGCGTCGTCCGGAATCCCGGTCCATTCTGACGATCAAACTCTACCTTCCCCCCAGCCGCGATGCCTACGTCCATCTGTTTTATGACGTGGCCGAGCTGCTGGATGGACTGCAGCGGGGCTTCGGCGAAGTACGGATCAACGTGCTGGTCTGTCTCAACGACGGTCTGGACGACTCGTTCGCCTCAAAAAAAACTGGTACCGTTGACGGCGCGGTGTTCGCCTTCACCGAGGCCGATGCCGCCCTCTATGCCCGCTACGAAAGCCGGGGTGTTCCCGTCGTCCACATCAACCGCGTTCAAGGGAATCGTCCCTCGGTGGCTGTGGACAACGCCGTGGGCATGGAAACCTTGTTGCGGAGGGTTGCACTTCAGCGTCCCGGGGTCAAACCCTGCTTTTTGGGCTTCACTCCTGTTTCCTACACCTCGCGCCAGAGGCAGACCGGTGTGCTCGCGGCCGCTTCGGTTCTGGGAATTGCCATGACTGCCGAAGACTGCTTTGAGCTGGAATCGATCGCCAGCCTCGACGGAGCCTTTGTTCGTTCGCTGGTGGCCCGGGGCTACAACGCGGTGCTGTGTTTCAACGACTTGATGGCGGTACACGTCTTCAACCGTGCCTGGCGGGAGGGCTTTGAAATTCCCCGGGACTTTGCGCTGACCGGCTTCGACAACGCGCCTGTTCTCGATGTCGCCGCCAAGCGCATCGATACCATCGAGTTTGCCACCGGAGAACTGGGCTGGCATGCCGGGTGTTGGCTGAGGGAGCGGCTGATCGAGCGGCAAACTCGGTCCCTCAACCTGATTCTGGCCGGAGAATACGTTCCAGGAGAAACCTTATGAAGACGTTGACGCCCCTGCTCTTGGGCAAGATTGCCGTTCCTGTGGAACAGTGCCACACACTGGTTATCGGTTCGGGGGCTGCCTCGCTGGCCGCCGCCGAGAGGTTGGCCGCCGCCGGTCTTGACGCTGTGATTGCCACCGACTCGGTCACCGGCGGTACCTCGTACAACACCGGCTCGGACAAGCAAACCTATTACCGGTTGGCCGTGGGCGACCGGGGAGGCGACTCGGCTTTTGAAATGGCCCAAGCTCTTTGGAAAGGAGGGGCCGTTCACGGCGATATCGCCCTGGCCGAGGCCTTGGGCTCCAGCGAGGCGTTCTACCGGCTGGTGTCGTTGGGGGTTCCGTTTCCTATGAATGCCAGCGGAGCCTTTGTGGGCTACAAGACCGACCACGACCCCAAACAGCGGGGTACCTCCATCGGGCCCTACACCTCGAAGGTGATGGTTGAGAAACTGCTGGCCGAGGTTCGCCGAAGGGATGTCCCTATTCTGGAAGGTCTGCAGGCCGTGTCGCTGCTGGTGATCGGCCACCGCATTTATGGTGCCCTGTTCATCGACAGCGCCCAGCTCGACAACCAGGCGTATGGACTGCGGCTGATCGTGGCCGAGGCGGTGGTCTTCGGCGTCGGTGGACCGGGCGGTCTTTACGGTGCCTCGGTGTATCCCCCCATTCATCAGGGTGCTATTGGAGTGGCAATCGAAGCCGGAGCTCCCTGCGTCAATCTGACCGAGAGCCAGTTTGGTTTGGCCTCCATCGGTTTTCGCTGGAACGTGTCGGGCACCTACCAGCAGGTCGTTCCCCGGTATGTTTCGGTGGGGCCCGATGGGGACGAACAGGAGTTTCTGGACGAACACTTTGCCGACATCGGAGCGCGCGATTCAGCGGTGTTTCTGAAAGGCTACCAGTGGCCCTTTGACCCGCAGAAAGTGACCGGCGGCGGTTCGTCGCTGGTCGACTTGGCCGTCCACCGGGAACGGCTGACCAAGGGGCGTAAGGTGTATCTGGATTTCACCCGCAACCCCGGCGGGTTCGATCTGGCCAAGCTGTCGACCGAGGCTCGCACCTATTTGGAACGTTCTGGCGCCGTCACAGGTACGCCTATCGACCGTTTGCAGACCATGAACCCTTTGGCGGTGGAGCACTACTTGCGCCACGGTATTGATCTGACCAAGGACAAACTCGAGGTGGCCGTCTGCGCCCAGCACTGTTTCCTGTGGGAGAGGTCAACGGGTCTCACGGGGTATACCGGCCTGGCGGAGCGGCGCTGAACGCGGGTCAGGTGGGAGCTTTGCGGGCAGCCCGGCGGATTGCCGGAGCGTATTCGGCCACCAGTCTGCGGCACGAAGACTGGCAGCAGGTTGCCACCGCCGAAGCCTTGCGCGTGGTAGAATTGGTTCAGGGGGCGCTGGCGCGGCGCGGGAGCGGGGCGATCAGTATCTACCGCGACGAGTTCCGCAATCGCATGGACCAGCACGCGGGAATTCTCAGACCTGCCGCGCAGGCTCCGCAGGCAGCGCACGAGGCCTGGGAGCAGTTTCTGCGCTTCGAGGTGCTGGGTATCGGGCACCGCAGGGAGATTCCCCGTCTGCTCGAAGCCCGCCAGCTGGCGCTGGCCCACGCCGCCTATCTGCAGGCTATCGCTGACTATGTTCAC
>JAIFLN010000094.1 GCA_020049045.1 Spirochaetota bacterium | reverse complement strand
GCCCAAAGCGCGGGTTCCCAAGTATACCTTACCTGAAACGGAACTTTCAAAGCGCACCTTGCCCTTGGGCGCAGCTGCCTCAGCTGCCAACGAGGCGGCAACCTGTGCCGCCTGGGCCTGGGTTGCCTTGGCCAGCGCGGCTTCTTTTTGAACCACAGCCAACTGGGCCTTAAGCTCTTCGGCCTTGGTTGCTTCAGCCGACCGAATCTGATCCACAAGCGCGGCCATTTCAGTTTCCCGGGCGGCAGCGGCGGCCTTTGCCAAGGCCGCAGACACCCCTGCTGCTTGTGCCTCAATCGCTCGGCGCTTCGCCTCAGAAAGGAAATAAAAATCGCCCGACAGACTGGCGTTGATCCAGGGCCTCTGCGCATCAGCGGTCACTTCTCTTACTTGCGAGGTCACGATGCGGAACATATCCTCAAGCTTCAGGTTCGCCTGGAGGTTTTTCAGAAGTGCTGCGGTGAACACGCCGTTGCGCCCCGAACCGTCCCTGGCAACGTCTCCTGGGCTGGTACTGAACATGATGGCCGATCCTTTGGCGCCCCCTGCCGACTGAACAGCGGTCAGTCCCCTTGTGCCAGCCCCGGCCGAACGGCTGGCCACCTTGGCAAACGGATTGTCGCGGCAGGCGTCTAGAATGATCAAACTTGCTTGGACTTCGGCAGCTTCAATGACCGAAGTCACATCGTCTAGATTCAAGGCATCGTGTTTGATATCGGCTTGCGACTGAAAAAGGGTTCTAACAGGCAACAGGTAGTTCACGCCGTCCACCTGAGTGCCATGACCGGCATAGTAAAAGAGCGCCGTCGCGTCCGGGTTACCCGCCAGCACTTCGCCCCAAGAATCGACGGCCCGGTTCATGGCCCTTCGATCGGCATCGGTGGTTAGGCTGACCTGCCAGCCCGCCTGCTCTAGCGCTTTTGCCATATCATTGGCATCGTTGACTGGGTTCTTCAAAGCAGCACTACCCTCGTAGTCCGCGTTGCCAATTACCAAGGCCAATCTAACGGGTTCTGCCGACCATACAGCCTGTCCGAAAAGGCCCAAGAAACAGGCCAGCAGGCACATATGCCTAGAAAAGGAACTTCGTCTTGTCAGTCTCATGGAGGCTCCCGGAAACATAACTCAGTTTAACTTGATGTAGATTAACGAGGGGGTGAGAGGAAGTCAACGGTACTTGTTTACTATAACGCTCTTGTGAGACCGATTCAGAGCGAATGAAGGCACCGTCCACTGCCAAATGGAGGCTTCTCGACGAGGGGGAATTGCAAGCCAATGAGCTTGTCAAAGCCAAGTCTCCACTGCAAGAGCTCATTGGTGGCTTGGTCACTCCCCAAACGTTTGAAACTCCGGCGAAGTAAGATTCTATGATAAAATGAGCAACGTTTTTGAGGAGAACACCATGAACTTCTGCTGGGTGACGATCAACGTCGCCAACATGGAGCAGTCGCGTGCCTTCGTACTCGATCCCGACGGGGTGAAGGTGCAGCTGGTTCAGAACTTGTAGAGGATCTCACGAACGTTATTCATCCTGCCACGAGTCGCCGGGAAGAATCCGCATCATAAACTCATCGAAAAGAGGAACGGTGAAGCCTGTGTCGCCATGACTCGGACTCCAGACCATCCCTTTGATAATAAGGTGGTTCCGAACCGGAGCCAGGGAGGAAACAACTTTGCCCAAAACCTTGGCGATGTCACCGGAACGGTGGGGTCCCGGACCAAGGTCTGACATGGCTCTCAAGTAGCGCTTCTCGCTGGGGGTGAGCCGGTCAAAGCGAACCCGAAAAAAGCTCTCGTCGAGGGCAGCAATGGTCAGCTTGGAGGCCCTTTCCACATCCAAAGCCCGTATGGGTGACGAGGTCGCCACTTCCCAGGAGTGTTTTCCCCATTCCTGGAGGAAATAGGGATAGCCTAGAGTATCCCTCAAAATTGATTCGAGGGCTGCTGCCTCAAATGAGACACCGTGTTTGGCAACGGGGGCTGCCAGCGCCTGAATAGCCGATTCCCTGGGAAGCGGTCCCAATTCCGGGAACTCGAACAATCGCTCGGCGTACGACTTGGCTCGGCCCATCCGGCCCCGTAGTTGGGGCAATCCCGCCCCCACCAGAATCACCGGGAGCTGTTCTTGGGCCGCCCGGTGGAGCGCCATGATGAGGGCTGCAAGCTGTTCTTCAGGCACGTACTGAAGCTCATCGATAAACAACACCAGAGCGGTTCCCAACTTCTGGGCCGCTTGTCCCGCAACGAGTAGCAAAGCCTGCAAGTCTTGTTCCAGGTCACCATTGTCAGCCAGACCAGGCTCGGGGTCAAAATCAAACCCCACTTCGATGTCTTGATAGTTCAGTTTTAGTCCCTTGGCGAACCCCGCAAGTGCCCTCAACGCACGTTGTGCCAGTTCCTTGGCCGCCTCGGACCGCGATAGTTTCAGAAGGGACTGACGAAGTTGAGGCGCCAGGAGAGCGGGCAAGGAACGCCCCTCGGGGGCTTCAATCCTGAGGGTTTGAAACCCAAGTTTTTCGGCATCGAGACGCATCCGATCGAGCAAGACGGTCTTGCCGACACCCCGAAGACCCACCATCAGAACACTCCGCGCCGAAAGGCCACGGCGACATCGCTCGAGGGCAATGCGCACCGTCTCGCGGATCTCGTCGCGACCAGTAAGTTCGGGAGGAGGGGTTCCCGCTCCAGGCGAAAAGGGGTTAGTTACAGGGTCCATAGAGGAATCATAGGAAGATTAGTCATGTTTGTCAAATTTGATAACATCGATAACTTCGATATGATCGCACACCCCAAACACCTTCACCACGAGACAGACGATTCCTTCCGTGCGCCCCCTGCCCTCCCCAGACGTTTGAAGCTCCGGCGAAGTAAGATGCTATGATAAAATGAGCAACGTTTTTGAGGAGAACACCATGAATTTCTGCTGGGTGACGATCAACGTCGCCAACATGGAGCGGTCGCTCGGCTTTTATCAGAACCTCTTTGGACTGAAAGTCCAACGGAAGATGACCCCTGGTCCGGGGATGGAACTGGCATTTCTGGGGGATGGGGCGGGAACCGAGGTTGAGCTCATCCAGGATTTGAGGACACCCGAGCCGACCCACGGCAAGGATATCTCGCTGGGCTTCGAAGTTGCCGACCTGGATGCCTTTGTGGCGACGCTGGCCAAGGCTGGGCTAGCCCTCCATTCAGGCCCCTTCCAGCCGAATCCGAAAATCCGCTTCGCCTTCGTGCTCGATCCCGACGGGGTGAAAGTGCAGCTGGTTCAGAAATTGTAGCAGGCCTCGTGCACAACAGCGCCAAGGAATCCCCGGGCTACACCGGCAACCCTAGTTCTTGACCAGCTCCTCCAGGTGCTTCTTGAGGTCGTTCAGCCCGTAGGGCTTGGGCAGAAGGGTGACATGGGGAAATGCCGAAACCAGACTCAGAGCTGCCTGGTCAGACCGGCCTGTGGAGAGCAGGACGGGTACTTCTGGACGAAGCATGCGTATACGGGGCAAGGTCCCGGCTCCGCCGATTCCGGGCATGTTCATATCGAGGATGACGAGATCCGGCTCAAATCCGGCTTCAAGCTGGACCAAAGCCTCTTCGCCACTCGAAGCCGTGGAGACCTCTATGTGACCGAGAGCTTTCAGGGTGGCTTGGGCGGAACTCTGAATCAGTTCATCGTCATCCACAAGCAGCACCTTCAAAGACCTGCTGAGGGTCGCCACAGCGCCAACCACCGCCAATTCTGCCCCCAGAATTTCGTTTTCCTGCTCACAAGCGGGGAAACGGATCTTTACGCAGGTGCCACGCCCTGGTTCGCTCTCAATCGCCATCTGTCCTCGGTGCGCTTTGACGGTACTGAAAACCATCGACAAGCCCAGCCCTGTGCCTTTGCCGATCCCCTTGGTGGTGAAGAAGGGATCCATGGCTTTTTCCAGAACGTCCTTGGTCATACCCGCACCGTTGTCTTCTACCTCGACTTCAATCCAACCGTGACTGCCGTTGCGTGTGCGCAAGGTGAGAACTCCCTTCTCAGTCACCGCATCCACCGCGTTGACGCAGAGGTTCATAAAGGCATGGGCCAGGGCACCGGCATCACCCTCAATAGGCCAAAGGTCCTTTTCTAGCTCAAGCTGCAGACTCACTTGAGCAAGGGTTGTGCGTTCGAGAAGGCCGACCTGCTCCCTGAGCATGGCATTGATATCGAGCCTTTGGCTTTCCGCCGGGCTCATCCGGGCAAAACTCAGCAGGCTCTTGACCATCTTGCCGCCGCGTTCCGTGGCTTTGCAGATGGTATCGAGTGCCTTGTAGAGGGGGCTTCCAACGGGTTGGGAGCCAATATGGGACGAGGCTAAACCGAGAATTGCTCCCAGCACGTTGTTCATGTCGTGGGCGACTCCCCCCGCCAAGACTCCCAGGCTTTCCATCTTCTGGGACTGTTGGAGTTGGGCTTCGAGGAGCCTTTGATGTTCCGCCGCCTTCTTCGAAAGGGTGATGTCCCAGTTCGTACCGATCATTCGCAGCGGTTTGCCCAAAGCATCGCGTTGGACATAACCAAGGGCCCGTATAATATGAACAGAACCATCGGGCCAAATCACCCGGAATTCGGTGTCGAAATCCTTTTCGCCCCTCAGTGCGCTCTGTATTTCGGCGTCTCCGCGTTCGCTATCGTCCCGATGCAACCCGGCCTTCCAGGCCTCGTAAGCACCACCAAACTGATCCTCAGAGATTCCGTAAAGCCGATACATCTGATGATCCCAGATCAGCCGGTTCGCGGCAAGATCCCATTCCCAGATACCGACACCCCCCGCCCGGGTCGCCAGCTTCAGACGATCCGTCATTTGTCGGAGACCTTCTTCGGCTTTCTTGCTGTCGGTAATTTCAAGAAACGCCGCCACGAAATGGTTGGGCGCGTATTGGTAGCCCACGACATCGTACCAACGATCGTTGGCTTCAAGATGCTGCTCGAAACGGACAGACTCTCCGGTTTGAGCGACGTGGCCGAAGGTGCCGATCCAGTTAAACGGATCGTTCTCGATACCCGGGAAAGCTTCCGTGACCATTTTTCCTTTCGGATCGACACCTGTCAGTTCGATATACTGTTCGTTGGCATCGATGAAATAGTAGTCAACCGGCTTTCCAGAACTGTCATAGATCATGCGGTGATAGGCCACCCCGATGGGTCCTTTTTCAAACAGCGCCCGGAATTTCCACTCTGCCTCAAGAAGGGCAGCATTTGCCTCGATTCGCTGGGTAATGTCGTGGTAGTTGAGCAGAACGCCTTGGATTTCGGGTGCCTGCAGCAGGTTGGTCGCCGTAAATTCAATCCAACGGTAGTCGCCATTCCTGCACTGATAGCGGCACTGGTCGGTGACCGAGGCATTCGTCCCCTTGAGGAGTCCTGCGAAGATACCCTGAACACGAACCAGATCCTCCGGGTGAATGCGATCCCAGGTGCTATGACCAACCAGTTCGT
>JAIFLN010000177.1 GCA_020049045.1 Spirochaetota bacterium | reverse complement strand
ACATCCCAGACAGACTGTTTGCCATCGACCCTAACGGAAGGGGGGAGGGTTCCCGCTTCCCGACCCGCTGGAAAGAAATGGAATGGCGCTAGGACTTCGTCTACCGTTGCCTGATCCCAGAACGAAAAGTTCTGGGTAGCCCCGCTCCACACGCGTCCCTTAGGCGTCACAATTTCGCAGGCGCGGACATGATGGTCGACGTATTGGCCGGCAAACGCAATCGTTGTCGCGTCCTCAAGAGAAAAGCCGGCCTTGACCGCAAGGAAGGCTGTGCTGTAATAGTGGAACTCAACATTCATGATCACCTACACTTTACCGGCCGACGTCCGGGGCCTGATTTTCGACATGGATCTCACGTTGTACCGGAATGACGAATATTACGCTTCGCAGATCAGGAATCAAGTTCTTCTGTTGTCAGCTGACCTGCAAATCGAAGTCGAGGCCCTCGACGCCACTTTGGATTCATGGGAGAGCGCTTTTCGGCGGGATAACCAAGGCCGAAAACCTAGCTTTGGCAATACCTTGCTGGGTGCGCTGGGGTACCCCATCGAAAAAAGCGTGGAACTTCGCCGTCGGGCCATCCGTCCCGAAGATTACTTGACCGCAGACTCCCTGCTCCAGGCGACACTAGCGGAGCTTCAACGGGACTATCAATTGATTTTGGTGACCAACAACCCTGCTGACGTGGCCGTGCGCACGCTCAAGGTTCTCGGTGTTCTCGATTTTTTTCCCCAGATCATTGGTCTGGACACTACGGGACATTCCAAGCCTCACCCGGCGGCGTTCGACTTAGCGTATCGGACTCTCAGCCTCGCACCTTCTCAGGTCGTGGCCATAGGTGACCGCTTTCCCGTCGACATCGAAGTTCCTCTGTCGTACGGTTCGGGAGGAATTCTGGTGGAGTCTATGGACGATGTTTACGTCTTGCCCCGGATTTTGCGGACCTTGAAGTCGTAATACATCCACTGCTGAGCCATGGCCGCAAACCCGAGGTCGGCTACTTTGGCGGTATTCTTCTCCCAATCGTCGCCGTAGTGAACCAGCACCATTTTGGCCTTCAGGTCGGCCGGCAGGTTTTTCAATTCATCAATGGACGCGTGGACTCCCCCCGGAGGGGTAAGCTGGCAGTCGTGGAAGATGGTTTCGATGGGGAACCTTTCTGTATAGTCCGTTAACAACGCTGGATCGTACTTGGTATCACCCGAAAACAAAATGCGGTCATCAATCACCAGACCAGTGCTCCAGAAGCTGTTTTCCCAGCTTGTGGCGTTACCTGGAATGTGCATGGTCCGAAAAGCTTTCAGGCGGATCGAGCCCACCTCAAATTCGTAGGTTTCACGCGGGTATCCGGCAAGCCACCGGGGGCGGTGAACCTGCCACATATCGCCAAAGGTCAGGTTTTTGCCGCTGGTTTCTTCGTTGTAGGCGCTTCCCCCCCGCAACGACATATCCCAAAGGTTGTTCTGATAGGTTTCTGTAATCCAGACATTCGGTTTGGTTTGCGTGCCGTACCGTGCGACCAGCATCACTTCTTCCAAGCCTCCGACATGGTCGGCGTGACTGTGCGTCAGGAAATAGTTCTTCACATGAGCAATTGGCAACCCCAACTCAAAGAACGCTTGAGGTGTCTTGGTCCCGCAGTCGATCAGAAGATGGTCTTGACCTTTCACAATCAGAAGGTTGGTCTGGTAGTGCCGCTTGGAAAACGCACTGCCGACACCGAGAAAAAACAGTGAGAGTTGTCCGTCATTGTTCAAACTCAGTTTTTTGTCAGCGGGTTCACGAAGAGAGTACAAGGCAGGTTTCCGGGACAGAGTCTTGAGTTGAGTCATAAAGCATCCATTCTAACGCTCGCGTAGCGAATCATCAACCTTATTAACGGCAACTCTGAACGCTAACGATTCTCTATTCCTGATCTTCTTCAAAAACTTCGAAAATGGTTTCCAACAAATGTTTAGTGGAATGGGGTTCTACCGAAACCATTTCCTTCCCTTTCGTTGCCAACTGCCCTCCCATAAACCCCGGCAAGTCTTTATCTCAGAAGGTGATGACTGCAAATCAATACCATTATGTCATAATTGAAATTCGAAGGACGCATAACCTACATATATGTATTATATGAAATCAAATCTACGAATATGGCATTATTTCAGTTGGATAAAACTTTCCTGTCGAGTATGCTCCATTCAGACCTACCTGAGGAGGAGGAAATGAAACGTTTCTTGCCATTGTTCTTGTTCGTCGCCCTCTTGGGCCTTCCTGTTCTGGCGTTTGCCCAGGACGCGGCCACGCTTGACCCAGCCGCTGTCGCATCGCTGACCAATGCCGATGTTGATGCGATCAAGGCATCGATTAAAGTCGCCAATGGAGCCGGTGATACGGCTTGGATGCTGACTTCTGCAGCCTTGGTACTGCTGATGACGATTCCTGGCCTTGCGTTGTTCTACGGTGGCATGGTCCGCCGCAAGAACATTCTTTCGACCATGTACTATTCGTTGGGATCCGCCATTGTTGTCAGCTTGGTCTGGGTCGTTGTCCAGTACTCTCTGGCCTTCAGTGGAACCGGTATGTTTATCGGTGACTTTGGAAAGGTGATGATGAACGGGGTAACCAAAGATCCTCTCATCTTCCTGGTTCCGGAAAACGTCTTCTCCATGTTCCAGCTGATGTTTGCCATCATTACGGTCGCACTGATCTCGGGTGCCGTTGTCGAGCGCATGAGCATTACCGCCTGGCTGATTTTCTCTGCGGTTTGGTCCTTGATCGTCTACGCTCCCCTGGCACACATGGTGTGGGGTGGTGGTTTGCTGAGCAATATGGATACCGGCATTGCCAGCTGGTTTGGAGTCAAAGGCAACGCTCTGGACTTCGCCGGTGGTTTGGTTGTTCATATCTCTTCTGGTGTTGCTTCTCTGGTTCTGGCCCTTCTGCTCGGTCCCCGTGTACGATACGGCAAAGACGCCATCATTCCGAACAATATCGGCTTCACCTTTATCGGTGCCGGTTTGCTTTGGGTCGGTTGGTTCGGTTTCAACGCCGGTTCTGCTGTTGCTGCCAACGGTCTGGCCGGAAGTGCCTTCCTCGTCACCAACACAGCGGCCGCCATGGCAGCGTTTGTCTGGGTGATCATTGAGTACTTCCACCACAAGAAACCGACTCTGATCGGTGCTTCAACTGGTGTTGTCGCCGGTCTTGTCGCCATCACTCCTGCCTCCGGGTTTGTTGATGTCACGGGTGCTTTGGTAATCGGCGCTTCGGTTGCCGTAGTCAGTTATCTGTTTGTCGCCTTCATCAAAAAGGCCCTGAAGTACGACGATTCGCTGGATGCCTTTGGTGTGCATGCTGTCGGTGGTACCGTTGGTGCTCTTCTGACAGGTGTTTTCGCCAATCCCACAATCGGTTTCTACTTCGACGGTGCGACTGCCGCAGCCGGTGGTCTCTATGGAAACTGGACTCAGCTGGGTATTCAGAGCCTGTCGGTACTGATTGCCATCGTCTGGGCAATTGTCGGTACGTTGATCAGTTACGGTATTGTTCGAATCTTCACCAAGGTTCGAGTCGAGCCTCAAGAGGAAGTCATTGGGTTGGACCTGACCCAGCATGGTGAAAAACAGGGCGATCGCTAAAAAGAAAGAGGAGAAAATACCATGAAAAGAATTGAAGCCATCGTTCGCCCTGAGAAGCTGGAAGACATCGTCGAAAAGCTTGACGCGATGGGGCACTCGGGAATTACCGTGACGCAAGTGGAAGGTCATGGACGTCAGAAGGGTATTGTCGAGCAGTTCCGTGGCAAGGAGTATAAACTTCTGTTTATTCCCAAGGTCAAGATCGAGGCTGTTGTCAAAGATGATATGGTTGAGAAATTGCTCGATGCTATTGTCGCTGTAGCCTTCACGGGCAATGTCGGTGATGGAAAGATCTTTGTCAGTGATGTTGGTGATGCGCTTCGGGTTCGTACCAAAGACCGTGGCGAAAGCGCTATCTAAAAAACAAGGAAAATAAAAAAGGCCGCCGAAAGGCGGTTTTTTTATTTGTTTTAAGGAACTTGCTTTTGCAAGTATTAATTATTATCTTTCTAGTAAGAAATCCTGAAAGGAGGATCTGATGAAGAAAATCGTCTCGGCGGTACTACTGGTACTGCTCATCTCGTCTGGTGCTTGGGCCCAAGCAGCCTATGATTCGGCAAAGGTAAAGGCTGCCATGCAGGCCAATTCTGCCGCCCTGGGAACCATCAAGAAAGCCATTGATGCCAGTGACACCTTAGCCACGGCCGACGCCTTCTGGACTATCGTTCAGGCGAATCGACCGATGCTCGGATACAGCCCTCCAAAAGGTGACAAGGCTTCCTGGGACAAAGCGTTTAACGAAATGATTGCTTCAGCATTGAAGGGCATGGGTGCTGCCGGGAGCAAGGACTGGGACAAAGCTAAAGCCGCACTGGCGGAACTGAGAGCTGACATGTCCTCGGGCCATGGTGCCTTCCGTTGATGCTACTGAGGTGACCAGCTCTTGTTGACCGGATCCCAGCTCCATAGTCCGTGAGCGGCCGTCCCCAAGAAGTACGTTCCATTAGGTGCCGCTCCTCCCATAAAGAGGAGCGGCGTTGTGTAGCTGTTTAATTTCGAGGAAGTGTAGTTATTGCTGTTCGTTCCCGCCGGGGGATTTTTGGTTACCACTCCGCCGGTGGAGATCGAGCCATAACCGTAACCTTCCGAACCGTTGGCAAACGTGGTTCCTACCCATAGGGACTCACTGCCGCTGATCCCCTGATACAAAAACTGGTCGAAAGCAACCGTGTCATTGCCAACTCTGGCAGCAGGCTCCAGAATTGTCGCCGTTGTCCAGGTGTTGTCGACGATATCGGCAACCGTTCCTTTTACAATACTGCCCCTGTTGGTTGAAAGATACACTCCGTCCATTGAGGTTCCTGAAAGGATAATGAGGCCCCGGTAGCCATGACCGAGAGAGCTGAAGGCCGAGGTGTCGACCACCGAGACAGAGCCGAAATTGGGCAGATGGTAAATTCGGGACTCATTAACCAAATAGTAGTCCGTTCCCGATTTAGCTGCGGCGGTGATTTCGTTTCCTCCCCCTGTCACAAGGTCTACCGCCGATCCTACCGATCCACCGGAAATCAAAAAGACATTGCGGAAATCGGATGCTGTGACGACCAACTGATCAGAGGTGATACCGTCCCTGTTTCGAATCGGTACGAGGCTGACAGGGATGAACCCCGCAGGTGTGATATCTGTCCAAGTGCTCGCATCGGAGCTGCTAAAGACTTTGTTGGTAGCCGTGGCGCCTTCGTTCACCAAGACAAACAGATGCGTGGTGGTTTTACCAACCGCAACGTATTTCCGGTTGCCTGTACCGTTGAGCGAGGATGTGGAATCCCAGGAACTGGTACCAGTGGCGCGGTGAAACAGAGCCCCGCCTCCCGCAGCGTAGTAACGCCCGTTGAATTCGGCCATGTGTGTGATCGTTGAGGTATTGCTGAGATTGCCTGCATCAACAATTTTCTGCTCTCTCTCTATGGAGGCGAAAATTCCCTCGGTGCCTGAGGTACAGGAAGCCAGCAGGAGCCAAACCGCAAAAACAGTCAACAGGTTGCGTAGGTTCATCAAGGAAGCTCCTAGAAGTGGTAGATTGCGCCGAGGGTCAGGTCCGTAAAGTAGGCTATGCGGCCGTCCTCGGGTTTGCTGTAGAAAGGCTGAAAAACGATCCATTGGCTGGCATCCAGACCGAAGCTCCAGCTGGAACTCATATTCCAATAAGCACCGATAGTGGGCATCAGCATGGGATCAAAACTCGTTTCCGTCCGGAAATTGGTGAAGCTGAACCCTGCGCCCATCCCCATAGGAAAGCTGAAGGGATAAACCTTCAACTCCCAGGTGGCCCGAAAGGTGATTGGAACCATGAACAGGGTAGCACTGTTGGGACTCGAGGTTGCCTTGCCCCTCAAACCTCCGCCCAGGCGAACCGTGTCGTTGAGGTAGAAGTCCAAGTCGATTCCCAGGGTGCCGCCCAAACTCAAGTTGGTCGGTGCAAAACTGCCGGAGAATGATTGGAAAGCCATGGGAAACAAAGGCCCCAACTGAATAGTCAGGGACCGGTCACCGGCAACCCGGTGATCGTACTTCAATTCCGTGGCTTGGGCTCCAAGCGGCAGAACCCCGATTATCAGAAGCATACTGAATGCCAGGAGGGGGCGCGTGATTTTCTTCATGGGAAACCTCGTTCGAAAGTGCTCACATTGTGGCGTTTTTGAAAAAAAAAACAAGGCCACCGGTCCGGGCAGTCCTTCCGCCTGAACCCCTTTTCTGCTATAAAGAATCCGCTAAAGATAACACGGCCGACAGGGAGAAGTTACATGGCAGCTACGGTCATCAGCGGAAAACTCTTATCCCAAGAACTGCGGCAAGCGTTGGCAGCGCCGATAGCCAGACTGGCGGTGCAGGGCGTTCGACCTGGTTTGACTGTGATTTTGGTCGGTGAAGACCCGGCCAGTGTCAGCTATGTTACCGGAAAAGAGAAAGACGCCAGGGAAATCGGCTTGAATTCTGAAACGATCAGGCTTCCCGTTTCGACCTCCGAAGAGGAACTGCTGGCCCTCATAACGCGGCTGAACGCTGACCCTGCGGTCCATGGACTGCTGGTGCAACTCCCTCTTCCTCCCCACATCCGATCGGCACGGGTCATTCTGGCGATTGACCCCGCCAAGGATGTCGATGGCTTTCACCCCGTTTCGGTTGGTCAGTTGGTTCTGGGCGGCCCGGGGTTTCTTCCCTGCACACCTCATGGTGTCCTTAAAATGCTGCAAAAGACAGGTGTGTCTCTGACCGGTGCCGAAGTCGTGATTGTCGGACGCTCCAATATTGTTGGTAAACCATTGGCCCTCCTGCTCATGCAGGCTCCCTATCACTGTACCGTTACTGTTTGTCATACCAAGACCAAGAATCTGAAGGCACATACCCTGGCCGCTGATATCGTGATTGCAGCAGCCGGACATCCTCACACCGTTACGGCTGAGATGATCCGTCCGGGAGCCATCGTGATTGATGTAGGGGTCAATCGTGTCCCCGATGCCTCCAAAGCCTCCGGGTTCGCTTTAGTTGGTGATACCGACTACGCTGGCATTGCGGAAAAAGCGTCGTTTGTCACTCCCGTTCCTGGTGGTGTCGGCCCCATGACCCGGGCCATGCTTGTTGAAAATACCGTTCGGGCGGCATGCCTGAGTACTGGTATCGCCTTCGAAGAATAAACGTCGAAAAGGAGGAGCCTATGGCGCTCAACCGTGTTTCCCGGGTGGATGACCGGGTCAAAGTGAAAAATGTCTTGTTGAGTGTTTCCGACAAAACAGGACTGGGGACTCTGGTGGAAGGCCTGCTTGCCGTCAATCCTGAAGTACGGTTCTATTCGACCGGCGGTACCTACGCTCATCTGGAATCCCTTTTAGGGGAACAGGCCGCCGTCTCCTTGAAAGCCGTTTCCGACTACACAGGTCAGCCTGAAATGCAGGGAGGTCTGGTCAAGACTCTCGACTTCAAAATCTACATGGGACTGCTGAGTGAAACCTACAACGACTCCCATCGGCTGGATTTAAAACGAACGGCCTGCATTGAATTTGATCTGGTCGTTGTCAATCTCTACCCATTTCAGAACACGATAGCCCAACCCGGAGTGACTCTGGAGGATGCCCGCGCCCATATCGATATCGGCGGTCCCTGCATGCTTCGAGCCAGCGCCAAAAATTTCCTTCGGGTTGCCTCTGTCTGTGATCCTCTGGATTATCGGGCGCTCTTAGCTGAGTTGAACCAGAATGCCGCAACCCTCGGTCTTGATACCAGGTTGGCCTTTGCCAAAAAAGCCTTCCGCCATACGGCAGAGTACGACACAGCCATCGCAGGGTTTCTCTTCGAGCAGACGGGAAGTCTCCAAGGTCTCTATCAATGGGGAGGCCGCTGATGGCGATTGCCAAGCTTTCTGATGCTTACAAAACCATCAACAAGGACAATTTTCCGCCCAGAATGGAAATCAGTTTCAGTGAACGGGACGGTTCTCAAAAACAGAGTCTGAGTTACGATAGAGTTGAGTGGGACATTGACGGTGAAAAACGTGGTCTCCGTTATGGTGAGAATCCCGACCAGGAGGCGGCTCTGTATCGGCTGACAGCCGGCAACCTGCAGCTCGGTGATGTCGTTGCCCTCGAAGCCGGACGGCCTTTGGCGAGCGCAGTGGAACTGCTTCAGTCGGGGAAACACCCCGGTAAAACCAATTTGACCGATGCCGACGCAGGTTTGAATATCCTGCGGTACTTTGCTGACAGTCCGTGTGTTGTGATTATCAAACACAATAACCCCTGTGGTGTGGCCATCGCGCCAACCCTGCTGGAGGCTTATTTCAAGGCGTATTTCGCCGACAGGGTGGCGGCGTTTGGCGGTTGCGTTGTAGTTAACCGCACTCTCGATGCCGAAACCACCAAGCGGATTCTGGAAAGCTACGTGGAAGTGGTGGTTGCCCCGGACTTCGGTCCCGGGGTGATCGATCTGTTCCGGTCCAAGCCTAATATCCGTGTGATGCAGATCCGAGCGATTGAACGGCTGGAAACCTTTGCCGGTGCCAGAGTGGTCGACCTCAAAAGTCTGATGGACGGTGGGGTTGTGGCCCAGTGGTCTTTCGTTCCACAGGCCCGCAAAGTGTCAGATTTTCTTCCCGCGGCCACCCTTTCCAAGGGTGTGGAGTACCGCGTGAAACGGCAGCCAACCAAGTCTGAGTTGAACGATATGCTCTTTGGCTGGTTAGTCGAGTCCGGGGTCACCAGCAATTCCGTGCTCTATGTCAAAGACGGAGTTACAGTCGGAATTGGGACTGGGGAACAGGACCGGGTCGGTGTGGCAGAAATTGCGCGCGATAAAGCCTACCGTAAACTGGCGGACAGGCTGGCATGGGAAAGGTTTCAGACTCCATTTAATGCCTTGACGCATCGGGGGGCGCAAGCCGATCTTGAAGCAGAGGTGAAAGGCCTTCGGGGCGGTATTCCCGGGTCGGTGATGGTGAGCGATGCGTTCTTTCCCTTTCGCGATGGAATTGATGTCGGCTTGAGGGAAGGCGTCACTGCCGTGGTCCAGCCTGGCGGCTCGGTCCGCGACTTTGAGGTGATCGAAGCCTGCAATGAAGCGGGAGCTGCCATGGTTTTCACCGGTCAACGTAGTTTCCGTCATTGAGTGGCGGGCAAGGAGTTCAGATGAGTGATTTGATGAAGAAGGAAAACCGCGGAAAGATGGCCATCGGTGCTGGAGGGATCATAGGTGGATTCGCCCTGATGTCACTAACCGGCTTTGTCGCCGGGCAATTCCTTCCTGCTCTTGTGGTGGGTGGTCTGGTTCTTTGGGGAAGCGTAAAGTTGCTTCAGAAACCGAATTCGGCTCTTGTTGGTATGGTCGGTCTGGTAGCTGGTGGTCTGGTAGCGGCCTCAGGCTTGCCTCTCGTCGGTGGTTTGGCCAGCCTCCTCTTGGGACTCAGCGGTTTTGGGCTTATCGCCGGCGGTGGTTGGGCCATCTATCAGGTTTTCCGGTCCCGGCGGTCCTGAGTCCTTTGTGAGAGTCTCCTTCGTCCAGACTGGGGTGATGCTTCTCGTTCTGGCGTTGCCTGGCACGGCAGCCGATCTTCCACCCCTGGTCCGCGAGGCCGTTTTCCTCGAGTTGGAAGGTCGCTTGGGAGAAGCTCTCGATCGTTACCGTGCTGCTTTGTTGAGTGAGACTCCCACGGTCTTTCTACTTTCAAAGGCTGCGCACCTTTCGATCGATCTTGGCTATGGAGAAGAGGCTTGGGACTTATCAACCCAGCTCCTAGCAGAGAAGGGTCAAAAAGCTGCTGAGGCGGGAACCTTGGTTCGTATGCGCTTGTATCGCATCCAAGGAAAATGGACAGAAGCTTTGACCCTCTTTGACCGTTATGCCGCACAATGGCCCCTCCCAGCTCCTGGGCCGACACTTCTATCAGAGGCCCTTCGTGTGCGCTTGGGGGCCAAAAAGTCCGGTGCTCCTGTGGATTCCTTGATTCAAAAATTGGGGGGACCCTCTGGTTGGGTTCTGAAAGGGAACTGGTCTTTTTTGTCTGGCCCCACAGAAACACTTGGTCTGACTGTTCAAGAAAGCGTCAGGCTCCAGGTCGGTGCATTCAAAGACTGGAATAACGCCTTGACCCTCATCGACATGTTGCGCGAAAAGGGGTGGTCACCTTTCACGGAAGCTAGGACTAACAGTCAGGGAGAAAAGTTGCATATTGTGTATTTGGTCAGCCGACAAGCGGCTTCAGATCGAGCCCGGCTCGAGGCTCAAGGATTGACGCCAATTCCCTAAAGTTTCATCTCATGGGCGAAAGTTCGTAGCAGTTCCCTCAACCTGTTCTAGTCTCAACGGGTCGGATTGATCAGAAATCCACCCCTTAGAGGTGAGCGTTCCACCTTGCAGCCGCAGTGTGCGTACAACCCGGCTCGTGTTTCTTTCTTCCTTGGCCACCATCGCATAGGCACGGGACAACCCTTGAATTCCTGGGCGGTTGGGTACTTTGATTTGCATTACCGTGACTTTTCCCAAAGGAAAAACGGCCACGGATCCAACCATTGAGACACCTGCCAGCTTGAGACGGATTTCTGGAACTTGAAAATCGAATTCATCTCCCTTGTCGTTCTTATAGAGGCCGCTGGGAGGGGCTTCCTGTGAAAGTGCCTGCGTTCCTTGCCTTGCCAGAACGAGTGCTGCCGAGGGAACCAGTTTTTGATAAGTTCCCGTCCAGGCAGGATTATCCTGGGCGACGATCTCAAGCGAGTCTGCCGCGGTGATCGAAACACTGATTTGAAGCTTGATCAAATTGATCAGATCGTTGCTCCCCACAATGTAGAGAGAACTTCGGGAGGACCGGGATGTGGTTTCCCAACGATAGACTTCTTGAGCCCTGGTTGTGGCAAAATTGATTTCTCGTGCACTGGTGTCAAAGAATAGGATCAGGAACCCCGTTTTCTCAGGAACCGCTTTGACCCAGGGGCCTTGCAAAAAGCCCTCCAAACCTGCGTTGTCCCCGGAAAAGAGCTGTTCAAGGATCGTGTCACCGCTGAGGCTTTTCTGATAATACTCGACATTGGTGCTGACGTATTCCCCTTTTTGAAAAAGCCAGGAGTACGTGGTCCGTATGGTCGCGAGGGGGTTTTTCGAGGCGGGATCAGGCTCTTCGATAATGATCGGATCACTAAGGTTGGAGTTTTGACCCAGGCTGTAATCCTCAGGCCTCAGCGGGTGTTCGATCTGAATGGTACCCGAAGAGACTTTCGAGAAGATTGTCCGGTACGCCAAACCGAGGCTTCCTGAAGGAGGAACGAGGCGAAGGACATCCAGGGTGGACTTGCCTGACTCATTGAGCCCCTGAACCAGGACTTCCTGTTGGTGGTCGCCGATCAGGTCTTCCATCGTAAGAAAAACAGGTTGGGAGGCACTGGCAAGGACGGCTCCCTCCCAGGCCAGATAATAGGTCTTCCTTGCTTGATCGTAGTCAGCAATCTGCAGGGTAACGGGCAGGCTTAAGTTGGCTTTGTCCTGCAGCAGAAGAATTTGTTCTTCATCCGGGTCTTGGTCCAAGTTGGTGACCAAGCTCTGAAGAACTTTCCTGTCGATGCCCAGGGGGATACGAGGTGCCTCGAGAATTTCCGCCTGGCTTGATTCCCCAGCGGCTGGAATGGAAACCTCGGTGACGGGAGGGCTGGAAGGACCACAGGAGAGGGTCAGGGAAATTAAAAGCAACGGTGCTAATCCGATACGGAAACGATTCAAGACAATCAGTCCTTGGGATAAAGATCGAAGACCGATTGTAATAGGAGTGTCTCCAACTCTGCAAGGCTTAGGTCCGGGCAGGGAAAGCCGGCGGCCGTTTTATGTCCGCCTCCACCGTGGGTTTGTGCCAAGGTAGAGACATCGACAGTTCCCTTTGACCGAAGCGAGCACCGGTAACACCCGGGTTTGGTCTCTTTCAAAAACACCGAGACGAGAACTGTGCTGCATTTCAACGGATAATTGATGAAATTCTCGGCGTCTTCCGCGATAGCGCCAGTCTCGGTGAGCATCGCCTGAGTCATGACTTGAATTGCTGTCCTGTCCCCGTGCAACAGGATCAGAGAGGCTTGAACCCGTGCAAGAAGCCTCATTCGTGAAGGGTCAATAGTTTCAAAGAGTGCCGAGTGGATTTCTTTGGGTCGAACACCCCATTCGACCAGTTTTTTAGCGGCATGAAACGTCGCGGGTGTTGTCTTTGGATAAATGAATGACCCCGTATCGTAAACAATCCCCATGAACAAAGCCTTGGAGGCCGTGAGATCAAGTGTCAGTCCCAACTTTTCGGCGATTTGAAAAACAATCTGACTTGAGGCGGCAGCGGTATCATCGATGTAAGCCAGACAAGGAAGCTGCGTTGGCGGAGTGTGGTGATCAATGATGATCACCTCACGCCCGTATGGCAACAAAACATCCTTGGCACGACGCGTGTGCTGAAAATCTGAGGTATCAATGAGAATCAGAGTTTTCTGTCCGAGGTCTTGGGGAAGCGGGTCTCCGTCTTCGAGGCTGTGCAAGTCTCCTTCAGGATCGAAACTCCTAAACTTGAGCGAACAGGCATCGGCATTGAGAATCATGGCTTTCTTGTCAAGTGACCGAAGGACGGAGAGCAGGCCCAACTCACTTCCGACGGCGTCACCATCGGGATCCGAGTGGCTTAACAAAAGAAAGTTGTCGTGAGTCTGCAAGTAAGTGACTAATTGTTGGAAGTTCAGGCCGGTATCCGTAATCGGTTCCTCCTCGCCCAGTTTACCAGTGATAGCGGACACCCGTAACCGACTGAAAAACCGGGGTCGTTGAAGGCAGAGCCATGACCGTTGAATCCCACCCTGCGTTGAAAAAAGCCGACTCAACTTGGGCAAAAACGACGGTGCCCGCTCCAAAGTCCCACGAAAACCTACCACCAAGGAGGAAGGAATGAATGGGGGTGAGAACCTCAGCCGCCGCAATATATCGTCTGCTTAATACCTGGTATCCGGTCAGAATGGCCATACGGACGGGAAAGTTCTTCAAAAACATTTCCGTATCGAGCCAATACCTTGTCGAGGCATCAACGGTTGTCAAATTGTCTTTCGCTCGAAATGTCGCTGCTTTATCTTCGACGGTGAAGGTGATGATGCCGTTCTCAACAAGAGTACCAACAGCCGCTGTCTGAAAAGTCAGATAGTAGTCCCCTTCTTTGGAGACAGGAGCGAAAGTTGTCAGAAATCCGCCTTTCAGAAAAAGGAAGCCCGGCCAAGTGTATTCCACCATCGCTTCCATACCCGGATTGAACCATTTTTGGGTGGAGTTGAATGTCCCGATAAACGGGGTGAATTTCATTGTCAAATTATCAAGGCCGAAAGCGAGCTGACCATAGGCGCGCCATCGGAGTACCGGATCATTCTCGAAGCCTCCCTTGAAAAGCAAACCGTCAGCCAGTTCCTGGGTCACGGAACCCTGGAGATTCCAGAAGAGATCTGCCCCGCGGAAGGTATAACCGTCAGTATTGTTTTTATAGACGGAACCCCAATATAAATTTTCAAAACGAGACGATACTTCAAGATCCATCGCTGAAGCGGAAGAGACCGAGATGAATACCAAAAGAACCAGGCCAAACGTTCGGATCATTCCCAACTCCCTTCCTTATCATAACGTATTATCCACGAACTGGAAGGGCCAAACTGGAAAAAAACGGCCTTGACTTAACCAGACATCTGTATGAATCTTGAACTTGTTATGAGCGATTACCTGGACCCCAACAATGAAGAGTTGCTCAAGGACTTCTTTGGTGAAGCACAGAGCCAGGTCGATGTCTTGGAGCAGAACGTACTCGTCCTCGAAAACGACCCAACGAATAAAGACGCCGTCGATGAAATCTTCCGTGCTGCTCATACCCTCAAGGGTGGGTCGGCAACGGTTCAGATGTTCGAACTGGCCGAATTCACGCACGGAGTCGAAGATACCCTCGACGAAATCCGTAGCGGCTCCGTTTCGCTGACAGGTCCCTTGGTCGACGTCCTTCTGCAGTCGATTGACGTTGTCAAGGCTATGCTCGAAGAGCGTTTGGCCGGACGAGTCTACGATAAGGATGTTCAACCCCTCAAGGACACTCTCAAGAGTTTCCTTCCGGGGGCCGCAAAGGGAGCTGCCAAGGCTTCCGCGAAAAAAGCTCCTCCAAAGTCGGTGGCAAAGGCTGTGTCCAAATCGACCGCCTCTGTTAAAGGACTGACCGAGTACGAGGTGTTGGAGTTGAAGGAAGCTGCCAGCGGCCGCAGGGTTCACCGGGTCAGCGTTTCCTTTGATGAGGCCAATCCCATGAATTCCGTCGGTGGAATCCAGGTGTTTGCCGCCCTCAAGGCCCTCGGGACTGTTCTCAAAACCATCCCCGAGTTTGATCGGCTTTACGAGGACAGTTATTGGCCAGTGGTGGATTATTTCTGCCTCTTGGACAAAGATCTCGATACAGTCACAAAAAAATGTACCATCCGTGAGGTTACCACCTCGGTGGAAATCCTCGAGGTGGGCGAAGACTCCGCCGACACAGTCAAGGTTTCCGAGGCCCCCAAGGTTGCGGCTCCCGTTCCCGCTTCCGTTTCTGCGGTGAAATCTTCTCCAGCCGATGCAGAACCGGAAGTTGTTGCCCCCGCCGTGGAAGAAGAGTCCATGGAAAAGGTTCTCGACCGGCGTGAGGCGGAACACAAGAAGTCCAATGCCGCCAATTCTGGTTCGATACTTCGGGTCGATTCCAAACGAATTGACAATTTGTTGAACTTGGTCAGTGAAACCGTCATCAACAAAGCGACGTTCAATCAGATTTCCACCCATTTCGGAGAAATCCTCGGCGATCTCCAATCTACCTCTCTCGGATACAAGGACAAATTGAAAGAATTGTTCGACAGGTTCCCCCAGTACGTCGACGAGGTTCAAAAAGGAAAGTCGGTCAAGGAACTCAAGAAAGAGATCAATGAGGAATTTGCCAAGCTTTTCACAGCCTTTGATCCTGTTGAAGGCAGATTGAAGTCGACAGTGGGAATTTTCCGCGGTACATCGCAGAACCTTGGTAGAATCATTGGTGAACTGCATGAGGGTGTCCTACGCATCCGGATGGTTCCCATCGCCCAGATTTTCAGCCGTTTCCCACGCCTCGTCCGAGATCTCTCCAAGACTCTGAACAAGAAAATCAATCTGGTCATCGAGGGTGAAGAGACCGAACTCGATAAGTCGGTGATTGAAGACCTTCTCGATCCGCTGATTCACTGTGTCCGCAATTCCATCGATCACGGCATTGAATCTCCTGAAAATCGCTTGGCCGCCGGCAAGAGCGAAGAGGGGCGGGTGGTCATGGCAGCCCGCAACGAAGGAAACATGATCATCATTGAAATTGGTGATGATGGCAGGGGTATTGATGTCGAGGCAGTCAAAAAGAAGGCAATCGACAAAGGGCTGATCCATCCGAGCAAAGTTCTGAGCGATGTCGAAGCTTTCAACTTGATTTTTGAAGCTGGGTTTTCAACGGCCGCTTCGATTACCAATATTTCCGGTCGCGGAGTGGGGTTGGACGTTGTTCGCAAGCAGATCGAAAAACTCAACGGAAACGTGAGCATTTGGTCTGAGCGCGGCAAAGGTACCAAGTTCACGATCAAGTTGCCCCTGACGCTGGCAATCATTCAAGGTCTTTTGGTGAGGGTTGGAACAGAGGTCTACGCTATTCCGATCACGTCTGTTGTTGACAGTCATCGGATTAAGCCTTCTGAGATCAAGATCATCGATAATTACGAGGTTTTCAACGTTCGCAAGGACGTGATTTCCCTTCTGAGACTCAATCGGCTCTTTGGTATTCCTTCCGACGAAGGCAATGGCTACCACTATGTCGTTGTCGTCGGGAGCGGGGACAAAAAGATGGGCCTGATTGTCGATTCCTTGATCGGCGAAGAAGATGTTGTGATCAAGCCATTGAAGGACCGTTACACCGCTTCTCCCGGTATTGCGGGGGCCACGATTCTTGGTGATGGAAAGGTGAGCCTCATCATCGACGTGAGCCAGTTGCTAGATCTGGGAATGCGAAACGAGCGACTTGAACGTCAACGCCGCGAGAGCCGTACCCGATAGGAAGCCGCCAATGAGTATGACGAAAACCGAACAGGCCAAAGTCCCCAAGGAATCTGACCGCATGAAGAAGGTCGATTTCAAAATGATCTCTTTCACTTTGGCCGGGAAAGACTATGGAATTGACATCCTCAAGGTGAAAGAAATCCGCAAAGCCGGAAATTTCACCAAGGTTCCCAATACTCCGATTTATGTTCGGGGTGTTGACAATCTGCGGGGTGACATTATTCCCATCATTGACCTCCGGACGATGTTCAATTTGCCGGCCGAGACCAAGGATTCCGCCAGCCTGGAGAACATCGTCATTTTACGGCTGGATTCCCTTGTTTTGGGCATTGTGGTTGATACGATTGAGAAGGTTGTGGGTATCTCCTCGGATTCCATCCAACCTCCGCATCCGATTTTTGGTGATATCAATATTCAGTACATCAACGGGGTTATCGAGAACGAGGGCCGTCTTTACATTATTCTGGATGTTGATCGGATTTTCGGTCAGTCTGAAGCTTCCACCCACACCGCTCCTGCCGCTACAGCCCCTGAGCAGACTTCTGTCGATGCTGGGGCTTCCGAAGCTGTGATTGAGGCACCGACAGGTGTGCAGGTCTTGCCTCTCGATCTACAGTTTGTCGGTGAGACTCTGGCTGCCTTTGGACAGTTCCAACTCTCACCGCTCAATCGCGAGTGGGTGGGGAGCCGCTTGGCAGAATGGAAGAAATCCAGGCAGGATAGAGGGTTGGATTTCCAGTTAACCCAGAAAGACGAAGCCGACGAATTCCTGGCGACCTTTCCTTCACCGTTCACCGGTCGGCTTTGGTCGTCAGAAGCAGCAACCTCTTTGGCCAAGCTGATGTCCTTTGAAACGGCTTCCTTAGTGGTTTGGAATCCCGGTTGTGGACGAGGGTATGAATCCTATAGTTTAGCACTGATGATTCAAACTTGTTTCTCAGAAAAGAACTATAAAATCTGGGCAAGCGACAATGACCTGTTGAGCATTTCCACCGCTCCCAGCCTTATCCTCGAAGACGAGGACTTGGACCTTTCCTGGACAGAATATACCGTACAGGCAAAAAATGGTCTTCAGTTCAATTCTGAGCTGAAAGCGAAAGTTCTGTTTGAGTTTCATGATGTGAACCATCTGAATCCCATGCCTGAGGTGCATTTGGCAGTGATGCGAGATGTGATCTCTTACCTCAAGCCCTCGGATCAAGACAAATTGATTACGGAACTTTCTGATAAAGTTCGTCTTGGTGGATATTTGGTATTAGGGACCAATGAGAAACTGAGCCATCCTGATTGGAAGGCTATCGGAAACGCGACTTGGTCGGTTTATCAGAAGATTTAGCGCGTTGTCGCTTCCAGAGGAGTTAACATGCGTGTCGAGTACATCAACCCGTTCGTCGAAGCGGCTTACAATGTTCTGACTGAAGTTTTGGCAACAGAGGTGAAGCGGGGAAACTTGTTTCTAAAATCGGCAACAAAACCTGTCATGGGAGTTGCTGCGATTGTCGGTTTGGCCGGTGAGGTTGAAGGCCGTGTTTTGTTCGATATGAGTAAACAGACTGCCATCAAAATTGCTTCTGTCATGAACATGGAAGAATTGACTGAGATTGACGATTTGGTGAAGGCAACCATCAGTGAGCTCGCCAACATGATTACCGCGCAAGCTGTTACGAAATTACATGAATTGGGTTTCAAGTTCGATTTGACCCCGCCTGCCTTGATTACCGGAGACAATATGGAGATCAGCGATCAGGAAGTAGAAGCGCTGATTGTCCCCATGGAGAGTCCTCACGGGAACATTGAGATTAATGTCGCGGTCCGGGAAAGGTCCTGAGGCTTGGCATGAAAACTAAGGTGGATTTTCCAACTATCAACCAAAAGGACCCGGATGGCCGGCGGCCTGATGGTTCCTCTTACAGAGTCCTTGTTGTCGATGACTCTATGTTTGTCACAAAACAGATCGGTCAAATCTTGACCAGCGAAGGATTTGAGGTCGTTGCTACAGCAGGTGACGGCGAACAGGGTGTAGAGAAGTATAAAGAGCTGTTTCCCAATGTTGACTTGGTGACCATGGACATTACGATGCCCAAGATGGACGGTGTGACAGCTCTTGAGAAGATTATGGAGTTTGACAAGAACGCCAAAGTCGTCATGATCAGTGCCTTGGGAAAACAAGACTTGGTAAAACAGTCGCTCTTGCTAGGTGCCAAGAATTATATTGTGAAGCCCCTCGACCGCACTAAGGTTCTCGAAAGGGTAGTCAGTTCTTTACAGTAGGAAACGGTTCGGCTTGACAGTAGGGGCCGTTTCTATTACTGTGTCGATGCTTGGGGAATTAGCTCAGTTGGTTAGAGCGCTTGCTTGACATGCAAGAGGTCGGCAGTTCGAATCTGCCATTTCCCATTTTACGAAATACGTTTTTCCGGAGGGTTTTCACCCATTCCGATTCAAGTTTCCGGATGGAGTTATCCGACAAGGAAGGCATGATCCAAAAGGTCATTGGCCTTCTTTTTTTTTCCCTTCTCCTTGTGCTGACCGCTGCGGCTGATGATTACGTCATTCAGAAGGGCGATACAGCAGGAGTTATTGCTCAGAAGAAGAAAATTCCTACTGAGGTTCTCAAGCGCGCGAATCCTGAACTCGATCTGGAAAAGCTCAAGGCAGGGGAATCGTTATCCTTGCCTGAACGGTACAGTGTGAAAGCTGGTGATACCTTGTACTCGCTAAGCCGCCTATGGAAGGTCGATTTGGCGCTGGTTTTGGAATGGAACGGTCTGACAGCCGCGTCAGTACTGAAAGCGGGACAAACCTTGTTTGTGCCCTTCAAAAGTCGGGTTGTTGTGGGGCCTTTCTGGCCGGTTGAAAAGAAGCCTCATGCGGAAGAAGACAAGCTGAAGGCTGTCACTTTTTCCACAACGGGCGAGCCCTTTCGCTCTGTGAGTGCTGGGACAGTAATCTACCAAGGTGAATTCCGAGGTGTCGGACGCGTCCTTATGGTTCAAGCGGAGGACAAAGTGGTATTTGCCTATGGGAATTATGAAAGCTCTTTGGTGGAATACGGTCAGGCGGTAACAAAAGGCCAAGTTCTGGGCAACACTTCGCCCCGTACCTCACAAAAGTTGTCGTTTTTTGCCTTCAAACAGAATGAGTCTCTGGATGTTTTCGCGGTGAAGCGTTGAAATCCAGATCAAGAAAGAACTTGACGTCGGGGTTAACCCGTCCTAAATTGTACTTCGCTAGTGGGGTGTCCTATGCGTGTTCATGACAACGTGATGGAATCGGAGGAACGGTTCTTGCTGATCCAGGAATCCGATGTCTTAGCTCTGGATGGGAGCGAGACAGATCCTCTGGCCCTGTACCTCAAGCAGATTTCCAGATTTCCACTGTTGACGGTGATTCAGGAACAGGAAATTGGTGAGAAAATCCAAACTGCCAAAGCAGAAATGCGTCTTTTGTTGGAAGGTTTGGATATTCAGACCCTGTCGGAGGAGTTGAAAGTTCCAATCAGGCAGAAGGAAAAGCTTCTGTTGGCGTTGAAGAACCGAATGATCAATGCCAACCTCCGCCTGGTTGTCTCGATTGCCAAGAAGTACCAGCATCGTGGACTATCCCTGTTGGACCTGATCGATGAAGGCAACATCGGGCTGATTGAAGCGGTTGAGCGGTTTGACTACACCAAGGGTTGTCGCTTTTCTACCTACGGCACTTGGTGGATCCGTCAAGCCATCATCAAGAGCCTGGCAGACAAAGGAAGGGTCATCCGCATTCCCATCCATATGCTCAATACCATCAAAAAATGCTATTTCGTTGCCAAACATCTAACCCAGGAACTCGGTCGCGATCCCTCCAATGAAGAATTGGCTGACTACATGAACCTCTCCGAAGACAAAATCAAGGAGATTCTGAAGATCAGTCAGGAGACTGCTTCGTTGGACGGGACCGTCGACGAAGAAAGTGTCACCCGGCTGTCAGATCTGATCCGCGATGAAAACATTCATGAACCCTTTGAGGATGTCTTTAGTCTGACTCTGCAAGACACGCTTGGTTCTGTCCTTCAACAGCTGAGTGAAAGAGAAATGCGAATTCTCCAGTTGCGTTTCGGGTTGGGGGGGGAAGGTCCTTTGACTCTTGAGGAGACGGGCAAGATGCTTGGAATCACGCGGGAACGGGTCCGCCAGATTCAGGAAAAGGCCATCACCAAGTTGCGGGGATTGAAAATGATCCGCGAGCTCAAGGAATACGTGTAAGTTTTTCCAGTCGGGCCCAAAACAACGGGCCTTCGCCTGCTTCGTCAGGCAGGGTCAGATTTTTTTCCAGCAAACTCCATGCACCTGGCCTCTTGGAAGCAAACCGTTCCAGGAGGCCTTCGTTTTCCTCCGGGCTGATGGAGCAGGTGCTGTAAACCAGAATGCCGCCGGGCTTCAGGGCTTCCAAGGCGGCGCAGAGCATGGCAAGAGCCTGCTGCGCCAAGGTCTTGGTGCGGTGGGCTGACCATTGAGCTAAATGGGCAGGGCTGTGAACAAGGTGCCTCTCGCTGGAACAGGGGGCGTCCAAGAGGATTTTATCGTAAACTTCCTGTTCATGAAGTCCCCATCGGGTGGCATCGTAACCCGTTACTGTGATAATGGACCGCAGGTGAGGGGACAAATGTTCCTCGAGGACCCGTTTCAATCTTCCTCTTCGGTCAGAGCTGCGGTCGTTGCAGACCAGTCGGCCAACCCCTTGCAGGGCAAGGGCCAAAACCAAAGATTTCCCCCCTGGCGCTGCGCAAAGATCGAGAACTTCTTCCCCAGGTTGAACTCCAAGGGCTTGGGCCGCCAGGACTGAGGCGCCATCGAGAAAGTACGGTTTTACCAATCCCGAAAGGTGAGCCTCTGGTCTGCCAGGTGCTTCCAGGGCTTTTCGGAGCACCGGCCAACGTTCGCCATAGATGGCGGCAAAGTGGCGGTCGAATGCGGCTGATCCCCGCCTGTCTTCAGTTTTTTTTGCCACGTCTTGCCATTCCTCTGAATCCCTGTTATCAGAAACTATGGATATGAAACAGGCCCCAACCCTTCGCGCCGTGGTTTTCGACCTTGATGGAACCCTTGTTGACAGTCTGGCGGACATCGCTTCGGCGGTCAATGCTGCATTGGCAGCCCATGGACGCCACCCGCATCCTCTGGAATCTTACAACACCATGATCGGCTGGGGTCTGAAGCAGCTTCTGGTCACCGCCAGCGCCGATCAACCCTTTTCCGAGCAAGAACTGGAAGGCGCCTATCACCAGGTGTTGACGACATACCGCACCAATCCTGTGGTAGAGACTCGTGCCTACGATGGGGTTTCCCAAATGCTTGCCGATCTGAACGGACGGGTTCCTCTCGGTGTTTTCTCAAATAAAGAGGACGGCATTACCAAGGCTATTGTGGCAACCCTTTTTCCCAATATTGTTTTTGAAGCTGTTTTCGGTGCCAGGCCTGGCAAGCCCCATAAACCTGATCCGACTGTTTTGCTGGAAATGTTGCAGGCCTGGGGTGTCGAACCGTCGTGCTGCGCTTATCTGGGGGATTCGGACGTTGACATGGTCACCGCAGGCCGGGCTTCCGTTGTGGCCTGTGGAGCTGCCTGGGGTTTCCGTGGTGAAGAAGAATTGCGGAAAGCCGGGGCCAACGTCGTTTTTTCTGATCCTCTTTCTTTTGGCTCTTGGCTTGAGCCGCTTTTGGAACGAAACTGATTGACGGAGGGAATCCATGACCAATGAAGAACTGCGAAACGCTGCTCAGGCCTATTTGGCCCGTGAAGATCATCCTGTGTTTCGTAAGGATGTCGAGGACCAGCTGAAGGCCGAAAACTGGGCTGAATTAAACGAGCGGTTCTATACGGCTCTGAGTTTTGGTACCGGCGGTTTACGGGGAACTATTGGCGGTGGGACCAACCGGATGAATCCCTTTATGGTCCGCTCAGCGACGCAGGGGCTTGCTACCTATGTCAACGCAGCGGCTTCAGGAAAAAGATCGGCGGTTATTGCCTACGATTCCCGAAATTACTCCGATCTTTTTGCTCTTGAGGCAGCCTTGGTTCTGGCTGCCAATGGTATCAAGACCTATTTATTCAAAGCCCTCCGGCCCACTCCCGAATTGTCTTTTGCCGTGCGGCAGTTGAAGGCGACCACCGGCATTGTGGTTACTGCCAGTCATAATCCTCCGGAATACAACGGCTATAAAGTCTATTGGGCCGATGGTGCCCAAGTTGTTCCGCCGCATGATTCTGGCATTATTGAAGAGGTCCGCAGAGTCACGGCCTTCAAAACGATGACCAAGGCCGATGCCCTGAAGCAGGGAATGCTGGTGGAAATCGACGAGGAAATCGATGGACCCTACTGCGCCATGGTTAAGGCTCAGTCGATCCGTCCGGAACTTTTTGCTCAGCAGGCTGGAAAAGTCAAAATCGTCTACACTCCTCTTCACGGCACCGGCACCACAGTTCTTCCGCGCATCATGAAAGACTTGGGTATCACTCTCAGCACGGTGGCCAGTCAAGCCGTTCCCGACGGCAATTTTCCAACGGTTACCTCACCCAATCCTGAAGAACACTCGGCTATGAAGCTGGCCATTGAACAGGCGACACGGGAAGGTGCCGACTTGATTTTGGGAACTGACCCAGATGCCGACCGAATAGGAATCGGTGTTCCCTGGAAGGGAGAATGGGTGCTGCTGAACGGCAACCAGCTCGGGGCTCTCTTGGCTGACTATATCTTTTCGAGCCTGAAGGCCCTGGGTAAGCTGCCTCCAAAACCCGTTTTTATCAATACTATTGTGACAACAGAGCTACACAACCTGATAGCCCAAGACTATGGTGCCAGAACGATCCGCGTCTTGACCGGGTTCAAGTACATCGGCGAGAAGATTAAGCAGTTCGACGAAGGAAAAGACGGCTGGAAATATGTCTTTGGTGGAGAGGAGAGTTACGGGTTCCTTTTTGGGGATTCCGTGCGTGATAAAGATGCCATCAGCACAGCTGCTATCACAATTGAAATGGCTTTGTGGCACCTCAGCCATGGCCGATCGGTCATGGAGGCCTTGAATGGACTCTTTGAGAAATATGGATTTTTTCAGGAAATTCTGATCAGCAAAACCTTCAAGGGTCAGGCAGGGCTTGAAACCATGAAGGCCTTTATGGTCGGGCTCCGTACCACTCCCCCCAAGGTCGTGGGTCCTTTAGCTCTGACCAAACTTTTGGATTACCAGAACGGCACAACCCGGCTTTCCGACGGTTCCGTCAAGAAAGACATCGACCTTCCCGCTGCTGATGTTGTCCAGTTCGTGTTGGAGGACGGGTCGACGGTCACGGTTCGTCCTTCCGGTACCGAGCCGAAGATCAAATTTTATGCTTCCTGCCGCGCGGCTCAGGGGATTCCCCTTGCTCAGGCTCGAACCGAGGTGGAGGCCAAGGTCAAAGCCATCAATGCGGCCCTCGATGGGATGATCCGCTGATGAAAGAACGGCAGGACTACGAATCTCTGCAGAATCCGGATCTCGTGCTGGTAGCCTTCGACCTTGAGACCACTGGACTTTCTCCGCAACTGGATAAAATTGTCGAAATCGGTGCCGTCAAATTCGTGGATGGGCGGGAGGTTGCGAAATTTGGAGTGCTGGTATACCCGGAAATGTCCATGCCTCCCGGGGCAGCTGCCGTCAACGGGATTACAGACGCCATGCTGGAAGGAAAGCCGACAATCCGCGAAGTGCTTCCCGAATTCCTGTCGTTTATTCAAGGTTCGGTTCTGATTGCCCACAACGCGACCTTCGATTTGGGATTTGTACGCAGTTCGATGGGACGCCTTGGTCTGGGACAGCTTTCCAATGACTTTGTAGATACCCGGGTTATGGCCCAAAAGGCCTTTCCCGGTCGTCCGAACTATAAACTCCAAAGCTTGGCCCAGGATCTAGGTGTCAAAGCACTGGATGCCCATCGGGCTCAGGACGACGCGAGAGTCTGCCTTGAACTGTTTCTGGCCTGCCTCAAGCAGTTGAACCCCGGGGGACAGACATCTTTCTTTTGAACCGTTGACGGATCTCGATTTCTTTGCATAAAATGCGGCAAGGATGGATCATGGGTAAGAAGATTTACGTTGGCAACCTGAACTACAGGACCACCGCCGAGGGCCTCGAGGGCCTTTTTTCCCGCTACGGTGATGTTGCGGGAGTCACCATTGTCAGCGACCGGGAGACCCAGCAGCCTCGTGGCTTTGCCTTTGTCGAAATGGCAACCGATGCAGGTGCTTCGCAAGCGATTACCGACCTTGACGGCAAGGAATTTGAAGGTCGACGCCTTCGGGTCAACGAGGCCGTGAACAAACCTCGCCCTCCCCGGGAATAGTCCATCCGCCCTTTGTTGTCCGTCGCACCTATGGTCGATTGGACCGACCGGCATTTTCGGTATTTTCTCCGCCAGTTGGCTCCCCGAAGCCTTTTCTACACAGAGATGCATACAACGGGGGCCATTCTTCGGGGAAAATCGGAATACATCCTCGATTTTGATCCCATTGAAAGGCCATTAGCCCTGCAGATTGCCGGAGATGACCCCTCGGCTGTGGCTGAATCGGTGAAAAAAGCCGAGGCATGGGCGTACGATGAATACAATCTGAACTGTGGTTGTCCGTCTGATAAAGTCCAGGAGGCGCATTTCGGGGCCTGCTTGATGGCGGAACCGGCCCTGGTCGCCGACCTGGTGAAAGCCATGAAGGATTCCACTGGCAAACCGGTGACGGTGAAACACCGCATTGGTATTCGCGGCCACGGCGTGGTCCGTGAGAGTTATGAGGAGATGGTCGAATTTGTCGAAGCCTGTGCCCAAGCCGGTGCTGACAGGTTCATAATCCATGCACGGATTGCCATACTTGAGGGTCTGGATCCCCGGCAGAACCGCGAAATACCCCCGTTGCGCTATGAAGAAGTTCATAGGCTCAAGCGGGATTTTCCTGAACTGACCATCGAGATCAACGGAGGATTTCGTACCCTCGATGCGCTTCTGCCCCAATACGACGCTGTTGACGGGGTCATGGTAGGTCGAGCCGCTTATGAAGATCCCTATTTTTTGACAGCGGCTGAACGGGCAGTCTTCGGTGATCCTTTGCCGCTGATCACTCGACGTTCTGTTCTGCTGGCATTGATTCCTTATTTCGACACTTGGCAGGCCAAAGATCTGTTCCCCCATAAGATCTACCGGCATATGACAGATTTGTTTGCAGGGTTCAGGGGGGCAAGAAAGTGGCGTCAGCTTCTGAGTCCACCCTACAAAACCTTTCATCGATCCTCGGATATTTTGAAAGTGGGTATGGAACTGTTTCCCGACGAGATTCTGGATTCCACCGACCATCGGCCACCCCCCTTGCCCCGGGAAGAACCTTCGACGACAATTTGATACGAAGGTGGTGCCGGTGGAACCTGATCTCCGTCTGCTTTTGGTCGAAGACTCTCCCGAAGATGAAAGGCTTCTCCTTCACTCGCTTCGGGCTGGTGGTCTTCAGGTGGAGTGCCACCGTGTGGAAGATGCCCCTGCTTTAGTGCGTGCCCTTGAGGCACCCTGGGATCTGGTCATCACCGACTATTTTTTAGGCCCGATGACCGGAGATCAAGTTCTGGACAGGGTTCGGACCCGCTGGCCGCAGACACCCGTCATTGTGGTATCGGGCCGCGTGGGTGAAGATCTAGCTGTTGAGATGATGCGGCGTGGAGCGAGCGACTACATTTTGAAAGACAATTTGGCAAGACTTCCCTTTGCTGTCAGCCGCTTGCTTCAAGATTCCAGGGTTCGAAAAGCCCAAATCAATGCGGAAGCTCAAGTGGTTCGTTTGGGACGGATGTACCGCATCCTTTCTGAGACCAACCAATCGATTGTCCGGATTACTGACCCACAAGAGTTGCTTCAGGAGGTATGCGTCGTTGCTGGACGCCTGGGGCCGTTCGAGCGGGTTCGGGTGACCCAGAGAAAAGGCCAAGTTCTGATAACGGCAGCCGAAGCCGGGGAGGGTGTTTCCCCTCCGTTCTTTTGGGAAAAACACGTCCTCGAGGGTGGGCGGACCATTGTCAATAACGACCTGGGGCAGGGCGCTGATGCCCGGTTTGGCAGTTGGGAATCGGCGGCTCTCTTTCCCTTGGTGATGAACGGGCAGGTATGGGGTTGCTTAGGGTTCTATTCTCGGACGAAGGGGGTGTTCACTTCGGAAGAGGCAGCCCTTTTACAAGAGCTATCCGAGGACCTGGCGTTTGGTCTCCAAGCCCGAACTCAGGATCAGAGCCGAAAGGAAACTGAGCAGTTTCTTTCTGATATGGCCAACTTGGTCCCGGGACTTTTCTATAAAGTCCGCTACCATCCGAGCAATGGCTTTCAGATTCTCTACGCCAGCCCCGGCATTGATTTGCTGTTGCCCCTCTCGCCGGCCCAGGTTCAAGCCGACGCCAGTTTGATGCTTAGGACCCTTCATCCTGGCGATCGAAGAAAATTCTATCAGGCAGGAGTCCGATCCCGGGCTTTTCTGACGGTGTTCAGTCTTGAGTTTCGGCTGATCAGGCCCAATGGTTCGATTGTCTGGGTTCTGGCTACAGCTTTTCCCCAGAAACAGGCTGACGGTGGAGTTGTGTGGACGGGATTGGCCATCGATGTGACACCTCAAAACAAACTGCAGGAAGCTCTCCAGAGAGAACAAGATCTACTCTCGGTCATTCTCAATAACATCGGAGACGGTGTTGTCGCTGTCGATGAAAAGGGTTTGCTGGCCTTGGTCAATCAAGCCGCCGCGCGCCTGCTCGATCGACCCTCCTCGATAGGCAGTCCCTGGCCCACTTTAGGGGCTGATTTACCCTGGGAAGCCAAGGAACACTTTCAGCCGTGGTTCCGGCATCGGCCCGACGGAACGGTTCTGCACCTTGAGGCCCAGGTTTCTTCCTTATCCGATCCAATCCGAGGTGCCCGAGGAAGAGTGCTCCTGCTGAGAGATATGACCGAGCGAGATAGGATCGAGGAACGATTGAGGCAGTCAGAGAAGCTGGAGTCTATTGGCCTTCTTGCCGGCGGCATCGCCCACGATTTCAACAACCTGCTGACCGGCATCTTTGGATTTATTCAGTTGGCCAGGATGAATGCAGACCAACCGGACCGAGTCATCGAATACCTTGATCATGCTTTGGGTCCCTTTCAGCGGGCCCGCACGCTCACCCAGCAGCTTTTGACCTTCGCCAAGGGTGGCGAACCGGCAAAAGGTCTGTTGCACCTTCAGGAGCCGCTGACGAATCTTCTGAATTTCGCGATGAACGGTAGTTCGGTAACCTGGTCGCTGCAGATCACTGAAGAACCTTGGAAGTTGATTGCCAACGAGGCCCAGTTTCATCAGGTGCTGGAGAATTTGTTTCTCAACGCCAAACAAGCGATGCCTTCTGGTGGAAGCTTGAGTGTTTCGGTGAACAACATACCGGCTCCCGGGCCTTCTGGTCGGGATTTGCAACCCAGAGCCTATGTTGAACTCATCATACGAGACAACGGACCGGGAATTTCGTTGGAAAACCAGAAGAAAATCTTCGATCCGTTCTTTACCACCAAGGCAAATGGTACGGGCTTGGGTTTGTCCATTTGTTTCTCCGTGGTCAAAAAACACGCTGGAACGATTGAAGTGGAATCCGTTCCCGACCATGGTGCTCTATTCCGGATCTTCTGGCCCGCCCAGCCCTAGAGCTGATTCGGCGGTAAGCGGTAGATGAAGGACAAATCGGGTGCCCTTTCTCGTTCCCGGAACGGGGCTTTCCACCGTAACGGTACCCCGATGGAGGTTGAGGATGTGCTTGACAATGGCGAGCCCCAGACCCGTTCCAGGGGTGCTTCTTCCTTTTTCTGTCCTGTAAAACCGCTCAAAAATACGGTTGAGTTCATTTGCAGGAATCCCCGGACCTTCGTCATCAACACGAATTTCGAAGCCTATGGGAAGGACTTCCAGCGTCACAAGAACCCGGCTGCCAGGATCAGAGAATTTCACTGCGTTGTCGACGAGATTGACCAGTGCTTGCTCCAAGAGCAAGGGGTAGGCTGTGGTCCGTAGAGGTTCGTTGGGCAAAAATGTTTCGATCTGCACCTGCCTGACCCGAGCTTTCTCCTCAACAATGGGAAGGGCGGCCGGCACCAGTTCCGTCAGATTGACTTGGCGACGTTCTCCTTCCATGGGCGGGCTGTTCTCCAACCGGGTCAGGATAAGAAGGTCGTCGACAATCAGACTTAAGCGAACAGCATGGCGCTCAATGGTCTCGAGGAAGGGTCTGGCTTTGAGGGGGTTGTCGATCGCTCCTTCTGTCAGGGTTTCCACATAGCCTAGAATATTGGTGATGGGCGTTTTCAGCTCATGACTGACGTTCGAGACAAAGTCACGGCGCATGGCTTCCAACCGCTTGAGCTGGGTGATATCGATCATCACCAGAACCACCCCCCAGCGCCGCCCTGCCTCGGTGCGCAGTGCGGCTCCTTGCAGCTGAAGGGTGGTCTCCAGATCCCTGAGAAGAATCTCTGTACGGGAAGAAGCCGATTCTTCGGTCAATTGAAGCCTGGCAAACTCATCAAGAGAAGAGTGTCGGCAGACTTCGATCAGGCTTGTCCCTATTGGGTCTCTGTCAAAAGGAAACATCCTTCTGGCTGCCGGGTTCATGGTCTTGATCAGAAGCTGGTTGTCGAGCACGATTACAGCCTCGACCATACCAGAAAGGATGGCTGCCAGTTCGTCCCTTTGCTGGTGAACAGTTTCAATTCTTTCTTCGAGCTGAACATAGAGCTTGTTGAGCGCCAAGGATAAAAGCCGCAATTCACGGGGACGTTCCAGATAGACGGTTTCGTAGGCTTCGCCCCGGGCAAAGGCCCCCGAGTTGCGGATCAGGGTTCCCATACCCCTGCTGAAGACACGGCTGTACAACCATGCCAGAAAAAAAACAATTCCTAAAGCACTGAAAGTGAAAGACAGGAAGAAGACGAAAAGACCGTCCAGCGTCTGATTCAATCCATCGAGAGGGGTTGCCATGCGAATGAAGCCCAAGAGAGGGCCTCCATCGCGAAAGGCTAGGGCGTAGGTCAGGAGCGGCTTGTCCATGACCTGTGAATAACCTGAGCTCCAGCCCTCGCCGGTCTGCCGTGCCTGGTCTAGTTCCGGTGAAGGACCGCCATCACGGAACACGCCCGGTGTCAGATGGGTATCTTGAAGGAGTGCTCCTTGGGCATCGAGCAGACTGATTCGGTATCCGGCCCGGTTGGAGACTCTTCCCAAAACATCGGAGGACTGGCCTGAAAACAGTGAGACAAGCTCGGGTCGGGCCCATTCCTTGAGGAGCAGGGCCGAGGTGCGCAAACTGGTCAGGGTAGTTTCTTGAAGGTCCTGGCGGATTCTCTGTGTGAAAAACACAAGTAGCAAGGTTTGTGTCGCCAAGAGAAGCAAGGTCAAGCCCAGCAGGAATTTCAATAAAAAACTGGTGCGTTTCACGAAAGGCCCTTCAAACGGTACCCAACCCCCCGAACGGTTTCAATAAACTGCCCCTGGGAACCTAGTTTTTTCCTTAGCCCAAGAATTTGAACATCGACGGAACGCTCGGTAACCGGATAGTTTCCCCCTCGAACAGCATCAATGATCTGGTTGCGGCTGAAAACCCATCCGGGACTACCCATCAAATGCTTCAAAATGGCAAATTCGGTGGCTGGCAGATCAACGGTGGAGCCATCTACTGTGACGACGTGTTTTGCCTCATCGAGAGTGATGCCGTGAACCTGCAGGAACGAGGAAGTCTCTGGTGTGGTCTCTTCGGAGGACCGACGCAGAACAGCACGAACCCGGGCTACCAGAACTTTGGTTGAAAAGGGTTTGGTGATGTAGTCGTCAGCTCCCAGCTCCAGACCGCTGATAATGTCCGTATCTTCACTTTTGGCGGTTAACAAAATGATGGGAATAGCACGGGTCGCCTCCTGCTGTTTGAGCTTGCGGCAGACATCCAGCCCGTTGATTCCCGGCAGCATGACATCAAGGATGATGAGGTCCGGATTGGTCCGGACTGCCTGGACAAGGGCGTTCTCACCGGTCATAGCACGAATGACATGATAGTCTTGAGCTTCAAGATTGTAAGCCAGGAGTTCGAGAATATCAGGGTTGTCTTCGACAACCAGTATTGTTCCGTAGGCCACGGGTTCCTCCTTTTTTAAAAGGTTTTGCTACGTTCTGAGTTGGATAGAGGGATCAGACCTGTACCGGAAATGAGGGACGGATACTGCTCATAAAGGAATCGAAGCAGGGACTGAACCATTAGGTTTGCCTGTATCGAATCCCTGTTGCCCACCAGCCAAAGTTGTCTGGGAAGCGCATACGACCGGTCCTGAATGGAAGCTGTCGACGGCTCAATTCCGTCAAGAGCAACCACTCTGAGCGTCTCACGGGAGTTCTGTATAGAGGTCCAACCCAGAAAACCGATGGATCCTTCCACTTGCGAGACACCTCGGGCCAGTATCTGATCATCTTCGCTGGACTGAACCCGTTCGGCATTGAGCAGCCTTGGTTTATCCCCCGACAGGAGGGCTTGGGCAAACAAGTCGGTGGTGCCCGAACGAGGACCCAGGACGAAACGATGAATCGGCTTTGATGGCCAATCCGGATTCAAATCAGACCATAGTTCCGCCGTTGAAAAAGCGCTGGACGCCTGGTCACGCGTCAGAGACCGGGCCCAGGTGTTGGAGACTGGCACGACAATGCAGATAGCGTCCCATGCGACGGGAAGAGCGACCAGCTCTTTTCCCCGGAGTCCTGCCATGTCCTTGTCGGCTTGGGTTAACGGTCTGCTCATCAGGGCGAGGTCGGCATCGTCGTACCGTACCAGCCGTTCCAACCCCGCATCGGAACCTATGGCCTCGATGTGCACTTCCATTTTTGGGTGAAGGGTTTTCCACTGGGCGACGGCTTTTCCTACCAAGGGTGCCAGCGTGGAACTGCCTGAAAGCAACAAACGACCTTTCAGGGGATCTTGTTGGCAGGAAGTCAGAACGAGAGTCAACAGGCTCAAGAGGACGATTACCGGTTGCGGGAGGACCATTACGCCAGTATTCCTTTGCTTTCCGTTTCCCATATCAGAACTTTGTTAGAATTTGGTGAGAATTGGCAAATTCACTCCGAAAACTTCGCTGATACCACTGATCAGGAAGTGAGCACCGATGGCCGCAATAAAGATCCACAGAATGCGGGCGATGACCAGGGTACCAAACCGTCCCATCAGTTTTGACAGGGTGGGGGAAAACCGGACAACCACCCAAGCAATCACGAGATTCACCAACAGCGCCAGCGTTGCGATGATCCATCCGTCGCGATCGAGAACCAGGATGGAGGTGACAATGGCTCCGGGTCCGACCAGCAGGGGGACGGCCATCGGGACGACGCCCATCTCCATCACTTTGCCCGGACTGGCCTGGTATTCTTCCGGATTGTAAAAGGCGATCTGCTTGACCGCAATGACGGTGAGAAGAATTCCACCTGCAATGCGGAACTCTGCCACATGGATCTGGAAAACGGCTTCCATCACCCAGCGGCCGGTAAACATCAGGATAAACAGAGTCAGAAAGCCGACAAAGACAGCGGTATTGAACAGCCGGTTGCGGTCCTTTTTTTCAAGATCTTTGGTCAGTTCCGAATACATCGGTACAACGGTTATTGGGTTAAGGATGGAAAGGAGAGCCAGGATGGCGTTCAGCAGGGTATCGAAATTGGCTTGCATCCTTCCTTTATCGTCCACGAACCGCTACACTGTCCACATGGTCGACGAAATCCGCCTTCGCGCCGGGGAATTCACCACCCTGGTTCGCTTTTACAAAACCAAGGAAGCCCTTTTAGAAGGGACTGATTTTCAGGTGTTTGACACCAATACAGCCGTGTTATTTTCCGAGGCCGGTGTTCCTCGTCATGTCTGGCCTGCGGGAGAGGCCCACAAGACCTGGCCGCAGGTCGAGGCTGTGTTGGGTCAAGCGCTTGATTTAGGTCTGGCTCGAGATTCGACGATAGCGGGAATCGGTGGCGGTGTGGTTACCGATATGACCGCTTTTGCCGCCAGTCTGTATATGCGTGGCTGCCGTCTGGTTCTGGTGCCTACCACTTTGCTGGCTATGGTTGATGCGGCTCTGGGTGGAAAAACGGGAGTCGATTACCGCGGGTACAAGAATCTTGTCGGCTCTTTTTATCCTGCCCACGAACTGCGAATCTGCCCGGCTTTGCTGACAACCTTGTCAGATCGAGAATACCGCAGTGGCCTTGCCGAAGTGATCAAGCATGCGTTTCTGGTCGATTTCCACCTGCTGGAACTTCTGGAAACGCGGCGGGATGCCGTTTTGGCCCGTGATTCCAGTGTCTTGGAGGAACTGGTTTTTCGGGCTGTCATGGTCAAGGTAGGGGTGGTCGAACGGGACCTTCGTGAAACCGGTGAACGCGCTTTCTTGAATTTGGGGCATACTTTCGGGCATGCCCTTGAGGCTGTGCTTGGCTTTGACGGTTCCTGGACCCATGGTGAGGCGGTTTGCTGGGGAATGGGTCGCGCATTGGATCTCGGAGTAACTCTGGGCAAGACGGATCTGGCTTGGAGAAAACGCGCCTCGGCTCTGATGGAGGCCTACGGGTTTAGGCTTCAGGCTCCTGGGGCCGATTCGGAGGCCATTCTGGCAGCCATGAAAAAGGACAAGAAGAAGAAAGGCGGTTTGGTGCGGTTTGTTCTGCAAGAGTCTCAGGGCAAAACTTGGCAGCAACCCGTCGAGGACGAGGTGGTTCTCGGTTGTCTGGAAAGGGGGCTGTGATGTCAGACGCACGTGCCAATCTGCAGAAAAATGTGAAGTTCTACTTGGCTGGTGAGGTGATTTTCTCAGAAGGTTCTCAGGGTGATTTGATGTATGTCATTCTTGAGGGTGAGGTGGAAATCCTCAAGGCAGCTCAGGCTGGCTCGGCCAAAGTTCTATCAACCTTGGCCAAGGGTGAGTTCTTCGGCGAGATGGCGCTGATCGACGACAGTACGCGCTCTGCTTCCGCAGTCGCCAAGACCGACGCCAAACTACTGGGAATGAACGAATCGGTTCTCGATGCCTACATTCTGACCAATCCCGAATTTGCTGCCAAAATGATACGCAACCTGGCCAAACGGCTTCGAGGGGCCAACAAGCTTATTGAGCAGGCCCTGGCCGGCAACACGGTCAAGGTCGTTCTGGAAGGCCTGGCCGAATACGCCCGTGTTAAAGGAACGCCCACCATCAAGGGGTTGAGGGTCTCGATTCCGGCTTTTGCCGACTGGGCCTCGGGCCACCTGGGAATTCCCGAAAAGAGCATTCCCGATGTGCTTCGCACCTTGATCGAGCGGGGGGCAATTGTCACCTCCGCTCTGGGGGAGAATGAAGTGATTTATCCTTTGAAGGGATAGTCCCTGGAGAAAAGGGGGGATTTTGATGAATTTCAATGGTCCCGGGTTCAATTCATCATTGACAGAGGCCCGGCAGGAACCGTATGGTTTCCCGCAGATGTTGACTATCGTCCATCCACCCATCCCTACCCAAGGATCCCCCCATGTCGCTTTTTCCCTCTGACCAGTGGGCTCTCATCCTGGGGGCTTCCAGTGGTTTCGGTCTGGCAACTGCCAAGAAACTCGCCTCCCAAGGACTCTCCGTTTGTTTGGTTCATCGCGACCGTCGTGGTTCCATGGAACGTATTGAAAAGGAATTCGTCGAGATTCAGTCTTTTGGACATGGGTTTCTCGCCTTCAACCTTGATGCTTTAAGTGCAGAAGGCATTGCCACCACGCTCGAAGGTCTTAAAGCTGCCGCTGGTACAGGCAAGTTGCGGGTCCTTCTCCATTCCATTGCCTTTGGCAACCTCAAACCTATTGCTCCCGTCAAGGATGAGGCACTCAAGGCCATCTACGGCGAGACTCTGACCGAGGATGAGGATATGGCCCGGACCATCTATAGCATGGGTACCAGTCTTTTGACGTGGGTTCAGGCGGCCTTTCGTGCGGAGTTGTTTGCCGCTGATGCCCGGGTGTTTGGTCTGACCAGCGAAGGAAACGAAGTCGCCTGGCGTGGCTATGCCGCCGTAAGCGCCGCCAAGACGGCCCTCGAGGCCGTCAGCCGCTCCATCGCCGTCGAATATGCCCCCTACGGCATCCGCAGCAACATCATCCAGGCCGGTGTGACCGATACCCCTGCGCTGAACGCCATTCCCGGTGCCGAGCAGATGAAAGAGCATTCTATCGCCCGCAACCCTTTTAAAAGGCTGACCCGGCCCGAAGATGTGGCTGGCGTCATCGCATTGTTAAGCCAGGACGACGCCGCCTGGGTCAACGGAACTCTGATCAGAGTCGACGGGGGCGAGCGGATTGCCGGCTAACCCGGATTCTTCCCGGTTTGAACTCCAGGTGCTCGGCCTGGGGCACTGGCATCCTGACGCCGTCATCGACAACGCGTTTCTCGAATCGCTCGGTATTGAAACCAATGACGAATGGATTCTCGAGCGGGTTGGAATCCGGTCCCGGCGGACGGTTCTGGATCTCGACTATATCCGTTCGACTGGAAATGCCGATCCCCTTCAATCCCATGCCGCTTCGACGGCCACCAACGCGCAAGCCGGTGCTTTTGCAGCCAAGATGGCGTTGGCCCGGGCTGGTATTGAGGCTTCGGACATCGGTTTGGTTATGGCCGGTGGTTGTTCGCCCCAGCACGTCATTCCCGCTGAGGCGTGCCAGGTCGCCGCCGAGTTGGGAATTGTCGCTCCAGCCTACGATGTTTCCTCGGCCTGTTCCAGCTTCGCAGCCCAGGTTCACAACCTGATGAACACCAAATCTTCGACCCTCCCTGACTACATTCTGATTGTTCAGGTAGAAATGACCACTCGGACTGTGGATTACCGTGACCGTTCGACGGCTGTTCTTTGGGGTGATGGGGCCGCCGCCGCTGTTCTGTCTCCCCGCAAACCAGGGAAGTTCGGCGTTTTGGCAACGGCGCTGCATTCTGACCCTTCTGGGTGGGACAAAGTGTCGATTCCCACTGGCGGACACTTCACCCAGCATGGACCCGCCGTTCAAACCTTCGGTATCCGCAAGGGTGGAGAAACCTGGAAGGAATTGCTACCATCGTTCAGCCGCACCGATCCCTACTATATCGGTCATCAGGCCAACTTCCGCATGTTGAGCTCCATTTGTGAACGAGCCGGTATCCCGGAAAACCGGCACCTCCACAATGTTCAGGACTATGGCAACTGCGGAGCTGCCGGTGCCCCGTCCGTTCTATCCCAGAATTGGGAACACTTTCAGCCAGGTGACGAAGTCGGTCTGGTGGTTGTCGGCTCGGGTTTGACCTGGGGTGGAGTGGCATTGCGGGTGTTGGCCCAGGAGAAACCATGAAGTATGCTGACTATTTGAAGAGCGCCAGCCTCGATAAGAACCAGGTTTTAGCTCTGGCCTACGGAAACCTGATTGATGATGTGCCCGAGGGCGGCTTTGCGTCGCTTCCGTCGCCGCCCATGCTCATGTTCGACCGGATCACAGAAATCAGCCACAATGGGAATCGGGGCCGCATTGTTGCCGAACAGGATGTGTTGGTCGACGCTTGGTTCTTCCACTGTCATTTCCGCAACGACCCGGTGCAGCCCGGCTGTCTGGGCGTCGATGCCGTTTGGCAGCTGATCGGATTGTATGCCGGTTTGCGCGGGGCGCAAGGCTCGGGTCGGGCCTTGGGAGTCGGTGCGGTGGAGTTCCTGGGCCAAATCCGTCCGTACAACAAGGTAGTACGTTACGAAGTCGATATCCGCCGGTTCGCCGACCTTCCTGCCTCCAACAGCGCTCTGGCCATCGGCAGCGCCAAGGTGTTGGTCGATGGTGAGGCCATCTACACTCTGACCGACGCTAAGGTCGGTATTTTCCGTAACATCCGGTACCCCGATTACCCTTATCCGTCGGAAAATTCCGTCGGGGGAGTGATGCAGCGATGAGCACCGAAGAAATCAAACTGGTAGCCGTGGTTACTGGCGGGGCCACCGGCATCGGTGCCGCCTGCTGCCGGATTTTGGCCCAGGCTGGGTACCGTGTCGGCATTCATTACAACTCCAGCTCTGTGGCCGCCGAAGCCCTTTCGGCCGAGCTGCCCGGCAGTTTTACCGTCGGTGCCGATGTTTCCACCGACGCCGGGGTCGATGTCTTGGCCGAAGCCCTGAAGGACAAAGGGCCTCTGGCCGTTCTGGTCAACAATGCCGGGCTGGCGCTCGATGCGCCGCTCTTCTCCGCCAAAATCGAAGACTTTGATAAAACGGTTGCCACCAACATGCGCAGCGTCTGGCTGGTGACCAAGAAACTTTCCCGACTTATGATCCGTCGCAAAGAAGGACGTATCATCAATATTTCGAGTGTGGTGGGCAGCACGGGAAATCCAACCCAGACAGCCTACGGAATGACAAAGGCAGCTATCGATAATTTCACGAAAACAGCGGCAATGGAATTGGCGGGGTATAATATCCTTGTGAATTCCGTCTCACCGGGCTTTATCCAGACCAAGATGACCTCTGAGCTTTCCCCTGAAGTACAGGCGGGAATTCTGAGCCGCATTCCCCTGGGACGAATGGGGTTGCCCGAAGAAGTCGCCAAGGTGGTCCGGTTTCTGGCTGTCGATGCCTCGTATGTGACTGGTACCATCATCCACGTCAACGGAGGTATGTTCGGTGGCTGAAACCTATCCTCCGCTTTCTCCTGTCAGGCTGTTGGAGCTGCTTCCTCAGCAGGCACCTTTCCGTTACGTCGATGAGATTCTTGAAGTCAGTGAAACCCATATTGTCGGCCGTTATACCTTCAAGAAAGACGAGTTCTTCTACCCCGGACACTTCCCCGGCAAGCCAGTGACACCGGGCGTTATCCTGCTCGAATGCATGTGCCAGATCGGTGTGGTATTGCTGGGCATCTATAAAGTGGGAATTGAGCTTCCCCCTGAAGAGCACAGCGACTGGCTGACACTGTTCAGCGACGCCCAGGTGGAATTCCTGAAGTCCGTTCTTCCCGGTGACACCGTGACCATTCGCGGTGACCTGGAGTTCTGGCGGCGAAAAAAATTGAAATCCAAGGTCACCATGCACCTTGCCGATGGAACCCTCGCGGCCACTTGTACGGCCTCGGGCATAGGAGTGCGAAATGTCTGAACACAAACAACGGGTCGTTGTGACCGGCATGGGGGTTGTTGCCCCCAATGGTCATGGTCTGGCCGCCTTTGAGGAAGCTCTCCGGCGGGGCACGTCCGGCATAAGGTTCCATCAGAAACTTCAGGATTTGAAGTTTGGCTGCCAAGTCGGCGGGGTTCCGGAAATCAGCGAAGACGTGAAGAAGAGCTATTTCAGCGAAGACCTCCTTCTGGCAATGAACGCCTCTATGATCTACGCCGGTATTGCCGCCATCGACTGCTGGAAGGATGCTGGGTTGAAGATGCCCACAGATTCCGAGAATGATATCGATTGGGACACCGGGGCCGTGATCGGCACGGGTGTTGGCGGAGCCGACACCCTCGGTGAGCTGGTGATTCCCAATGTCAATGCCGGCACCGTCCGCCGTATCGGTTCCACCTCGGTGGAACAGACCATGGCCAGTGCCGTCAGCGCTCGGGTAGGGGGACTCCTTGCCCTGGGCGGTCAGGTTTACTCCAACTCGTCCGCCTGCACCACAGGTACCGAGGCGGTGATTAATGCCTATTTTGCCATTCGTGAAGGCCGTTCCAAACGCATGCTGGCCGGCGGAGCCGAGGGGCACTCCCACTACGTCTGGGCCGGCTTCGACGCTATGCGGGTTTTGGGTCGCGGGTTCAACGATCAGCCGGAAAAGGCCAGCCGCCCCCTCAGCGCCACCACTGGCGGGTTCATTCCCGGAAGCGGTGCCGGCATTCTGATGCTGGAGTCTCTGGAAAGTGCTCAGGCCCGCGGCGCGAAAATCTACTGCGAAATCATCGGTGGAGCCGTCAACTCGGGGGGACAGCGCGGAAAGGGCAGCATGACGGCTCCCAACCCCACCGGTGTGCGCCGCTGCATCAAAGCCGCCCTAGCCGATGCAGGAATCGCCGGATCGGAAATCGAAGCTGTCAACGGCCACCTGACCGGGACCATGGCCGACCCCTACGAAGTGGAGAACTGGAAGGAAGCCCTCGGGGTTGAACCTTCGCAGCTTCCGTTCATCAATGCCACCAAGGGAATGATCGGTCACGCTCTAGGTGCCGCCGGTGGAATTGAATGCGTCGCTACGGTTCTTCAGCTGTCCCATGGCTTTCTGCATGGTTCGGTGAACTGTGAGGACCTGCACCCGGCACTGGAGCCCTATGCCGAACGCATTGTCCGCAAGACCGTGGACCGCGAAATTCAAGTGATGGCAAAAGCCAGTTTTGGTTTCGGTGATGTCAACGGTTGTGTTTTGTTTAGAAATACGAACAACGGTATATAAAACGATAAGAAAAAGGAGATTTATATGACTCAAACTGCAGCTTTCGACAAGGTGGTGGCCATTATCGGCCCATTCGCCAAGAATGCCGATGCCCTCAAGGCGGCGACCCGCGATACCAAGATTCTCGCTGACCTCGGCGTGAATTCTGCCCGGCTGGTCGATATCATCCTCGCTTTTGAAGATGAGTTTAACATTGCCATTGACGACGACACCGCCGACAAGATCCGGACACTGGGTGACGCTGTCGACCAGATTGTCGCACTGGTCAAGGACTGAGGAGCAGGATCATGAAGCGGCTGAATGTGAGGCTTCAGGATCTGATCGCCAGGATTAGTGTCCCCTTCACCTTCGGTGTGTCCCAGCTTCTTTTGCGGGGCTTTTTGGGCTATCGGATGGAGAATCTCAAGGCATTTCGTGCCAAAATCCGTTCGTTGTTGGCCCGACAGGAAGGCCCCGTCATTCTTTGCCCGAATCACCTCACCATGATTGACTCGCTGCTGTTGATCTGGGCCATGACGCCGGCTTGGAAAGCCATTTCCAAGCCACGTCATTTTCCTTGGAATACCCCGGAGAAAAAGAACTTCTACCACAATGCCGTGTTGCGGTTCTTCTGCTATATCGGAAAATGCCTTCCGGTGGTGCGGCAGGGCCCTCCTCAGCAGACCAAAATCTTGATGACCAAACTGAAAGCTCTGCTGGCCAAGGGGCAGAGCCTTATGATGTTCCCTGAGGGTACCCGATCGGTTTCCGGCCGGGTCGATACGAAAAATTTTGCTTACGGAATTGGGAAAATCATCGATGATCTTCGCCAGGATGGTCTGAAGCCTCAAGTCTTGTGTTTGTACATGCGCGGACGTAAGCAGGAAGGAAAATCGACGGTTCCGCGGCGGGGTGACCGATTCTTTATCGATGCTGAACTGGTCGATCCCCACACCCCCCATTCGGGTCTGCGGGCCGCCCGTGATCTGGCTACCCAGATTGTCCAGCGCCTTGCCGGAATGGAACAGGCATATTTCTCCCGTTGAGGCCTTCGGCAACGATTTGGTTTGGTTGGACGATCCAGAGAATGTAGGGCGTTCTTCTGATCAACGGCTACTCCAACGCATCCTGACACCCGCTGAGCGTCTTTTGGTGTCGGTTTCGAGGGAACCTGATTTCACCCTTTGGTCCCTTTGGGCCGCAAAGGAAGCTGCCTTCAAAGCCTGGTCAAGGGCGAAGCCAGGTGCTGTCTTTTCTGCATCGGCCTTTGTCGTTGAGTTTTTGACCCGCGAAGGGCGGGCTCTGGTTAGGCGTGGGGGCTGGAACATCGGTGTCACTTGGACCCGTGGCTCCGGTTGGGTGCATGCCCTCGCCTGTGAGCATCCGGACAACGTTGTTCTTGAAGTCAGACCCCTGGCTGCAGGAACTGCCGAGAGCCTGGGAGTTCGGGCTTTGGCCAAGGAAATTCTTGTCAGACAAGGCTTTGCAGAAGGTGACATTGAAGGCAAACCGCCTGTCTACCGTATAGCTTCCACTGGCCAACGGGTTGAGCTGAGCCTCAGCCACGACGGACCCTTTTTGGCTGCGGTAGTCCCCAGCCATCCCTAAAACAACTGGTTGATCCTTCGCCAGGCGGCATTCACTTCCTTGAAATCAGCCTTGTCCAGCACGTCCTGGGCATCATCGGCAAGCGCTTCCAGACTGGCAAGGGTAAAGGCCAGCGCCTCAGGAAAGGTCTTGTCGACCTTCAACCAGTACTGGCCACGGTTGTCTGTCTGGAGGCCTAAGAACCCCAGTGTCTGCGACCCAGCCTTGACGGGGGTCAGCTTCATCAGTTCGTCCAGCAACGGTACCAGGCCCTTGAGTTTGGTCTTGGTTGACCAAGTGACACCCTGAGGCCAGGCCGTCAAACGGTCTCGACGCGGGTCGATCTTACGGCAGACTTCGATGATGCGGTTGGCCTTGCTTCCCGCCAGCAATGAGAATCCATCGACCGTCAATTCTCCCTTGAGATTCTTAAGTTCGGGGAAGCTTGTGGTTTTTGTGGAAACAAGCACGCGTTCCAGCTTTTCCCACTCAAAGAGGACGACCTTCTCCTTGCCCTTGCTCACTCTGAGCGGAAAGGCTTCCCGACCGATGCGGACTTCCCACGAAGGGGAGTCGCTCCGTGTTGGTTTCGGTGTTTCACGGTCACGTTCGGGTCTGCGTTCCTCGTCATAGGATTTGCGCGGGCCCCGTTCGGCTTCCATCAAGCTGCTGAACAGAGTCGGGCTGATCCGGCCCAACCACTCTTTTTTGATAGGAGAGACAGACCGTGCGTACATCCGGCTCGTTTTGACGACCTCACCGGCGACCAAAAAGGGCGGAGTTTCTTTGAACATCACCGATCCAGGATGGATGCCGATCTTCTCAGCGGTCAAACTTCGGTAAATCCCTCTGCCTGTGTGCAGACAGACAAACTGTATCAGTCCCTTTGCCACGCAGCACAAATAGTCGTCGATAGGACCGCCGCTGGTGATCGGAACTCCCATCCGGCTGACAATTTCTTCAAGCTGTCCTTGAATGTTCACGAGTTCCTGCATGGTTTTGTAGTCAAGGTAGGCGTTGATGCAAAAGCGTTCCTGGTTGGCGGCATTTTTGAACGAATCGAAAATCTTTAAATAGCTGACAAAATCGCCCAGCGGGTCTCGAAATTGGTGATGGGCGCGTCTGGCTTCGATCTCCTCTCCCTGGGGAAGGAGAAACGGACTGTCGGTGCTCAGAAAGGTGGTGCCGATGGTGACTTCTCTTAAAACGTCGGGGTAGCGCATCACCGATTCCACGATGATGCGGCTATGGCGGGGCAAAAGGGGGAACTGCACCATCATTTTGCCGATTTTTGAGAGGCTGTGGTCTTCTTCCAAAGCCTCGAGCAGGTTCAAGGCATCGACAGCGCCGTGAATGCCTTGCTTGCCAGGAGGGGAAAGAAAATCGAAACTCTCGAAATCGCGGATGCCCAGTTCGGCCATCCGGAGCACCACTTCGCTCAAGTCGGTGCGGTAGATTTCCTCGAGAGTGTACAGCGGTCGCTCCTCGAAGTTTTCTTTGCTGAACAGGCGGTAGCAGGAACCTGGTCCCGTTCGTCCGGCACGCCCTTTTCTCTGTTGGCAGCTGGCTTTGGCTACCGGGCTTTCGATCAGGGCAGCTGTGAACGTCTTTGGATTGTAGAAATTCATTTTCGCCAGACCAGAATCGATTACCATCGTAATGCCTTCGATGGTGACTGAGGTTTCAGCAATGTTGGTGGAGAGCACCACCTTGGTCTTGCCTTCGGGGGTGGGAAGGAAAACCCTTTCCTGCTCCTCGCTCGAAAGCCGACCGTACAGCGGTATCACCCAGAGTTTTCGGGCAAAAGAGGACGAGGCAAGGGACATCGTCGCATCTTTGATCAGTTTCTCACCCGGCAAGAAGACGAGAACGTCGCCGGTGGTTTTCGCTTTTTCCTTGTTCTGTACGTGTCGGCCGACCAGTTCAACGATTTTGAGTTGGAGGGCTTCCTCGTCGTTTTCGACAGCAGGAGGTTCATGAAAGATCTCGACCGGGTAGGTCTGCGTCTCGATATGAATGACCGGTGCCCCGTCAAAATAGTCCGCGAAGCCCTGCGCGTTGATGGTGGCGGAGCTGATGATAACCTTGAAGTCGTTGCGGACCTTGAGAATGTTTTTTAACAGACCAAGGATAAAATCAATATTCAGACTGCGCTCATGGGCTTCATCGACCATCAAAACCGAATAATGGCTGAGGTTGGGGTCGGCCTTGATTTCTTGGAGGAGAGTGCCGTCGGTCATGATTTTCATGCGGGTTTCAAAAGTGGTTTTATCTTCGAACCGCATTTTGTAGCCAACCAGGCCGGGAATTTTCGACCCCAGCTGGCGTGCAATATAGTGGCTGACGCTGACGGCTGCGATACGCCGGGGCTGCGTGACCCCGATAATACCCTTTGACGCGTAGCCGGCTTCATGAAGAATCAGCGGAAGCTGGGTGGTTTTTCCCGAGCCGGTGGGTGATTCGACGACAACCACGGGGTGGTCTTCCAATACAGAGAGGATGCGGTCTTTTTCCCGGTAAACCGGGAGTTGGCGGGGATCCATGGGCTCATTATTGCCGATTCAACGGCGTTTGACCAGGACAGCGTTCCAGGGGGCCCAGCTCTGCGTGGCGGAGTCGTAAAGGAAGCTCCAATCTCCCTCAAGAGGAAAGGCTGCTTTGCGCAAAGTGCCGATCTGCCGCAGAACAAGAACCGATCCCAAAGGCCCTTCTTCGATCCATTGCGTTGTTCCGTCCGCATCTGTCCCTGACCACAAGGGACCTTGTTCTGTCCGAAGAAGAGACCCTTTGTCCCAAAGGTATTCTCCGATATCAATCGTGTAAGGGTCTGGCAAGGGGAGTGTCGAAGAAGAAGCGATTGCCCGTGAAAGGTCCAGCACAGCTGGCACCTCTCTCCAGATGGTGGGCGGAAGCAGAGAATTCGGGTTCCATACCATCAACGCACTGGACTTGCCGCTGTCGGGGAGAACTGGGAAGGAAACCGGTAGAGGGCCTTCCCAGGCCCGGCCGCGGGTGAAGACGGCAACCGCGGCTACGCGTTTCATCCAATCTCCCCAGACTGAGAACAACCGTTCCACACCTTGAGTAAACAACGGTGCATCGGCGCCGGCTTGCCAGAGCAAAACCATCGGCTTGTCAAACGACCGTGCCTCCCGCTCAGCCTCCGAAGGGGAGGATGACCAAGGGGCCGCCACCCCCAAGGACTGGGCGCTGAGGCCGGAGAGGACGGTGAACAAACCGACGAAGAGGAAAACCCTCCTCACGCCAACAGTTTCTGAATATTGGCCACGAGGGCGTCAGGAACGATGGGTTTCGTCCAATAATCGGTGATGCCTGCAGCGGCAGCTCGCTTCTTGGTCTCGGCATCACCAAGCGCCGACAAGGCCGCCAGTTTGCAACGGGCCAGTTTGGAGTCTTTCTTGATCCTTTTCGCCAGTTCGATTCCATCCATACCTGGCATCATGATATCAAGAACCGCAACATCGGGCCGGAAGTTCTGAAGAATCTGCAGGGCTTCGTCGCCCGAGTGTGCGGTCTCCAGCTCCCAGTCCAGTTTTTTGTTCTTCAAAATAAGCTTGAGCATCATGTTCAGGTTCTTATCATCTTCAACGAGCAAAATCTTTGCAGCCATAGGCACCTCTCTTATGAGTCACTATCAATTTCCGATGTCTGGCGTCAGTTGTCAAGCCAAACGAAGCAAGGTCTTGACACCCTTGGTTTCCAACATTAGATTAGGGTCACAATGAACGCCGACACCCGCTTCGCCAACCTTCTTCTTCTCCATCCCACGGCTTGACGGAAGAAGACGAACCTTTGCGAAGGCCATTCTTCCAGATCGGAAGAATGGCTTTTTTTTTGTCCAGGAGGAAGTCCATGTTGAAAAGCCCTGCTGAAAAATACCGACCTTTTGCTCTCCCGGTCCTTAAGAACAGGACTTGGCCCGATCAAGCCATCACCCAAGCTCCGATTTGGTGCAGTTCGGATTTGAGAGATGGCAATCAAGCACTGATAGAGCCCATGGACAGCCAGCGGAAGAAGAACCTGTTTCAAGTTTTGACTTCCATAGGGTTCAAGGAAATTGAGGTTGCTTTTCCTTCTGCCAGCCAGACGGACTTTCAGTTTGTCCGTGACTTGATCGAGGAAAAACTGATTCCCGATGATGTCTGGATCCAGGTTCTGGTACAGGCCAGGGAAGACTTGATTGTCCGCACCTTTGAAGCCGTAAAGGGTGCCAAGAACGTCATTGTTCACTTTTACAATGCAACCAGTCCGCTTTTTATGGATGTCGTCTTCAAGAATGACAAAGCTGCCACCATTGAGATGGCCGTGAAGGCGGCTGTTCTGATTCGCGATCATGCCGCCCGGCAGCCGCAGACAAACTGGCGTTTTCAATATTCCCCGGAAAATTTCAGCGCTACGGAACTTCCCTTTGCCGTGGAAATCTGCGAGGCGGTGTTGGCAGTCTGGAAACCGACTCCCGATCACAAAGCGATTTTGAACCTTCCGGCCACTGTGGAAGTTTCAACCCCCAACGTCTATGCCGACCAGATTGAATGGTTCTGCCGTAACCTCAAGGGGAGGGAAAACGTCCTTATCAGTCTGCATACCCATAACGACCGCGGTTCCGCCGTGGCTGCCAGCGAGCTGGGACTGATGGCCGGTGGCGACCGGGTGGAGGGCTGCCTGTTCGGCAATGGCGAAAGAACGGGCAACGTCGATCTGATCACCCTGGCGTTGAATCTTTATACCCAAGGTATCGACCCGGGACTGCGTTTTGCCGACGTGGATGAAATCCGCCGTTTTTATGAAGACAGCACTCAAATGCCCGTGCATCCCCGGCATCCTTATGCAGGCGATTTGGTTTTCACGGCTTTTTCGGGCAGCCATCAAGATGCGATCAAGAAGGGTTTCAACCATCAAGAGACGCAGAAAGTCTGGAATGTTCCCTACCTTCCCATCGATCCCAAGGATCTGGGGCGCAGTTACGATGCGGTTATCCGGGTCAACAGTCAGAGCGGCAAGGGCGGGATCAGCTATCTTCTCGAAAAGGAATATGGCTTGGTTCTGCCTCGGCGGTTGCAGATTGAGTTCAGCAAAGCTGTGCAGGCTCACACCGATACCACAGGAAAAGAAGTCACGGCGGCGCACCTGTACGAAATCTTCACCAAAGAGTATCTCGAGGCGCGAACCCCGTATACTTATCAGAAGCACCATCTGAGCGATGATCCGGTGGGCAGCGGAGCCGTCCGTTTCACGCTGGAAGCCGATGTGAGGGGGGTGTTCCAGTGCTTCCATGGAGTCGGCGAAGGACCGATTGAAGCCGTCGTCAAGGCGGTTCCGGAAGAGGTGAGGCTTCTGGACTACAGCGAATACTCGCTGGGAGGAAGCGGAGCCGCCAGCCAGGCGATTGCTTTCATTGAGGTGCGCGTGGGTGAGTCCGGCCCGGCGACCTGGGGTGTCGGAGTGGACCGCAACACGGTCACGGCTTCGATCAAGGCGATACTGAGCGGGGTGAATCGGGCTTTAGGAGCCTGTCGGACTTAGGGGCTTGATTTTGGCTGATGAGGCTGGGATGGCCAAGGGACTGATGAGGAAGGGCCGTAGTAGCGCTACGGCCCGACCGAAGAAGGCCCTTGGACGCCCAGAATCGCTGCCAAAATCAAGCGGCCGAAGGCCTTTCGGTCCATTCGGGCGTCTTTCGGCCCGATTTAGGCTCCTCAGTCGCCCCGAATCTCGATTCGAGGCTCTTTCGTCACCAAAATTGTTCTCGAAATCCACTCCGAATGGCTCCGAAACCCTAAGTCCGACAGGCTCCAATGCGGGAAGTGACCATCCCTGTCAGAAAGGCCCTCAGAAGCTGATCTCCGCAGGGTTTGAAGTTTTTCTGCCCGGGTTTGCGGAAGAGGGCTGTCAGTTCACTTTTGGAAAGGCTCATGCCCCCGGCGGTGAGGGCCGCCAGTACTTGTTCTTCCTGCCA
>JAIFLN010000179.1 GCA_020049045.1 Spirochaetota bacterium | reverse complement strand
ATGTACGCCAGCACCGCAAAGCAGATCGCCACAATGAAGGCCACGAGATGCCTTTCGTTCTGGGCCACCAGCTCCCGCTGAAACACCTGGCTGCGACGCGCCTGATCTTGTGCTACGGCCACAGCGGCACACCCTCTTCGCTGCGCACCAGTTCCTCCAGCTCCCCATCAGTAGGGATGTTCTTCGGGTCAAAGCGATTCACCGCCTCGAGGAAAAGGGGGAGCACCTTCACATCGCCCGACGAAGGCAGAAAGGCCTGCGGTTGATTGCCCAACACCCAGCCAATGGCCTGGTCGACGGCCTGCTGTGTCGAAAAAGGCACGTACCACGTGCTGGCAAACCGTTCCTGTCCGTCTTTCCACTTGGCCTTTTGGTTGCTCTTGATCAGCTGCAGGGCCGTGCCCTTCTGGCGGCAGACGGCGACTAGCGCTGGGCCAGCATGTAGTTCCACGGCACCAGCACCGAGTCAAACGCGTAGCGTTCCAGGCTTTTCAGGTGCAGACGCGGTGCATTCAGCGAATGGCTGGTGATGCCGACAAACCGCGTGTAACCTTTGGCCTTGGCCTCGACGGCGGCCTCGAGAGCGCCACCGGGGGCAAACACCGCCTCCCATTCCGCATCCTCGACCACCGCGTGGAGTTGAAGCAAATCGACCTGGTTGGTCTGCAGGCGCTCCAGCGACTTCTGAATCTGGTCGCGGGCTTCGGGGTAGGTGCGTTTTTCGGTTTTGGTGGCCAGAAAAAACTCGGCGCGCGCCCGCTTCATCCACGGTGCCAACCGCACCTCGGCCTCGCCGTAGCTGGCCGCCGTGTCAATGTGGTTGACTCCGAAGCGGAGAATGGTCTCCATTGCGCGGTCGGCATCCTGCTGGCTCACTGCGCCTAGGGCGGCCGCACCGAAAAGAACCTGTGAACTCTGGTGGCCCGTACGGCCGAACGGAAGCTGGGGGATCATGGGGTGCTCCTGTCTCAAGGATACTACACGGGCTCTGAGGAAAACAGGGATTTCCACTCCTCTGGCATCGGCACCTCGTAGGTCACGGGCAGACCGGTAAACGGATGCACAAAACCCAGGAGGCGGGCATGGAGGGCTTGGCGGACTGCTGGCGGTCCCCCATAGAGTTTGTCTCCCGCCAATGGCCAGCCCTTTTCGGCCAAATGCACGCGGATCTGGTGGGTGCGGCCGGTTTCCAGGTTAATGATAGGAACTGTGATCCCGGCGTGAGCCGTGGTTTTGGGCCCACCGAGGAGTGAAGGAATAGGCCACAGAAACCTCTTCAAGGTAAGACATTGGTCTATCAGTGTACTTGACGTGAACCAGATATCGAACCGATATGAACCACGAAATCCATCACCATTCACGGAATCGATGACTCTTTGGACCGAAAGGTGCAGCAAAGCGGGAGGCGTCGTTCCGCGAACTCTTCGGGGCGTGGTCGGCCGACCGGGTGCGGCTGTCAAATGGTCCGACAGATCTCTAGTAATCCCACCTTAGTTCGAGATAGGCACCATCTTTTTTATCGGTCACGGAGTTACCAAAGATGCTCAGCTCTCTGGCCTGGCTGTCTGGTATCAGTGTGCCGTACAAGCTGGCGCCAAACTTGAGATTCCAGCCATCGGCAAGGTTGTAGGTTGCTCCGAGGGTGCCCAGGTAGTCGCGGGCGGCTGAGTTCACCAAAACCAGCGCGTCGGGCTTGAGCGTCTCTCCCAGGAGCGTCAGACCAACACGGAATCCCAAGCTGCTTTCAAAACCATAGGCCTGTCCGTTGCGCTGCGCCATCTGGAAGGCACTCGTCTGCTCTGCCGCCGAGTAAGAATCCCAGAATTGATGAGCCACAACATAGGTTGGTGCCCACGACAAGCTCGTCGAAACCATGCCGTCCAACCAGCTTCTGGAAAGTTGAAACACGGCTTTGAGGCTGGGATTTTTGGTGTAGAGGTCTTTTCCGCTTCCATCTTGAGTCAAAACAAAAGCACCTTCGCCGCGCAGCTCAACCCCGGCAAAGCTGGTGGCGAAATCGCCGCCAAACTGATGAACGCGGTTGAACACCGGAGTTTGTGTGGTGATGGTCATGGGGGCGGTAACACCGAGCGTTCCCGGGACCAGTGTCTTTGTGAGCAGCAGGTCGAAGTACTTGTCAAGCTGCGTGAGGTAGCTCAGAGAAAAGGTCAGGTTCTCGAGGTAGATCAATCCCCGAAAGCCACCTTCAAGATTTGAGGCTGAAAAAGAGGGCATATCGGCGTTTACGAGGACGATCCTCTGGCCGGAAACCGCCGGGGCCCCAAAGTTGTTCCCGGCAAGGCCGGCAAACACAACCTGGTCAAAGGCGACAGAGGGAAGGACATTGGGAACGGCCAACGGAAGAAAAACCGCCTCGAGCTTGCCGAGGTTGTCGGGAAGGCTATACTCGGCCAAAACACCGGGAACAGCGATTTTCTGCTCGTCGAGGGTGGTGGTGAACCGGGTGCCTACCCAACGGGGGTTCAGGGTGTCGGTGGGGTTGTTGCCATCGGCCAATCCCCAGGTGTAGAGCTGTTTTCCTGCCCGAACCAAAAGGTCTCCTGCAAGATATTCGAGAAACAGCTCCTTGAGGTCGGCTACACCCTTGCTGTAGTTTCCGAGAGCATAGGTTGCGGTCAAAGGCGCGGGGGAGTCCCAACGGCTGTCGGTGGTGGAGTCCAACACGTCAGAGAAATCACCTGAGCCCTCCAACGTCATTCTCAACAGCCAATCGCTCCAGAACAACTCGGCCTTGAGACCGGTAGTGATGCCTGTAAACGGCCATTGGTCGGCATCGGACCAGGGCTGACTTTGAAGGGCACCTTTGAGAAATCCGTTGGTTTCCAATTCCGGAGCATCTTGAGCCGGCAGGGTGGTCACCGAAATCGCAACAAGGCATATCAGTGTCGCTAGTTTGTTAAAACGGTTCATCAGCGTCCTCGCTCAAGGTAACGAAGGGTGAAGTACTTTTCGTCTACCGACGGGAGTATGGTGTTCTTTGTGAACTCCCAAGTGGAGGTTCCTCCTGTTTCGAGGTTGTTCATAACGATTTTGTCGAATTGCCAAAACCCTTCCACCTGCTTCTGCCCGAGGATTTCGGAACGCTTGACGAGTTTGCCGGAAGCGTCCCAGAACTCACTCCTCCGGGTTGTCGAGTTGTTGCTATTGATCCAGCGGACCACCTTGGAATAGCCGTAAGTCTTTATGACCTCAGGACTCTTGGCTGTATAAAGAATCCTGTAGTGGTCCGCTCCTTCGATCTTGTCGGTGCCTTCCAGCGCAACGTTGAAGTCAGCTCGTTCCAGGGTGCCCAAGTCGGCAAACGTGAAATCGGTTCCTAAAAACGAGCCGGTCTTGGACTCCTCGCCGCCCGAGGTTCCAATGGTCCGAACTTTGCGCAAAGCCGGAATGTAGATGTACTGCTCGTCTTTTTTGGCAGGGTCATCGTAGCTGACGGTCAGAAACCGCGTGTCCTTCACATCTGCGGGAGCCTTGAAGAGCAGAATCTGCTTGTTGTCCCCGTTGGCGGCTGTTGCCGACCAGGCTTCGATTTCACGCACCCGGCTCTGGCCGGCTTTGTTTGTGATGATCAGCTTCATGTCCGCACGGCTGGCCGGGGGCCGGGCTTGGCCCTCCGTTTTATCGAGGATCTGGTCCACCGTCTGGGCGTTCAGTGCCGTCCCGGCGAGCAAGAGGATGGCCAGAGTCTGTAGGGTTCGTTTCATTCTTCGTCTCCTATTTTTGAGTCTTGTTGAATTCGTTTGGTTAAGAACTTTGGCTTGGTGACCAGGAGCAAAGCGGGAAGGACAGTCACAGCAGCAACCGACGAGGTGACCATGATCAGCATCATCAGCAGACCCAGGTACTTGTTCCCCACGAGCTGGCTGGCGAGGAGGGCCGCAAAGCCGGCCGCCACGGCAAAGGCATTGAAGAAGATTCCTACGCCGGTGGTTTTCATGGTTTCAATCACGGCCTGTTCGAGGCTCAGGGTACGACACATCACCTTGAAGCGTTCCAAGAAGTGGAGGGTGTAGTCGATGCCGATACCGATGGCGATGGCGGCAATGGTCGAAGTTGAAATGTCGATGGGAATGCCGAACCAACCCATGATCCCCGTATTCAAGGCGATGGCGATGGAAAGGGGGACTATGGAGAACAGCCCCTCAATCAGACTGCGGGAAAGCAGCGAGATTCCAAAGAGGATGATCAGGAGCGAACTAAGGACAGACGACAGCTGGGTTTGCACGAGAAATTTAAGGATGGTTAGTGTCAGCTGGGAGAGTCCCGTGAGATCAGCCTTCACTCCTTCGGGGAAGTTCGCCTTGATATACGTCTGTGTTTTTTCCTGAATCTGGAAAATCAAGCTGGAACTGGCCGTTTTAAGAAAGACATTGATGCGGGCGGTTTGCCGAGGGTTGTCGATAAAGGCCTCGATGGTCTCGGGCTCACCGGCGCTCTCATATTGGAAAACCAGCTGCCCGGTGTAAGTGCGGCCCGGGATCAAGTCGACGGCCTTGCCGGTGACAAGGTCAATGCGGCGGGGATCGGCACCTTCGGCTTTCAGCAAGGCAGAGGATGCACCGTCCAAGGCCAATTCCCCACCAGGGGTGTAGGTGGCCAGAACTTCTCCGGTTTCGGAGTCCTTTTCGGTGAGAACCTGCCGTGACGTGTTCCACGAGTAAACCTCGGTCGAAACAGCAACTGGATTCTCCTCGTCTGGAATTCGATCGAAGGCGGGGTCGTCAGCGTTGAAGGCTTTGTTGATTCCCTTCAGGAACGTTGTGATGGACTGACTTCCTCCGACAATGGGTTTTCCTTGCTCGTAGCCGGGTTCACCGGGTTCCAAGATCTTGTCACCGTTGACCTTGAGGGTTTCCAGATAGACCTGGAGACCATCCATAGCTTTTAAGACCTTGGGTTCAAGGATGGCCCCTTCCTCGGGGGTCTTCACAATGACGTTCAACACCGTGATGCCGGTGAAATTATCGTTGAGGTATTCACTGGCCTGACGGATTTCGGTGGAAGGGTCAAAGGAGGTCAAGGAGTTCTGTTCAAACTTCACACGAGGAATGCCAATGGCAGCAATCACCACCAGGGCTGCGGCGATTCCAAGGATGATCCAGGGCTTTTTCACTACGAAGGATCCGGTTGCACCCAATGCCTTGGTGTAGTAGCTGTCTTGGTGCCCGGAAACTGTCTTGAGATTGGGCTTGCCCAGGAGCGACAGAATACTGACCGAGAGGCTAAGAGAAAGCACCATTCCGAAAAAAACGCCTAGCGCGGCCAGGCCGCCAAAGGCCTGCAGGGCACCCAGGCTGGACAGCAGAAAGCTGCCGAAGCCGATAACCGTGGTCCAGCCAGCCAGCAGAACGGGAATGGAAACATGCGTCAAAGTACTGACCAGAGCCTCTCGTTTGTCGTCGATCGTCCCCAGATCTTCATAGTTCCGGTTGATCACGTGGATGGTGTAGGCTGTCCCGACTGCAATCAAGATGATGGGCAGGATAAATGTGGCTTGGCTGAGCGGCACACCGATCCAACCCATCAGCCCCAGAACCCAAATGACTGCCAAAATGACGTTGGCCAAGGGGAGCAGCACGCCGCGAAGTGTCCGGAAGCTCAGGTAAAGAACAACCATGATGATCAGGATCACGAAAACAAACAGGACGCTCAGGTCGCGGCCGAGGATGCCTTGAAGAAGTGTGGAGACAGCCTTGGACCCGGAAACATACACCGTGGCACCTTCGGGCTTGTCCAGCAGGCCGATCAGCGCTTGGGCCCGGTTGTAGGTGGGAAGTCCTTTGTTCTGGAAGGTGACGGAGGGAGCAAGCTTCTTGAGCTGGGCCTCGAGGGCACCAAGGTCGGCCTCGGCTTGAGGAACCACGATAAGCCGCGATTTACCCCCGGATTGGAGATCCGTCAGGTAGTTGACCTGTGCGCTCTTGCGGTCGGCCTCGTCGGAAGCCTGCAAAACCTGCGCCACCGCAAGTCCCAAGGGGGGCGAAGATTCGAGAGCACGAAGTTCCTCACCGGCACGGAGGAAAGACTCGATCTTTTCACGGGTCTTGACCCACGACTCGTTCGAGTTCTTGAGAACCGTGAAACTCCAAGTTGTTCCTGGCGCGACTTTCCAGTCGGCGCGGCCATAGGTCCGAATCCACTGCTGGAGGGACTTTTCGAGAGAGGCCGTCTGCAACCCCTGAGCCGGAGTGACCTGGAAGGTCACTTGAGCGGGATCACCCTCAAAAACCGCCGGATCGAGGCTGACCGAGGCGAGAGCCTTGACCGTAAGCGGACTCTGGAGAGTCTCCAGCGAGGTGACCGTCTCTGAAGTCGGGCTGCCCGAGGGGAACTCCAACAGGTAGAACGGCACAGGAGCATTGTCCAACCCTTCCTTGACCGTGATCAACAGGGCGCTGGAAAGTCCGTCGGCACCCAGAAGGCTCTTGGTGAGCGCATTGGTTGTGGCTGTCTTGCGAAAGGCCTCCATCTCAGCGGTGTCACGAGGCACCTCGGGAAGGGCGTCGCGGATCTCGATCCCCGCCTGGGTACCGGTAATCAGCCCTGCTGTGGCCAGTGAAATCACACCCTTGATACCAGGCAGCTTCTCAAATTCCTGGGACCAAGTCTTGATGGTCTTCAGATATTCAGGAGTGAAGACACCGTTCTTGTCTTTCAAGGCGACAAACAGCACATCGTCGGAAGGAAAGATTCGGCCGACTTCGTCAAAAAAGGCCTTTTCCGGAATGGTGTCAGGGATATCGTCCGAGAGATCGGCATCAAACTTCAGAAACGCCATACCGACACCCAGAGCGACGGTTAGGGCTAGGGACACGAGGATTACCGACCAGGGATTATAGACAATGGTCCGGATCAGAAAATTAGGCTTGTTCACCTTCACAGACAGACTCCTTTCATAATGATCTCAATAACTGTTTTGCGTAGAATTTCGGGGGGGACGTTTCGCAGCATCGGGCCTGAAGCCTGTTGAATCACTCCTGAAACAAGGGCAAGAACCACCCCGCCCAGGGTCAGAGGGTCTTCACGCCGAAACACACCCTGTTCAATGCCCCGCTCAAGGATTCCTTGAACATGGTGGTTGAAACGCCCCATGGTCGCCTGAAGGTGGAGACTGTCCTCGTCCTCAAGGAGTTGCCCCATAAAGGACTCGACATGGTGGAAAATGTGGAAGAATCCGCGTCCTTGAAGGTGTTCTTCAAGGTAGTAGTCTACCAGTTCTCTCAGGTTCTCACGCGGAGAGCTCGAAGCCAGCAGAATGCGCTCCATGCGTGACAGAGCCCCATCCAGGGATTCCTGAATGAGGCTCCGCACCAGCGCATCCTTGTTTTTGAAGTAATAGTAGAGGGCTTGCTTGGTGTAGCCCAATTCCGCTGCCACGGCCTCCAGCGTAGTACCAGCGTAGCCCCGCTCTGCAAAAAGGCGAAGTGCTGTGGCTCGGATGGCTTCAGTGCGTTGATGAGTTTCCCATTCACGGTGATTTGCAGGTTTATCTTTCGTCACATTTTACCGTTTGTCAAATAATTTTGACTCTTGGTAAAATAGTTCGCCTGACAAGAACTGTCAAGGGGAAAACTCACGGTGATCGTTATAGGGGCTTGGCGCTCTGAGAGCTTTCCTGAATTTCCTGTTGGGCTTGCCGGGCGAGTTCCCGGGCCTGGGCGGCGGTCCGCAGGTCGGCTCCCGAAGAAGTTCCGGGTGCAAAGGCGGCAGCGATAATCGCCTGGGCCTTGCGCAGGGTAGCCTGGGGATCTCCGGGAACGGGGCTCATGTCCACTGCGATCTTGCCTCCGACGGCGATGGTTTCTCCCCCGGGACCGGTGACTGTGTCGTACTGGATGCCGGAAGCCGCAGCCGACCCAAGGGCCGCCATGTGGGCCTGTTCATGGGTCCGAACTTCCTGGTTTCTGGCCAAAGCTTCGTCGGAGATTTTCACCTCATAATCAGCCGAAGTTTTTGGCGTGCTCTTGGTAAGCTTGATAACCAGCACGTCTTCGGAGCGGGAGCCTGGCGACGCAGGAACAGGGAAGTGCTTCTGTTGTCCATAGTCGTAGACGACACGCATCACGAGTCCGCCAGTTCGGGGAACAAATAGTCGAGGGTGCCGTTGTCTTTGACCCGCAGTTCGGCGTAACCCCGTTTGGCCAGATCGGACAGCACTTCTTCCGCTTCTTTCAGTTTGAGATCCGAGTCGAGCACCACCAGCGCCGGTGTGATCACGCCGCGGTTTTGTTTGGCGATCTGCAATACGGTTTTTTCGAGGGATTCGGCGCGTTTCGTGTTTTTGCTTTCACGGGCCAGAAGCTTCTTTCTCTTTTCGTGGCCTCGGTCGGCGATTTCACGGGCACCGTGGCGTAGACCCGTCAAGATGGGGAGAACCCCGAAAACCGCACCCAACCCAAGGGCCCAGCCCATCGGGAGGATCTGGAAGAACCAAAGACCATAAATGACCGCGCCGGAGGTGAGCCCGCCGACAATGCGCTCCAATCCCGATTTACGTCTTGCCATGTTCACGAAGATAGCTGGTGTGACCGCCGTTGTAAAGATCGTTTCATGGCGCTCGTTTCAATGGATTTTCCCAGCGGATGGGGGAGAACCGGGCAAAATCGCCGTCGGTGGAGCAGAGAATCAACCCGTGCCCCAGCGAAAGGGCCGCCAGATGAAGGTCGGGGACGAGGTTGGCTCCGCCTTCGGCAAAGGCAAGCAGGTGCTTCATAATGGCTCGGTGGTCCCCCGTTTCCTGGGGCACCCAAACCTTGGGGCTGTTCAACCACCCCTCGATGATTTCCCACGCTTCTTCGGTTGCCAGTGGTTTTGCGAAAATCCGGGGATTGGTTGTAATTCGCAGAAACCCTAGCAGGGATGGCCAGGGGAGGCCTACCGGTGCGAAGCCGTTGATCTTTTCATCGAGCCAGACTTTCGCTGCGTGGTGTTGGGGCATTCCTTCGGCAACGGCGTACACGAGAAGGTTGGCATCCACCAAAATCACTGGAAGCGATCCCCTTCGGCCACGGCCAACACCTCGGCCACGTTGTCGAGGTTTGGGACCAAGGGCCTTCCCAAGTCCCGAGACGGGGTGGAGTACAAGCCGACAGGCGCCGGTTCGGCGACAAGGTCGGCCAGCCCTCGCCGCAGAGTCCTATTAACGATTTCCTTGAACGAGATTTTGTCGGCTGTTTGGTTTCGTTCCAGGAGAATAGCCACGTCGTCATCGAGGGTAAGGGTTGTTCTCATACATCAAAACATAGCATTATGATGCTTTGATGTCAAGTCTCTTGTTGGGCCTTCGAAAGGCGCTTGACAAATTCAAAAGCTTCGTTGCTGATGGACTTACGGACAGAAGAAACGGAGGGAGTTGTGAAGCAAGACGATAGGGTTACCATTGCCATCGTTCAGGATGTCGGGGGACCAGCGATTGCAGGTAAGACGGTTTACGATCCGGAACAGCAGGTTTACACGCTCACCGCCAGCGGGACGAACCTCTGGGGACCCAAGGATGAGTTCCATTTTGCGGCTTTGCCCCTCAAGGGTGACGCCATCCTCACGGTGGAAGGCCGTCTGCAAGGCAAGGGCGTCGATCCCCACCGCAAATGGGGCTTGATGTTCCGCCAGTCTCTGGCGGGCGATTCCCCCTACGCCGACGCCACGGTTCACGGCGACGGGCTGACTTCACTGCAATATCGGAAGACCCCTGCTGGCGAAACCCTGGAAGTGAAGTTTCCCGTCACGGCACCCGATGTGATCCAGCTGGAGAGGTTGGGCGGCGAAGTCATTATGAGGACAGGAAAGCGGGGTGAGGTTCTGGTCGAGCACGGCCGTATCGAGCTGTACGAGCTCAAGGAGGAGGTCTTCGCCGGGATTTTCGTCTGTTCCCATAATCCCGCCGTTTCGGAGACCGCTGTCTTCCACAACTTCCGCATCGACGTCGCTGCGGCGGCTGGTGTCGACGGCAACACTAACCCTTCGCCCAGTCGGCTGGAAGTTCTTGACGTGGCCACCGGCCACCGCAAGGTCCTGTACACCAGTACCTCCCATTTCGAGGCGCCCAACTGGTCCCGGGATGGAAAGTTTCTCCTGTTCAACGAGGGCGGTAAGATTTTCCGCTTCGACCTCGGGGCCAAGGCCCCTGTGCTCCTCGATACCGGCGACGTGACCGAGAACAACAACGACCACGGCATTTCCTTCGACGGCAAGTGGCTGGCGCTGTCGAGCTCCACCAAGCAGACAGGCCGCAAAACGGCCTCGCAGATCTACGTTGTGCCCATCTCAGGCGGCAAACCCCGCAAGGTCACCGATGACGCTCCTTCGTATTGGCACGGCTGGTCCCCCGACGGGAAAACCCTGGTGTATTGCGCCGAGAGGAACGGGGTGTACGACGTCTGGTCGATCGGCGTCGATGGCGGCCCGGAAACCCGGCTGACCACGACCCCGGGTCTGGACGACGGCCCCGAGTACAGCCCCGACGGAGCGTACGTGTACTTCAATTCGACCCGGACGGGAAGGATGAAAATCTGGCGGATGAAACCGGACGGCAGCAAGCAGGAGCAGGTCAGTGTGGGCGATGACAACGACTGGTTTGCCCACATTTCGCCCGACGGCGCCGCCATCGTGTACGTGACCTACCCGCCGACAGTTCCCGCCGAAATGCACCCCATGAACCAGCGTGTCACCATCCGTGAGCAGAACCTTAAAACCGGCAAGGTCCGGGTCCTAGCGTCCCTTTATGGCGGCCAAGGGACAATGAACGTTCCCTCGTGGAGTCCCGATGGCAAGTCGATAGCCTTTGTGTCGTACACCTACGGGAATCCCGGAGTCTAACGGTGGATCGTTTACCAACCCGACCCGGTATCACCGGACTTGCCTTCATGGCCTTTCAGTCCAGCGACATGAAGAAGGCTTTGGCGTATTACCAGAACGTGCACGGCTGGGAAGACCAGCGACTGATCACCGATGAGAAGGGCGAGCTGGCGGCTGCCTTTGTACGGATCAACAACCGTCAGTGGATCGAACTCAGGCCCGAATCGGCGCCTCATACTGACCGGCTCCTGAAATTTGGTCTGGAGGTGGACGACGCCGAAGCGATGCGTGTCTTCCTGGCGTCCCGGGGGTGGGCGGTTCCCGGAACAGCGGCAACCGATGCCTTGGGGAACCGAAGTTTTGCCGTTCAGGACCCCGACGGACACGCGGTGGAATTTGTACAGAGTCTTCCCGAGGGGTGGCCGGGACGCACCGGGCCGCAGGTCAGTCCCCGGGCGCTCTCGAGCTGCTTGATGCACCTTGGCTTTGCCGTCGCTTCTTTGGACAAGTCCCTGGCGTTTTACCGCGAACTGCTCGGCTGCGTCGAGTTCTGGCGCGGAAGCAGCAATGAAGAGACCCTGGCCTGGGTTCAAATGAGCTTGCCCGACGACAGCAACTACATTGAGTTGATGCTCTACGACCAGCCGCCTACCCTCGAGTGGTTGGGGGTGCTCAACCATTTTGGGCTGGAAGTCACCTCGATGGCGGCGACCATGGAAGAGGCAAGCGGCCGGATTGGGGCCAAGCCCTATCCCCGGGAAGTGTCGTACAGTATCGGGAAGTGCCGGCACCGGCTGGCCAATGTCTACGACCATGATGGGACCCGCGCGGAGTTCATGGAGAGATCGACGTTTGACGGTCAGCCGACGCCCTCTTCAACGCTTCCGGCGCCGGTGCTTTGAGGGCACCGTGGGGCTTACACCCGAACAGCTGCTTGAGGAAGAGCTGAGGCTTGTTCTTCCACGGTTTGGCAATACAGAAGCCTGGCGGTTGGGTTCCTGGCTGGTCGAACGGTGCCGGAGGGAAGCCTGGTCTCCGACGGTTGCGATCACCCGTGCCGGACAGCGCCTTTTCCATTATGCTTTCGAAGGAACCTGCATCGATCAGGACCGTTGGGTGGAGCGAAAGGCCCGCACGGTGCACCGGTTCGGGCACTCGAGCTGGTACATGGGACTGACGCTCACCCGGGACGGAACAACGGCCGAGGCACGGTATTTCGTCAGCCAACACCGCTACTGCTTCTATCCCGGAGGTGTGCCTATCGCCCTGGAGGGCAGCGGTGTCGTCGGTTGCCTCAGCCTGTCAGGCCTGCCAGGAGACCTCGACCATACCCTGGGTGTCGAAGCGCTGAAAAGTCTCTAGCGGTTTTAAGGAAGGAGAATCTTATGGAAAAGAGCTTACTCGGTTCGGACGTGATGACGCAGGTTGGCATTCTGGTCCGGGACATCAAGAAGACGGCCGCGGCCTTCGAGGCCGTGCTCGGGGTAGCCCCGCGGTTCGTAACCACCGATCCTTTGGAGCAGGCCCAGACCAAGTACCTGGGCAACCCCAGCAAGGCCAGGGCACAGCTGGCTTTTTTCACAGTGGGGGCTAACCTTGAGATTGAGCTCATCGAGCCGGATTTCGAGCCGAGCACCTGGCGGCACGACCTCGATGCAAACGGCGAGGGCGTCCATCACTTGGCTTTCTCCGTGAAGGGTATGAAGACCACCATTGCCAACCTCGGTAAGAATGGCATGCCCCTCCTCCAAACCGGAGAATACACGGGAGGCCGGTACGCCTACGTCGATGCGAATGAGTCTCTCAAGGTCGTTCTTGAGCTGTTAGAAAACGACTGATTCCCGCTACCGTGCTTCGAGAAATCCCGACTCGACGGTGAGTCCCGGGCCGAAGGCGCAGGCGAACAGCTTGCCTTTCTGTTTGCGGTCCAGAATTTCCCGCAGGACGAAGAAGATGGTCACCGAGCTCATATTGCCAAACCGGCGCAACACACTGTAGCTGACATCGAGTTGCCCCTGATCGAGCCCCAGTACCTTGGCGGTTTTGTCGAGAATGGCGCGTCCACCGGGATGAACGGCCCAGAGTTTGAGCTCGTTGCGGTTCCAGCCGGAATCAGTGAACAGCCTGTCGAGCACTGCCTGAATATTGCTTTCAATGAGCCGCGGGACGTAGCTGGATAGCTTCATGTCGAACCCATGCTCGCCGATGATCCAGGCCATGTCGTCCTCGCTGCCGGGAATGATGTGGCTGCGGAAATCGTGCAGCTGCAGCGGCCCCTCGTCGCCCGAAACCAGAAGTGCTGCGGCACCGTCGGCGAAAAGGGCGTTGGCCACCACGACATCGGGTTGAAAATCCTTCTGAAAATGCAGGGTGCAGGTTTCGACGTCGACAATCAGCACCTGCGCTCCCGGAGTGGACTTCACCAGGCTCTGGGCGAGCTTGAGCGCGGGGAAGGCGGCAAAACAGCCCATAAAGCCGATGTGAAACCGGTGGATGCTGGGTGCCAGACCGAACTCCTTCACGAGATGGAAGTCAAACCCGGGTGCCGAGAAACCTGTGCAGCTGACGGTGATGAGGTGGGTGATGCCCTTGGCATCGAAGCCGGGCAGCTGATCCAACAGCCGACGGACGGCCAGAGTGGCCAGGTTGTTGGCCTCAACGCAGAACAAAGCGTTGCGCTGGGCAGTTGTGGGTACCGGTTCCAAGTCAGCATTCTTGGGAAAGAAGGTCCACTGGTCGGTGGGAAGCCGGTAGTCAGGGATCACCGAGTACCGGGTGTCGATAGCCGAACCTTCATAAATTTTATGAAGGAAATTCTTCTCCCGCTCGGATTTGGCAACGGTTTTCAACATGAAAGCTTCAATTTCACTCTGCTTGTTCTGGAACTCGGGAAGGGCGGTGGCGAGGGCACGGATGAATACGGGAGAAAGGCTCACGAAAGCTCCTTGAGGGCAAAAAGGGTCCGGGGGTGGTGGCGTTTGGCTTCGGCGAGGCTCCGGCCCGGAATGGTCAGCATGCCGAAATGGCGGGGGACGAAGCGGGGAAAGAGCTTCAGGACGAGGCCCAGAAGGGTGTTTCGAAGACCCGAGGCAGAGCCTCGAACGGTACCGATAGCCATAGACAATTCAGCCCGGCTGGCGGCGACCCGACCGGCCCGGCGGCGGATGGCGCTGTACAAGCGGTTCCAGGTTTCGGAATTCGCCTGAGGCTGAGTTATCCGGGCCTCGAGAAGCGACGACAAGAACTCGGCGTCGGCAAAGCCAGTGTTCATCCCCTGGCCGCCGATGGGCGACATCTGGTGGGCGCTGTCGCCGGCCAGGTAAACCCGTCCGTACGCGTAATGGGGGCTGATCCAGCGGTGGATGCCGAATGGACTCTTCCAGGTACAGGTGCTTGCAGGAATCTTTAGGCCCGTGCGTGCTTCCACTTCATCTTCCAGGTAGGTACCCGCCTGCTCGAGATACTGCTCTGTCTGCACGATCCAGCGTCGCCGCCCTTGTCCCAGGGGAAAGGATTCGACCGCTCCTTGGGGGGTGAAGAACAGGTGGGCATCAGGGCCCCAACCAGTGTCGTCGGCATAGTCGCCCATCAGAAAGGTCGAGCCGAATTTTCTGGGGCGGTGGCCCAGATCGATGGCTTCCCTCACCAAGCTTTGGACCCCGTCGCAACCGACCAGAAAAAGGCTCCGTTCGGCGCGGGGATTGCCGCCGGCATCCTGGAAAAAACTGGTGACCGATGCGGGGTCCTGGTCGAGGGACTGAAACGACCAACCGTACTCAACGCGGACCGAGGAGTATTCGAGCAGGTGCTGCTCCAGAAGTTGCTGGGTGACATTTTGGGGAACAGCCAGAATATAGTCGTGAGGGGGAGGCAGGGACCCGAGGTTGACCGTACCCAGCACCCGCTGCTTGGGACCATGGACTGTGACGTGACGGATGGGGGCACCCCAGAGGGTGAAGGCTTGGTCGAGCCCCAGTCTGGCCAAAACAGCGAGCGAGGGAGGCGTGATGCCGATGGCGTTGGAACCGTGGGATTTTTCAGCTTTTTTTTCCAGAACCAGGACCGACCTACCCCGGCGTCCCAGCAGGGCAGCCAGGAGCAGACCGATTGGTCCCGCCCCGACGATCACGACATCAGTCATCCTTCAAAGATAGCGAAAAGCGGGGGGGGCTGACCAGGGGGCGGGGATCTAAACTTTGTCCGCCGGGAAGGGCCTGCGTGTAGGAAGACCAGGGGCTTCCCAGCAACACTCCGGCCCAGGGGCGGGAGGTTATCCTGGCGGAAGTTTCAGGGTCAAACCGGTACGGAGTATCGCCGAAACCATCCTGGTCCAGATCCCAGCCCTTCCACGCATCCCAGTAGTTGCCTTGGAAAAGAGGACGGGTCTTGGCGGTGGAGGCTTCGACCGGAGCCTGGCCCCGGGAGGAGGCTGTGTGGGAATGGGCATCCACTGCTACGACGTCGGCCTCTTTCAATTCACCACCCGCCAGGTCGATGAGATTGCCGCGATGGCTGTTGGCCGCGACCCGTGTTTGGCCGTTATCACCGCCCAGGCTCCAGGCGATGGCGTTTTCTTCGATCTGGTTGCCGCGAAGCAGTCCCGCACGGGCGTCGAGCAATTCGACACCCGTGGCCTGACGGACAATCCGCGAATCCTCGATGCGGAGGTTTTTGGTGCGGACCTGGCGCACCCCGGCCGAGCCCGTCCGGTAGCCCTCGGTAAACTGGGAGCTTTGAATAGTCCAATCAGAGGTCTCCATGGCCATCAGGCCCACCACGGTCTGTTTGGTTGTGAGGTTCCTCGCGCGGCCTTCCGACCCGAACATGAGGTGGACACCGTAGCGGGCCTGGCTGACCCGGACGGTGCCGAGGTCTGTCCCCCGAGCGTTTTCTAGAAGGACACCATCGCCGGTGAAGCTTAAATCGAGATTGCGGAGGGTGGAGCCTACCGTGTCAGTGAGCCGCACGCCCTCTCCTCGTTCCCAAAAGGGATAATCCTTCCAACCCTGAAGCTTCAAACCCTCGATAAGGACTCCAGCGGCCCCCTCGACCCATACTCCGGCCCAGGCCTCACGAATCGTGAGATTCTTTAAAACAGCTCTGTCCCCGGTGACCACCAAAGCGGTGTTGTCACGTTTGGTTCCCGTTCCGGAACCGACCAGCGTCAGGCCGTCAACCGTAGTATCGGGGGCCTGAATCCACAGGGTGGGGCCAGGCTTTCCCTCCTCATGAGTCAAGGTGGCGGCTTTGGCCTGAAGGGTGATGGGGTGGCGTAGAACTAGCTGGCCCTGGTAGTTCCCGGGGGGGACTGTCAGGGTGGATCCGGGCTTGGCGTCGTCGGCGGCCTTCTGAAGGTCGGCAAAATCAAAGGCGGAGAGCGGGCTGATGACAAGTCCAGCCGCCAGCCACAGCACAGCCCGGGGCGAGCGCAGCGCAAGCATCAGGGGGTTCCAATCAACGCCGAAAGCCGGTGGCGGCGTTCCGCCGAGTCGAGGGGGGCCCAAAGGGAAGCTGGTTCGGTAGCGACAACACGGCCCGCCGCAAATACCACCAACTCGTCGGCAAATTCCACTGCCAAATCCACCAGATGGGTCGAGAAGATCAACGTTCGGCCTTCGCCCTTCAACCGGGCCAGCTCACCCTCCAGCCGGACCAGCCACTGCGGGTCAAGCCCGCCTTCGGGCTCGTCGAGCAGCATCAAGTCGGCGTCGGTCAAACGTGTCTGGGCGTATAGCAGCCGGCGGAGCATTCCTTGGCTGAAGGTCGCTACGGGTTTGGAGGCGGCTTCGAGCAAACCCGCCTCCTGCAGAACGCTGTCGATTCGACCGGCGGGGGCTTTTTTCCAGGAAGCGACCAAGGTCAGCCATGAGCGTGCCGTCCAGCCGCGTGAAAACGCCAGCTTGTCGGGCACAAAGGCTGTCGTGAAGGTCTCCAGCCCTGAAATCGTCCCGCAATCGGCCGCCACCACCCCTGCAAGGATTTTCAAGAGCGTCGATTTTCCACCACCGTTGGCCCCCACCAGGGCTACTGCTGTTCCTTCGGCCCAGTCGGCGTTTACTTGCTGCAACGCCAGATGCCGGCCGTAGGACTTGCCAACCCCCTCGAGGGACAAACGCCGGTTCACCGCGACCTCCGGTTCAGTACCGTCACAGCGGCTGCCAAAGGAACCGTCACATGCACAACAATCAGCAAGGCAAAGACCGCCAAACCCGGTCCCGAAGTCCACCAGCGACCCATTTCCTGAAAGAGAGGTCCGTAGGCCCAACCCTGGCCACGGAGTATGACCGCCGCCACCCGAAACAGTTCCGCCGGGTCGGTCAGCAGAAAGCCGCTCAAAACCGGAAGCCCCCAACGCAGGGGCAGAACCGCCACCAAGGGGGTCACCAGTGCTTCGAGGGCGAACACCGTCACCACCCAAAAAGCCAGCGACAGGGCCACCGCCCCCAGGCGGGAGCGCGCCCAGGCACCGAGAAACAATCCCCAGGCGGCATGGGTTGCTGTGGAGGCCAGTCCCAGCATCAAACTGGTCCACGGGCTGGCGGTTACCAACACACCCGGAGCTGTAACGGCCAGGCTGAGGGGAAGGGCTAAGGCCAGGGCCCCGCCGAGAACACCGAACAAGCCCAAGCCAGTTCCGCCAATTTGCCGTAGACCGGAAACCCGGCAGGAGCGGTAGAAGTCTGCCATACCGTCCTCGCGGTCACCGGCAGTAAGAAGCGCTCCTGCCAGCAAGGCCGGAAGGGTAGAAAGCCCCAGAAGCAGCAGGTCGGCCTCGGCGGACCGCCGGTCGAAGGCCGGCCCAAACGGTGTTTGTCCCGAGGCCCAAAAACCAGCGAGGATGAGGGTTTCGAGGACGAGCAGGCCAACGAACCAGCCTCCCCGGGTCAACAGCCCAGCCACCGCGCGGGCTAGGGCACCCAACGTCGGTCCTTCAGGTCGGCCGCCAGAACCGTCTGGGTATTCCGGCTGACAAGCTGCGACCCCGGATGCACCTCCGCGAAGGTTTCAGCGCGGGAGAGCTCTCCAAAGGCGTGCCAGCCGTAGTTCATCGGTGTCGGCACCTCGTCGGCGCGTACAAACACGGCCTTATCCCAGGGCACCCACCCATGGGTATCGAAATCCTGAACAAAGGAAGTGAGGGTGGTAAAATGCTCGGGGTCGTCCAGGGCATGCATCACAAGGCACCCCGGGTCATCGAACATCAGCACGGTGCCGTCCTCACCCACCGCTTGCGCGGCGTGCCCGTCACCGACCACCGTCATGCGGCACTCGGGGCAGACATCGGTTTCAGGGCGGACTTCCCGGGGTTCCGGCACGTAGGGGGCGCAGGCGGCGACCACCAAAGTAATAAAAGCTAAGGCGAACCACCGGGAAGTCCCCATCACATTTTTCCCATACCACCTGAGGCAGGGACTGCTTTTGTCACCTCTGCCCAGGTCAGCACTTGAGCCATCTTTTTTCCTTTGGCAAAGGCTTCAGCGGCTTTTTTGTCGGTAAAGGCGTGAAAGCCGTAGCCCATGGGAGTGCGCACATCCTTTGTTTGTACCCAAAAAGCTTCGCTCACGTCGAGCCAGGCATTGCCTTCTACCGAACGGACAAAGCGGGCTTTCAAATCTGCAGCCGCTACCTTTCCTGTTCGTTCGTATTGAACCAGGCAACCGATATCATCAAAAAAGAGGGGGGCCACCGGCCCTACAATCTGAGCGGCGTAACTTTTATTGTTGACCACCATATTGCACTGGGCGCAACGGTCGCTCTTGAAGTCCGTTTCAGCAGGCATGACCTTGGAATCCGCTTGAGCCCAAAGCAACAGGGAACCACATAACAAAGTGAGAACGAGAAGCAGTTTTTTCATGAAAGAAGCTCCGTGGTTGGAGTCCAGCCTCTACGAGACCGGGGGCGGGAACAACGGCGGAAGAGGAGGGGCACGAATTGCTGGGGGGCCTTACAAGGACAAGAGGTGAAATTTCAAAATACGGGGTAGCCTCAACACTCTGAGCCAAAGCGCAACACAGAGGTGGAGGTTGTTCTGACATCCTCAGGTGCTCAGCGGGATGCTGGTGAAACACCAGAAGCAACGCGAAGGCCCAGGTTGGAAACCTGCGATTTCTCCAGAGGCTGACAACGGTGGTAATTAGGACTGCAAACACCACCACCACCCAAAGTCCCTGGCTGGAAAAGACCAAGGACAAGAGGCTGTGGGTGGCATGGTGTCCTGCATGACTCATACCTGAATTATACAGTAAGGAATTAGTTCTGGGAAAGTGGCGCGACGATCTGGTTCGC
>JAIFLN010000202.1 GCA_020049045.1 Spirochaetota bacterium | reverse complement strand
CTTTCTCGCGTCCCACCACGGGGTCAAGGGTCTTCTTGGCAGCAAGGGCCGTCAGATCCCGGCTGAACTCGTCGAGTGTCGGCGTTGTCTTCTTGATGCTGGTGCCCTGCGTCCGCTTCCACCGGGCATCATCGGTGTTGGCCGTGGTGACCCGTTCGTCTTTTCCGCGGCTGGGATGCCCGCCGGAAAGGTCGCTGATCACGTCGCGCAAAATATCGATGGTGACGGTTTTGGCTGCCAGGTAGGTGGCCACAACGCTTCCCTGTTCGGCCACAGTGGCCAAAAGCAGGTGTTCGGTGCCGATGTATTCATGACCCAAGTTGCGGGCCTCGTTGGCGCTCTCCTCAAGAATCTTCTTGCCCCGCTTGGAGGGAGGAACGTCGCCCAAAATAAAACCCGAGGGTTTGCGGGGAATGGTTTTCTCAATTTCTGCCTGGAGGTCAGCCAGATCGAGGTTCAGCGAACGAAGCGCCTTGAAACCGATTCCCTCACCATCCTTGAGCAGGGCCAGAAGCACATGCTCGGGGAGCAGCAGATCGGAATGGAACCGGCGGGCTTCTTCTTGAGCCAACACCGTCAGAATCCGTTGGGCACGCTGGGTCAGTCCTTTGAACATCGAGGCCTCCACAAACAATATACGAGTAAAGCTTAGGACAATTCCAGTTTCTTCAGCGTGAGCTCGGGTGCCCCCAGCGGAGAAATCAGCCAGGAACGATGGGCGGTCTTCTTGAAATCCTTGGGCAAGGTGAAAGAAGTCACTTCCTTGATTCCGCAGGGAGGCAGGGCGGCCGTATCGAGCCGGAATTTCTGGAAGTTATTGCTGAACACCAAAACCCCTTCGGGGTTGAGCAGCTTCAGGCAGCGGGTAATCAGTTCGGGGTGGTCGCGCTGTATATCCAGGGTGCCGTCCATCTTCTTCGAATTGGAAAAAGTGGGAGGATCCAGGACTATCACATCGAAGCGGGGTTTGGTCTCGGTGCGAAGGTATTCCATCACATCACGCCGGACAAACCGGTGCCTCGAGCCTGCCAGATCGTTGAGCTCCAAATTCTTCTTGGCCCAGTCAAGGTAGTTCTGACTGAGGTCGAGGGTGGTGGTCTCAAACGCACCGCCGTGCACCGCATAGACGGTAAAACTGCCGGTATAGGCAAACAGATTGAGCACCTTCATCCCGGCCGACAGGTCCCTGACATAGCTGCGCGTCCACCGGTGGTCCAAAAAGAGCCCTGTGTCGAGGTAGTCGGTGAGGTTGACCAGAAACTTCAAGCCGCCTTCCCGCACCACCAGCATTTCCTGGTCTTCAGCAACCTTGGTGTACTGTTCCTTTCCATGCTGCTTCTGGCGTGTCTTGATGTGAAACTTGGCCCTCGATATTCCCGTTGCCTCCGAGGCTAAGGCAAACAGGTCTTCAGGCACCTCATCAGCGTCATTCTCGGTCAGCACCGACCAAACCAGGCGGTCTTCATAAAGGTCGATCAAAAACGGGAACCCGACATCCTCACGATCATAGACCCGGAAACACGAAACCCGGTTGCGGGAAGCCCACTGGCGGCGCTCCTTCAACTGGCGGACCAAGCGGTCAATAAACTCGTAGGCTCCCGTCATAGATAGCATTTCGGCTCCAACCCATCTTTGTAGGCGTAGAGCTCAATCAGCGGTTTGACGGGGCTGGCCTTGATCTTGGGAAACAACACTTCCTCCACCTGGAAGAACCCCACGGTCTCGGTCATATGGACCTCGATCCGGATGGCGGCCCGCTCGCCGGGGATTATTTTCACTTTGTCGACCGCAGCGGCCGAGTACTTGTGAATGTCGCCGAGTTTGGCGTCGGTGCTGAGCATCATGGGAATCCGGGCACGCCCCTTCTCCATATCGCAGCCGTCGGCCACCAGAATCAGGCCGGCTTCCAAAGAATGGATGGGTATCGTGGCCATGTGCCCCATGACGCATTCCATGGCCAATGACCGCAGGATGACCCGCTTGGCCAGCGAGGTAGGGTACAGTTGAAGCAGTATCCGTTCAAAAATGGGCTGGGCCAGCCAGATGCCGGTGTTTTCATGGAAGGCCCGGCTGAGCGTCATGCCGACGTCGTGCAAGAAGGCCGCCATCACCACAGCGGTGAGGCTGTCGTCGAAGGTTCCCAGCTCTTCTTTTTCCAAATTCAGGGGAATTCCTTTCTCTTTGAGAAAAATGGCCATCTTGACGGCATTGTAGGTGACTTTTCGCATATGAACGGGGCCGTGGTCGTTGTAGCCCAAACGTTTGATGCTGACCACGTTGGAGTAATCTTGAAGGGCGGCGATTTCCGGGTCGTCCCGGAGCAGATGGTAGGCCGCCAGGGGTATCGGGTAGTCAACCAGCCGGGCTTCAATCTTCTCGTTAAATTTCAATTCTATTGGTGAGTGCATTAGGTATCCTTATGAGCCTCAGGAGAGGCCTTGATCTGTGCGATCATTTTGGGGGCCACGGGATCATCGGGGTCGTATTCCAGAACCGTTTCAAAAAATCCGATGGCTTCGTCGGGTTTTCCAGCCCTGAGGGCCAAAATTCCGAGATTTGAGATAATTTTGGTATTTTCTCCGTCCAGCCGGAGGGCCCGCTCCAAAAGGCGGCGGGCCTGAGTCAGCTCTCCCAACTCCATGGTGCAGATGGCCATTTCGTTGTAGGTGTCCACTTGATCGCCACCCTTGTCCAGCGCGGTCTGAAAAGCCTCCAGCGCCGGTTTCCACTGACTGAGGCGCCGTCGTGCCCAGCCCAGCAGAAACCAGGCGTTCCAGACCTGAGGATGGACTTTAAGAAACTCGTCGAGCCGCGTGATGCCTTCTTCTTCTTTCCCCAGAAGAATAAAGTCGTAGGCTTCCTTAAACAGCGTGTCGAGCCGGTTCTGGCGGTCGGCCTCAGCCAAGGCCTTGCGAGCCGCCTCGATTTTTTTGGTATCTTCTTTCGCCAGCTCGAAAAAGGCGTCAAACAGACCTCGTGCCCTCTCTAAATTCTTCTGCTTCAGGTGAAAAAACCCTGCGTAGAAAAACGCATCCGGCAGCGGCGGCGTCGTCACCAGAGCCTGGCTGAATTTCTTTTGGGCGTGGGTCAGCAGTTCATCAGCCTCGGCCGATTTGCCCCGCTGGCTCAGAGTCTCAGCCTGGTCATCGTAGAGCAAAGCCAAATTCAACAAGGTTCGCGGATGGGTGGGATCCAGGCCTTCCAGAGCCAGGAAAATCTCTTCCGCCAGCCGGAACTCCTTGGCCTGAGCCTTGACGATACCGGTTGCCGACAATTCCTGCCAAACCTGCGGGCGGACCGAAAGAACAAAATCCCTGTAATAGACAAAGTCCTCATGGTCCCGTTCCCAAGCCATGATCTTCAGCATTGCCGCTATGATCTGCTCCCAGCTGAGATTCTCTAGGTTGGGAACCTCATCGGCCCGGCCGGCCGACCAGCGGCCCTCAACGGGAAGAGGAATGGCCGGATCAATGCGAAAATCCCCCACTTCCTTGGCCAGCTCCGGGGGAACCTGCAGGTAGTAGAGTTTGTACTGGGGTTGGTGCACGGGCATGAATTATCCTTGGGTTGGGGCAGACGCCGCCGGCGGCGCCGGCGGCGCGGGTGGTGCCGGCGGCGCGGCGGCGGCTAGCTTTTCCTTGATACTCCGGATGGCGTCGTTGATTTTCAGTTTGTAGGCATGGGGAACGGCGGCATCGTCGTACTGCAACGCGGCTTGGGTGATGTCACGCCGTCCCTCCACGGCATCGACCCGGGTGAATTTTCCAGGGATGGTCAGAACCTGGGCATTTTCTTCGAGAACCAACCGGAGAACGGCGGTACGGCCCTGCAGAAACTTGGCCACCCCTGGTATCAAGATCATCGCACCGCCAAAGGACAGGTCACGGACCAAGCATTTGCGGTCTACCCGCTCCACGGCGACAATGGTGTTGCACGAAGCAAACCCCAGTTTCTTGATCATTGACTCGTTGACCGACACCCGCAGGTCTTTCCTCTTCTGGGAATTGACATTGGCTTCCAAAAACCGCCCGAGAATCTCAATCAGATCGTCCGAGGGTCTCTGGGTAAATTCGACATTCATGAAATACAGGTCATTGTCAGTGGCACTGTTGTAGCGGTTGTAGCCCTTGATCTTGGCATTGGCAAAAAACGTCACGGGTTCTGCTTTGTCTGGCACTTTGAAACCATAACGGAGTGCGATGGAATTGCTGCCGCCGCGCATTTTTTCAATCTGATCCGGCTTCAGGTTCAGAATGATCTTTGCCCCGTCAAGCGAGGTGCTGTACAAGAGACAATGCCATTGAGTGCCAAGAATTTTCAGGGCGACTTGATCCTGAAGAAACCCCAACAACTGGGACACGTCCTTCGTCAAGGTGACCTCAATGGCCCGGTAGAGATCGTAGTAAGTAGTAAGTTGTTGACTGGTGACAACGGCCATTTTTATTGAAGGATGGAATCGATCTTGTCGATCAAGGCCCGGGTAATCCTTTCGGCTTCCTCGGCCTCGGGACCACTCAGACTGCCCGACTGCCGGCTCCGTTCCTTCAACAACTCGTCGGCCAGGACAATTCCCGACAACAGAGCGATCTTGAGCGGATCCTGCAGCGAGACGCCCTTGCGGGTCTCCTCCACCTTTCCTTCATAATAAGCGACCACTTCCTTTAAATAGTCAAGGTTTTCAGTGCTTTTCAAGGAAAAGGAGGTTCCCAGCATCTGGACGGAAATCAGATTGTCCGGCATCGCCCCGACTCAGAAAATTCCCAAACCAGGTTGTTCGGGCTCTTTCTCTTGTTCTTCCTCAGCCGCCTGTTCTTCCTCAGCCGCTTGTTCTTCCTCAACCGCCTGTTCTTCTTCGACTAACTCGTCGGAGAAGTCCTCGGCTTCGACCTCGGTTTCCGCAGTCTCATTCTCAATTCCTGCGGGGTCGTCCATGGCGAACGTGGCTCCCGGAGGATAGGAAACCGATTCAACCTGGTCGGGAACGGGAGCCTCCGAGGCTCCTTCCAGATGGTTCAACTCCTCGAGGGCGTTCTGGATACCGGTTTCCATCTCACTCTGGTCAGCCTTGAAAGCTTCCCAAAGGGATTCCAGTTCCTGAAGGCGCACCTCGGTGTCGGAGAGACGACCCTTGAGGGTGTCATTTTCGCGACGCAGGTGCACAATCAACTGCACAGCCTGCTTCACTTTCCATTCCAGTGTCCGAACCTGATCCAGGTTGATCATGCGTATCTCCTTGTCTTTAGGCCTTGGCGGACTTGACCTTGGCAACCAGGGCGCTGAAAGCGGCCGGATCTTCAATGGCCATATTCGAAAGGGCCAACCGGTTGATCACAATCTTGGCTTTGTTAAGACCGTCAATGAAACGGGAATACGAAAGGCCTTCGGCGCGCACGGCGGCCGAGATCCGGGTGATCCACAGGCGGCGGAAGTCACGCTTCTTAGCCTTTCTGTCCCGGGTCGCATACACCAACGCCTTGGCTGCGGCGTCTTTGGCGGTGCGGAAATTCGATTTAGCGCGGCCCCGGAACCCCTTGGTAATGGCGGTATATTTCCGGCGGCGGTCACTACGGCGGGTGCCGTCTACTGCTCTGGGCATGTTGTGTCTCCTTTGAACTCCCGGTCCTCTGCGGACCGAGGCACATTCCTGACGACCCGTTCCGCCTGCCGTGCGGAGGGGGGCCGTACTCTCTTACTCAACCGTAAGGCAAAAGTGTCCGAACCCGACGGGCCTCGGACTCAGCCAGGATACCCGGCTGACCGAGCTTGCGCTTTCGGTTCCGGCTTTTCTTCGTCAAAATATGACGAAGACCCAGCTTCTTAAACTTCACCTTTCCGGTGGAGGTCAGGCTATAACGCTTAGCGGCGCTTTTCCTGGTCTTCATTTTGGGCATGATTCCCACCTCTCTCTTTACTTCTTGACCTTCGGAGTGATCACCATCGACATGAACCGGCCTTCCATTTTGGGCGGGCTCTCCATCAAATAGACCCCTTCAAGGATTTCGAGAACACGATCCAGGACTTTGCGTCCCAATTCCGGATGCGCCATTTCACGACCGCGGAACCGGATGGTCACCTTGATCTTGTCGCCTTCCTCAAGAAATTCCTGAATGTGTTTGACCTTGAACTCCAAGTCGTGTTTCTCGATCTTGGGTTGCATTCGGACTTCTTTCAGCTGGACAATCTTCTGACCTTTCTTGCTCTCCCGGAGTTTTTTCTCCTGATCGAACTTGAACTTGCCAAAATCCATGATCTTACAGACCGGAGGGACCGAATTCGGGGCCACTTCCACCAAGTCCAGGTTTTGCTCGCGAGCCAGTTGCAGCGCCTCCATAATAGAGACGACTCTCTGTTCCCCCTCACCTTCGATGAGACGAACTTCCTTGACCCGGATTTTCTCGTTGACCCGAAATTCTTTAGTCGACATATCCCTCCGTTGCTCCAGACCGCAATACAGCAAGCGAATCTACCATACAGCGATGCTTTTGTCTAGTTTCGCCGGGAAGGAACCGGCGAGCTTGCCAACCGCTGGAAAAGCTGGCATGGTGGGTTCATGAACCTCTTCCTCCTTGCCGCCGTCCCCTTGACTGCCGTCGCTGCCCACCGGTGGTTTTTTCCAGGCCGCCCTGCCTTTGCCGACCCGAAAGCCTGGATTTTGGGCGCTCTCTGGTCCTTGGTGGCGTTGATCACCGCTTCCTTTTTCGGAGGATTGAGGGAATTCTCTGGAAATCAGCTGGCCGTGTTTGCCGGTCTGCTGCTGACCGATGCGCTTCTGGCACCAGGATTGGTTGTGGCTGTGTGGATCTTGATCCGACCCAAGAAAGACATTTGGGAACTTGGACTCTGGCTGGCCCTGGTCTTCTCGATGGCAGGAATTCGAGACTTCGTGGCCTCGACCAGGGCTTTTGATATGAATGAGTATTTTCTCATTCCCCTGGACCGCATGCTTCTTATGCTGTCATTGCCGGCCCTTGTGATGTTGGCCCTTCGTTCTGACAAGTTGCTCAGCAAGAGCCTCTTCTTCTTTGCCGTTGTGTCGCTGATTGTCACTGGCCCGCTTTTTCAGGTCTTTTCGTTTGCAGGCATGGGCTGGGTTGTTTGGACGCTGCTGGGTTTGGGTATTGTCCTTTCGATCCTGCTGCAAAAAAAAACCGCCTTCCCTCAGGAAAGCGGTTCCTCTCTTGAAGTGTAGCGGCTTTCTACTTGGGAAGTCCGTTCAGAACGGTCTTAATATCGCGCTGAACAGCCGGCGTGTAGAGGTAAGAAGCCTCGATCAGAACCGGACGGGCCGCAGGACTGGCCGCAATCTGAAACGACTGAAGAATGGTCCTGACCATTTGCACGTCAAAATCGGTCAGCAGCCCTGGAGTGTTCGCGCGGACATTGAACCCTGACATCAGTTCTATCAGAAAGGTCAGGCTTTCAGGAGTCCCGTTCACTCCCAAGACATGCAAGACAGAAAGGATCTCCGAGGTATCGCGGGCAAGGGCCGCAGTCTTGTACTGTTGACGGTAAAGAACTGCTGCAGAAGGTGTCTTATCCTTGGTCGAGACCAGCATAGCCAGGGCTTTTTTGCGCAGATCACCCCACTGTGTGCCTTCGACGATGTCCTGAGGAACAATTCGCACGCCTTCTTCGAGGGCGGCTAGGGCGACCAAGGCTTTTCCTGTTGCAGGAGCCTTCGACTCGTCCTCAGCTTCCAGGGCTTTCAGTTTGTTTACGGGAGTCGGCTGGTTTTGAATGATCTTCAACAGCGGTTCCGTGGGATCGTCGACCATAATCTTCAACATCGCCCGTGAGGTTTCTTTGACCTTCCTCTGTGAACTGTACCATCCGATAGACGCAAAAAACACGGGTTCGTACCCACGGGCGTCCTTCATGGTGGCAAGGGATTGGACCAGGCCGAAAGCGACGATTTCCTGGGCGGCGGCTTTGTCACGATTGGGCTGCAGATTGGTGTCTGCCAGGTCGCGGGCCAGGTTGGGGATATAATCGGAAGCCCGCATTTTACCCAGGGACATGGCGGCTTCAGACTTGAGGAAGGGGTAATTCACGACTTCTTTGTAGACTTGGTAGACTTGATCCGCCGAGGCGACTTCCTTGAGATCGCCCAATTCCTGAACGATGGCTGTTGCCAAACGGACCTTAACCTCGACCTCGTTGTTGTTTCCCAGCTCAATACGGCGGGACAGAAGATCGGTTAACGCTTCAATCAGCAGGTTTCCAAATTGACGGTCGCGCAGTTCCCGGATATTGAGCATGACGGCATAACGCATTTCGTCGTTGACAGCATTGCGGTAGATCCGTTCCCAAACAGCGGATTTTTCATCGGCATGGACAAAGGAGCCAAAGCCAAGAATCAAAAAAAGGAGAGAAGCAAGAGTTTTCTTCATGATGATTCCTTAAGGGAGGGTCCTGGTTTTCGTAACCCATTGATACTCAATGGTCTGCCTTTCCACGACTTTTCCTCGGACAGAAGAGGTTTTACCAGTGGGGGCCGGTTTGTCACCGTAAGAAAACTCAATGGTCCGCAGCAACGGTTTCACCGTTTCTTCTTTGACCAAGCGTCCATCCTTCCATGAGAAATTGGTCTGTTCCACCAAATTCTGGGACGAGTCGAAACCCCTGCGGGTCAGAATTCTCGACTGATCGTCATAGGTTCGTTCGAAAATGTTGGTCAGGATACCACCGGCGTCGTACACCTCAGTCTTCGTGTTGTTTCCCTTGGTGTCGTAGCTATAGACCGTGCGGGCCTGCAGGCCTCCCGAACCGGTCTTGGCAAGCCAAAGAGTCTGGCGCCCGTCCTTGTTGTAGCTGTACTCGTTAGAGGCCTGGGGAATGTCCTTCGGATTCAGGAAAGTCTGAACAAGAAGCTCACCCTTAGGCCCGATGGTTCTATCCTCAAAGGAGACAACTTCGGAATTCTGCGCGTTGACCACGGTGATCCGCCAAATATCGCCCTTGGTCTTGCCGGTCCTGGTTTCGATCAGAACACCGTTGCCGTTAAACGACTCCTGCAAAATCAGCATTCCGTCGCTGTTGTATTTCATATTCACAGTACCGGAGGGGTCGCCGTTGGGGTAAAACGACTTGATGGAAACGGGCAGGCCTTCTTCGTAGGTCTCAACCTTCGGCGGTGCCGGCGGGGGGGGGGGGGGGGCTGCCTCGACAACCGGCGCTGGGGCAGGAGGGGCGGCTTCCACGGGGGCCTGGGTAGGGGCCGTGGCGCACGAAGCCAGCACGATGGCGGCAACGGCTAACAGAATCTTTTTCATGGGCAATTCCTCCGGAACAGACTGACCTAGAATAGACATTCTGGAGGGGAATTGCAAGGAACAAACCGCTGGTTGGCCCGTTGACGATCGAACAATGGTGAACTAGCCTGAACCCCATGCGGGTGGCCTGTTTCCTAGCGATCGTCTTCTTGTTTGGGTCATGCGCACCCTCTCCGGTTCTTTACACAGACGCAGTGTTCCGAGAGGCCGCTCCCGAGGTGCTCAGGGCGTGGCCGATTCACAGTCCCCTCCCCCCTGGTAGCAATCTGCGCGGTCTTCAATGGGAGCTGAGCAAGGAAAACCCGCCTTCCGCCTTGATAGGAGCCGTGCTTTCGGCGGCCGAGCGCATCGAACTGGCAACCGCTTATCCGGAAATCCACCTGGTTTTTTTTGTCCCCGCAGTGCAGGCCGGTCAGCTGCCGGCAATCAGTGTCGATCGGGCCGAGCTCTGGGCTGTCGTGGGACAGGCCGCAGCAAAGGGGAATCCCGGGGTGACTGCTGCCGTACTGTTCCCCGCCGACGCCACCACCGACGAAACCCGAAGATTTTCAGAAGCCTGGATGGCAGCGGGAGGCGGCGTGGTCACCTCACAAATTTGGCCCCAAATCACCCTCCCCATTCCCGAGTCAGGAGCTGTTTTCCAGTGGGTGGGTTCAGAAGCTGACAGCTTGGTAGGTGGTTTGAACCCGTCGGCGGGCCTTCATGGGAACCCCGGCCTACCCCGGATGGCGGGGGTTTCCGGGCTGACTTGGAAGATTCGTGAGAGCGGCCTTTTAGCATTTCTGCAGGATGCCGTCAGCAATAAGAAAAAAAACATCCATTTTCTTCCTTTGGAAACGGTATCCATCGGCCGTTAATAGGTTTGACAAAGGTTTTGCCGCCACATATAATTCAGGCTACTCAGAATTTTGCCCTTGTCCCAAGGAGATGATCATGAAACGAGGCAGACTGGTCCTAGGTCTGACGCTGTCCCTCTGTTGCTTTGCAACCCCGACCTTCGCTGACGACGTTGCCGAACGTTTGGAATCGATCGTTGTGGACAGCTTCGACGATCCCGAACAGCGCGTATGGGTCGAGAACAGCACCGAAATGAAGGAAGCCCGCCAGTGGGTCGTCACCGGAAGCAAGTTCGCGACAAAGGAAGGCGATGTTCAATTCCCCCGCCTTGCCCATGTTGAAGGTGACGGAACGTTTCCTGAAGCCCTCTTCGGAAACAACCCCAACAAGCTTCCTCTGAAGGCCCTTGGTGTTTTTGCCAAGTACGACCGCAAGGGCTACAATTACTACGAGATGTATGCGGTGAAAAAGGATGACAAGGGCAATATTGTTCCTGCGCCCATTCCTCTCCCTGGCATCACCAAGGTCATCGATCTTTGGGTTTGGGGTTCCAATTTCAAAACGAGTCTTGAAATCCACATTCGGGACTACCGCGGTATCCCCTACGTCCTCAGTGCCGGCAGTCTGAACTACCAGGGTTGGAAAAACATCAAGGTGAATGTGCCTACATCCATTCCCCAGACTCAACCCTACCTTCCCCACTACAAAGGCCTTCTGCTGACAAAATTTGTGGTCAGAACCGAACCGCTTGAACGGGTTGATGGATTCTTCACCTATTTTGACCATCTGAAAGTGCTGACCGATATGCATCAGAATCCCTTTGACGGAAAGAACTTGTTGAATGCCGACTTTGTGAATAAGTACTTCTCGTCCACCCAGGAAGGTAAATAACCATGAAGCGTACGATTCTTTTGGTCGCAGGCGGTCTCCTGTTGGTCTCGGGTGCGTTTGCCCAGAGTGCCGCTACCCCAGCCGCTGAAGTTGATTCCAAAACCACCCAAAGTGTGGGAGAGCCGGAGCCTCAGCTGATCGGTGTTGACAAAGCCCAGCAGGAACTGAAGGAAATTTCGATTTCCAAGTTTGAAGACGACGGTTTCTGGGCAGGCAACATGATGCGCGATGATGGCTACATCAGCCTGCGCCGTTTCGAAGGTTCCCCTGCCGACAAAAAACCGCTCGAAGGCGAAACAGCCGCTCAGCTGACGGAAAACGATAAATACGTGCTCGGTGCGAAGATTGAGCACGTTCATCGGTCGGTTGCAAGTTTCTCGATTTCCCCGACCCAGCCGCTTCCCATTCCCGGAATCACCAAGACCATTTCCATGTGGGTAGTCGGTCGAAACGTCAAGCATCAGCTCTATGTTCTCCTCGACGATCAGTTTGGAAACCGGGCAAAAGTACCGCTGGGTGACCTCGCCTTTACAGGCTGGAAAAAGCTGACCGCTGCCATTCCTCCCAATATCCGCCAGACAGACCCCCGTTATCCAAGTAAAACTGGTATTTCCATCCGGACGTTCCAGATCGAGACCGATCCTGCAGAAACCTATGGAACCTATTACATCTACTTTGATGATCTACGGGCAGTTTCCGACTTGTTCACTGAGAACAACCGGGACGCTGACGATATGATCGATACTTCCTGGTAACTTAGTTCAGGAGAATGGACTGAAAGGCAGTGGGTGACCACTGCCTTTTTCATTTCCGGAGGGTCCAGTGAACCGAGAGTTTCTTCAGACTTTTCAACAGCTTGAGTTATTTCGGGATCTTCCTTCTGAAGATTTGGAAAAATTTCTTGCAGAGTGCCAAGAGGAATCACTCCCAGCCGATGTTTTTATTTTCCGGGAAGGCGACGAACCGAACCGCTTCTATGTTCTGCTGGAGGGGCAAGTCGAGATTTGGAAAGACCATGGTACCGACTGGGCTGATGTTTTGGCGGCAAGGGGTCCAGGAGCCTGTTTTGGCGAATTGTCGCTGATTGATGAACTCCCCCGGAGCGCCACGGTTCGAACCAAAACCCCGGTCCGTCTTCTTTCCCTGGAAAAGCCCCACTTCCGACTTGTGATTGAACAAAACCCAGCCGTGGCCCTTCTCATCATGAAAACCGTTTCTCAAATGGTCAGGGTCAGCAACGAAGCGTTCCAATATGGTTTGAGGCAGCGCAACCTCAAGCTGGAGAAAGCTCTGGCCGACCTCAAGCAGGCCCAGGAGGAACTTCTTCGGGCCGAGCGTCTCTCAACGCTGGGCAAATTCGCCTCCTTGATTATTCATGACCTCCGCAACCCCCTTTCGATCGTTAAAGGTTATGCGGAGATCCTGTCCTATTCGGCTCCCAATCCCGAGAGAAGTCCGCTGCTGGCCGCAAAACTCCTTGCCGAAGCAGAGCGTCTGAACAGGATGGTGGGAGAGCTGCTGGATTATTCCCGGGGAGATATTCGTCTCAATCTCGGCCCGGTATACCTCGGTGACCTGTTCCAGAAGGTTCAAGAACAATTTGAGGAGTCCCTGGCGGCCCGCGGCATTCATCTTGAGCTCATCAACAGGGTCGAGGACCCGCTGCTTCTCGATGCCGACCGGATCCTCCGGGTATTCTCCAACCTGGTGGACAATGGTCGGAAGTCGATGCGCCAGGGTGGGACGCTCCGCTTTGAGTCCCGCCTCGAAGGCGAGGAGGTGCAGCTTATGGTCTCCGATACGGGTGAAGGAATGGATGAAGTGACTCGGAGCAGGTTGTTTGAGCCGTTTTTTTCGGCCTCCAGCGCCGGGGGCACCGGTTTGGGAATGTTGGTCATCTCCAATGTGGTCGAAGCGCATCAAGGTACCATACGGGTCGAGTCGGCGCCCCACTGCGGTACCAGCATCCACATTTGCCTGCCGTTGCACCTCAGGAGCGGCCAATGAGGTTCCCTTGGCCAAAGTTTGTGCTGTTGCTCTGCTTCTGGGCACCGATCGTCCTTGAGGCTCAGGATGCCGATACCGTGCGTATCACCCACCGTTTTGACTGGAGGCGGTCAATTGATCAGAAGTACCAAGGTTTGGTCTATGGCTATGCGACAGGCTCTTGGAAGCTTCGGCCGGCAGCCGGTGGTTGGACGGACGTAGAAGCCCGTTACTACCAAGCCTCGGAATCACGCAGGAACAACACCCTGACCGAGAAGCCAATCGAGGGTGAGCAGATTGCTCGTTTTAGAATCGATCCGCTGGGCAATATGTCAGACTTCACCGGAGACGGGGTGCCCTATTATCGAAACTATCCTGCACCTCTGCCTCCTGATGCGGTTCCAGGTTCGACCTGGACAGGCCAAGGAGAGCTGGTCGGAGACTTCCTGGGAACCGGGACAACAACCTCGATACCAATCCTGATCGAGTATCGCTGGGAGGGGCCTGGAAAGTACGGTGAAACCCCGGTGATTCAGGTGAGAACCCAATATGCCTTGCGCTACCAAGCAGGAAGCAGCCGGCGGGGAGACCCCGTTCTCTCGCGGGTCGATGGAAGCCATACGGGAATGGTTTCGTACGACGAGTCCTCTCACAAGGTCGTTTTTATTCGTGAAACTGCCAAGGAAGTCTTTTTGACCACGGCAGGCCGTCAGATCGCCAACGATGGAATTCTGCTCACGTTCTTTGAGGGTGTCCCTGCGCTGGGTACCGCGACCTTGGTGAAGAACCTCAACCAAGCACTGGGAAGAACTCCGCCCACGGATCAACCGAAAAGCCTTCTTCCGGGGGCGTCGGCGGTCCGAGCTCCCTCAGATCTTCCAGACGTCAAGATCGAAGAGGACCCCCGCGGGGTGAAGCTCACCCTGGAAAACCTGAAGTTTGTCGCCGATCAAGCCATTCTGTTACCGGGTGAAGATCTGCGGTTTGCACGCATTGCCGAGCTTTTACGTTCTGTTCCCAATCGAAACCTGCTCGTGATAGGCCATACCGCCGCTATTGGAACCATCGAAAGTCAAGACTCACTTTCGCTTGAGCGGGCCCTCAGCATCGTCAACAAGTTGAAAGCCGCAGGAATCCCTGCGCAACGCCTTCTGTATGAAGGTCGCGGCGGACGTGAACCCCTAGCTCCGAACACGACGGAAGTGGGCAAGGCTCAAAACCGTCGTGTCGAAGTCGTGATTCTAGACCAGTAGTCAGCTCAAGCCCATCAGACGGGCAAAATTGTCTCCGGTGGTTTGAAGGACTTCTTCCAAGGACAGCCCCCGCAGATCGGCAAGGAACTTTGCCGTGACACCGGCATTTCGAGGCTGATTGGGTTGATTGCGGACAGGCACAGGGGACAGATACGGGGAGTCCGTTTCGACCAGCACACGGTCCAGGGGTGCCCAGGCGGCGACTTCGCGCAGGTTTCCTGCTGACGGATAGGTTACGTTTCCCGCAAAACTGAGGAGAAAGCCCCGGTCCAAGGCAGCCTTGGCAAAGGCTTTGTCCGAGGAAAAACAATGTTGAATACCCGTGCCGGACCAACTGACACTGTCAAGGTCTTCGAGAAGCTCTCGGTCTGCCTGACGGTTGTGAACAATGATTGGCAGACGCCGAACCCCTGCCAGTTCCAGCTGTTCCCGAAACAAACGCCGCTGAGACACTTCGTTCTCGCGGCCCCGAAACCAATCCAAGCCGATCTCGCCCAGGGCTAGACAACGGGCATGCTGTGTCTGGACTTCCAGGGCATCCCAATCTGTTGCCTTATAGGCACTTGCCACAGAGGGATGGAACCCTGCCGTAAACCAAAGACGTGACTCCCCATCTCCCCATGCCAACCGCTTTTCCCAGTTCTGGCAATCTACGGCCACATCAAGACCCCACCGTCCGCCAGCCCGAAAAAACTCTTCGAGGCAGACTGCTGGATTGAGCCCTTTTTGTTCCATCGAAAGAAGGTGTAAATGGCTGTCCACCAGGCCAGGAAATTCCATCATCTTGTCAATTTCTCCCTCTTGAGCTATTCTGGGCGCGTCGCCGGGGTGGTGAAACAGGTAGACACATGGGACTTAAAATCCCCCGGCCCGAAAGGGCCGTGCCGGTTCGATTCCGGTTCCCGGCATCTGTCTTCTTCCGAACTTGCATCTTAGGGGGGGCTAAGTACGCTGTCAATGCGTTGAGTTCGTCCCAAAATCGTATTAAGATGAGGTCAGGAGCCTTTATGAAAGCCCGACTGTTGCTCTTGCTGTTTCTGATGATTCCCCTGGGTTTATCCGCTGCTCCATCTTCGGTTCCAACGGTTCTCAAGGGAACCCACTACACCGTGACCAGTTGGGCCGGTCCTGAAGCCGGACAGGCAACTCTCGACCTGATGGAAGCCCTGGTCGACCGCTACAACAGCCTTTTTCTCTTTGACCTCTCCAAAATACCGGCGCCGTGGAATGTCGTACTTTACGCCACCAAGGAAGAGTTTGATGCTTCCTTGGCCGGGCAAGTGTCCTCGCCACCTACCGATTACGTCTATCTGCACTATACAGACCCCACCCGAAGTGTGCTGGCAGCCTGGGTACCCGCAGCCGGTTCCCCTGTTGATGAAGTGCGATCGCTGGCTTTCCAAGGGTTCTTTCAGTTTCTCTGGACCTTCCTTCCCCACCCGCCAGCCTGGGTTGAGACGGGGCTGGCTTCTGTTTTCTGGAACTCTCATTGGGATGGAAAAGTCCTGAAGGCCAATCCAGACCTGCCCTTTTTGGAAACACTGCAGGAACGATGGAAGGACAAGGCCCCCGATATCAAAGCGTTGTTATCGGCGCAAGAAGGAGAGCTGGATTCAGCCTCGGGGCGCGACCTCGAAGCCTGGGGCCTTGCGGCATTTCTTCTGGAAACCGCTGATCCGACTTATGCCCGGCTCTTTGGCTCGGCCTTGGCTAACCTGTCGGAAACGGGCACGGAAGAAACGAACCGGGCAGGGGTGGTCCAGCGGTTTCAGGCTGCCAAGGACTGGACACAAATGGGTGTCGATGTCCAGGCTTTCTGGAAAGCGCGTATCGGGTTCAAAGCCAGGATAGACCAAGGTCTTGCCGCTCTGAAAGCCAAAAACTACCGGACGGCCGGTTTGGCATTCCAGGCCGCCCTGGATTTGAGGCCACTGGACGACACGGCTCTTTACTACTCGGGACTAACTGCTTATGAAATCAAAGAATACGCCAAGGCGGATGAGTTTTTCGAGCGAATCAGCCCGAAAGTGCTGCCTCCCGGTTTATTAGCTTACGCACGGGGTTTGACGGCCTTTGCATTGAAGCAGAATGATGAGGCAAAATCCTGGCTGAATGAAGCGAAAAAAGAAGACGAAGCCACCTATGCCGCACTCGTCGCACCAGTTCTCGACCTGATCCGCTAGCCTACTCCTGCCGGCGTCAAGCTACTCTTGACGCTTGGACTTCACAAAACGGGTGAAGTCCATAATGTTCTTCACCACAATTTTGTTTTGGTGAATTTCCACTCGTCGTTGATTGGCAAACTGCTTGAGAGTCTCACTGGCTTTGGCCACCGACACTCCGGCCCAATGCGCGATATCTTCCACCGAATTGGGGAAGACCCGTGAATTGTCCGCCGGATCAGAAGGCTTGGCCCCGTTTTCATCGAGCATCAGGAACACGTCGGCCACGCGGGCTTGAATATCATCCAGAGTCAGGATCATAAAGCGGCGCTTCTGATCGTAGATTCGCTTGGCGAACAGTTTCAAAAGATTCAGCACGATCTGAGGTTGGCCCTGCATCAGGACCTCAAAATTGGCCCGGTTGAATTCCAGCAGTTTGACGTCGGTCAAGGCAATTGTCGTGGCGCTGCGGGGAGCTTCCTCGAGCAAGGCCATCTCTCCAAAGAATTCTCCAGGATTGAGAATATCCAGGGTCTTTTCCAGGTCACCGACAATTTTGACAATCTTCACTTTGCCGCTTTGGATCAAGTAAAAGGCATCGCCGGGTTCAAACTCGCAAAAAATAATCTCTCCCGCCCGCTTGGTGATGGCAAACCGGTTGAAGACGGACAAGTCCAAACTCATGCCTTTGCCCCTTCAAGTTCCTTCAAAGCCTTGCGGGTCTTGATAGCCACAGGCTCATCCTCGGCGGCCAGATTGAGGATCTTCTGAAAAAAGTTCCTGGCCCAAGTCATATCGTTCTTACCCTGGTAGGACCGTCCAATAAAATACAAAGCATCCTTCAAGTCGGGATGCTTGGGATACTTTTGAATCAGGGCCGTCAAGTGCTTGACCGCTTCATCGTATTTGGTCAAAAAGACAAGACACCGCCCCATCTCGAATTCGCTCTTGGCGGAATGCTCAGGGTCTGCGTTGGTGGTGACAATTTTTTGAAAAATCTTAAAGGCTTCCAGGTACTTTTCCTGATTGGCCAAGGCTACGGCCTCGAAAAAGCCCTTGGCGGCGGAGGGATCGGAAGGACCTGCCACCGGTGTGGCAACCGGGGCCGGTGTCGGAGGCCGGAAATCAGGCTCATCATCAGCGCCGGCTGCGGCAAAAAGGGCTGTGCTGTCCGATTGAGCCACACCCTGCCCCGCTTTTCTGGCCAGATCAGACGCTTGGGCGGCGTAACGCCCTGAGGGATAGAGGGTCAAATACCGAGTCAGTGCGTGCACCGCCGGTTTGTACTGCCTGTTGGTAAAGTAGTACTCGCCGATCGAATACAGCCCCGCCTCCGCGTCTTTGGCGGTTCCGTGGCCAATCAGGTTCTGAACCTTGCCGTGCATACGCCGCAACTGATTGGAAAACACCTTGAGCATCTTCATGATGATGCGGGTGTTGGACAGCACAAGCTGCTCGAATTCGGGGACAGTGAAAACGAGAACCTCTGAATCGGATAGGACCAAGGCTGTCTCGTCACGGGGATACCGGCCGAGCGCACTCTTGACACCAAAGAACTCACCGGGAGCAACGAGTTCGTTGATCTCTTCCTTGGTTTCAATATCGTTGGATTTAGAGAGGACCTTGCCGGCCTTCAGGATGAAGATCTTGTCCCCGACGTCGCCCTGGAAATAGATCACCGAGTTGGTCTTATACTGGGTGGCTTTGGGCACGGGACCTCCCTCAAGGCTGGATACCGTTTTCAGGATAATTCCCCCCCCAAGGACTGTCAACCTCCGGCAAAAACATTTAGACTGGTTTCATGGTCGACCTGCACTCCCACTCCACCGCCTCTGACGGTCGTTTGAGTCCGACTGAGCTGGTTTCCCTTGCCGCTTCGCGCCGCTTGACGGCCCTGGCATTAACCGATCACGACACCGTCGCCGGTCTTTCTGAAGCGGCCCAAGCCTGTTCTTCTTTCGGAATTCCATTTGCTGGGTTTGGGCCTCGGGCAGTGGAAGACCGGCTGGATTTCAGGATTGATTGAGCTTCAGCACCTGCGGGAAGAGAGAAATCTCAAAATTTTCACAAAGATGACCGACGCCGGAATTCGCGGCGACTACAATGAAGTCAGAGAGCTGGCCGCGGGCGGTCAGGTGGGGCGCCCGCATTTTGCACGATTTCTTGTCAACCGGGGAAAGGTGAGGAGCCTTCAGGAGGCCTTCAACCACTTTTTGGGCAGGGGGCAGCTTTTCTATCAGAAGAAGGCGGCGCTTCCCCTCGAAAGCGCGATCGCGCTGGTTCATGCAGGCGGGGGCCTCGCCATTCTGGCCCATCCGATGTCCCTTCAGCTCAGCTTTGCCGATCTGGAAGAAAAACTGGGAGAGTGGAAGGACCGGGGCCTGGATGGAGCGGTGGGGTTTGCGGGTCAGTGCTGGGTCCGATTTCCACGGTGAAAACCGGCCCGACCGAAAATTGGGTTTGACCGCCGGCGGCCGACCTATTGATCCGGTGTTTCTCGAGGAGCTGTTCGCATGATGGGCCGTTGGGGCAGCACAGCGATCCAGATTTGGAAAGATATGTTCTACGGCTTTGGTTTTTTCTGGCTGATCATCCGGGAATCCTTCCGTTTGAATACCCAACGTGGCGTTGGTTGGAAGGTTGTGGTCATGCAGATCCTGTTTACCGGGGTCAACGCCTTAGCCATTATCCTGCTGATCTCGCTCTCCTTGGGTGCCGTTATTATTTTTGAGGGGGCCAAGCTGTTTTCACTGGGTCAGAACAGCCTGTTGTACACCATCTTGATCACCATCATCACCCGCGAGCTGGGCCCTCTGCTGACGGCCTTCATCGTGATGGCGAGGTCGGGGGTGGCCATCGCAACCGAACTTTCCAACATGGTTATCAGTCAGGAAATTGAAGCCTATATGGCCGTGGGGATCAATCCGATTTCGTATCTTGTGGTACCCCGCTTCATTGGGGTCACCATTTCGGTCATGGCTCTAACGTTGCTGTTCAGCACCGCCGGACTGGCAGGCGCCTGGTTTGTTGTGCAATTTGTCCAGCCCTTGCCGGCCGGAGAATATTTCACCAACCTTTTGACCCACCTGTCTCTGACCGATCTGACCGCCAGTCTGGTCAAGAGCCTCGCTTTCGGCATGATTATCGCCGTCGTCTCGTCCTACCACGGGTTCCAGGCCAATCAGAGTTCCACCGAGGTCCCCGTTCTGGTCATCAAAGCCGTGGGGCGCGGTTTCAGCCTGCTGATCATTGTCAACATCATCATCACCCTGGTGTACTTGCTATGAAGCCGTTTCCGGAACAAGCCCCGGTGCTCCAGTTCGATTCCATCTCCTATTCCCCAGGCACCACACGGCTGTTCACTCAATTGTCATTAACGGTTCCCGTCGGAGCCTGCTCGGTAATCATGGGGCCTTCGGGAGCCGGAAAGAGCACTCTCTTGCGGTTGGGAGCGGGCCTGATTCCCCCGGACACCGGTACCATCTTTTTTCGAGGGGTCAATTGGAATGACCTCACAGATCACGACAACGCCCTGGTTCGCGAAACCCTGGGGTTCGCCTTTCAAAACGGAGCTCTTTGGGCAAACAAGTCGGTTTATCAGAATATTGAGCTGCCCTATGTGTATCACCGGCCTAAAGCACCAAAGAAAGAAGTGCAGGAGGCGGTTACCCGGGCTGCCGCTTTGGCGGGGATTCAGTCCCAGCTCTCGTTACGACCCTCGCAGCTCAGTCTGGGCGAACAGAAGATGGTTTCACTGGGCAGAGCCCTGGTGATGGATCCGCCGGTGCTGTTCCTGGATGATCCGACGGGAAGCCTCGACGCCCAGTCCCTCGAAAAGCTGCTTGGCCTGTTCAACGACCTCAAGCGCCAAGGCAGGACCTTGGTTCTGGTGACTCAGGATCCGACCGTGACCGCCAGACTGGCCGACAGGTTGGTCCTGATGAAGGGTGGCACCATTCTCACTGAAGGTCCTTTCTCAGAAGTCACCCGCAACCCTGACCCTGAAGTCGTGGCCATCCTGACCTCGGTACTCAGCCAGGCCTCCACGTTCAGCACCGATATCCTGGACCTGCTTTCCATTGACCACGAGGGGGGGGGCATCCTAAAGTGACCTCATGAAGTTCCGCATCAAACACGCGCAACAGGTCGTCGGCTTTTTCTTGTTGGCCAGCGTCCTTGCCCTGGTCGTGGTGTTGGTCTTCATGGGTGCCAACCAGCGCTGGTTTGCCCGAAACTACACCTTTTTCAGCCGTTTTTCGTCGGCTGAGGGCATCACAGCGGGCATGAGCGTCCGTTTGAAGGGCTTTGAAATCGGCCAAGTGAGCGGGGTGCAGCTCAACAACTTCAACCGTGTCCGGGTTGAAATTTCCATTTTTGAGGACTATTACCCGAAAATTCGTCCTGATTCGGTTCTGGAGCTCTCAGTCAGTCCCCTGGGACTAGGAAGCGGCAGCATGAACCTTCTTCCTGGTATGAATATGCTTCCACCGATGGAGGAATACTCGTTTCTCCCCTCCAGCGAGAGCACCTTGGGAAAAGCCCTGCTAGCCCAGGGTCTGGTGGACAAGCCGATGGGCAGCGAGGCGATTTCGGGAATCATCGCACAAATCGAACCGCTGCTGGTCGAGGTCCGCTCCACGGCAGCCGGCGTCACCCGTCTGTTGGGCAATGTCAACGGGGCCCTCGAAGGCAAATCTAAAAACGAGATTTCTGTGCTTCTGAAGGAAGTTCAGCAAACACTCCTGACAGTTGATCAAATTTTGTCGACCACTGGCACCAATACCAACACCCTGCTGGTTTCCAGCCAGGATCTGCTGAAGAATCTCAACGGCATCACGGGTAACATCGATCACTTGACAGGGCAGTTGAAAGACCCGACAGGAATGATTCCTAAACTCCTGGACCCGCAAGGCAGCCTGAAGACCCTGCTGGACGACAAAAACCAGCTTTACAACCAGATCTCCCAAATTCTGACCCAGGTCAATGACACGCTCAGCCAAGTCAAGGGACTGACGGCCGATGTCAAAGGGATGACGGCCTACCTCAACCAGACAACGCCGCAAATCACCAGCATTCTGGGCGATACGAAGTCGGCTCTGCAGAACACCGACAGCGTTATGGAAGGGCTGAAGAACAACCCCCTGCTTCGGGGCGGCATCAGCGACAAAAAGAGCCAGACGGGGACCTACCGCGGCCAAAGGGATGAGGATTTCTAAGTGAAAAAGCTCATTCTCCCCATTAACCTTCTCCTGGCAGTTTTGCTCCTGGCTTCCTGCAGCTCGGCTCCTCCAGCTTCGGAAGGCATCAATGACCGGAAGAACCGCGCCGCCGACTATTTGAATTATGGCCGGCAGGCGTTTCAGGAAGCCCAGTACGAACAAGCCTTGAAATTCTACGAACTGGCTTTCAGTATTGATACCGCTGTCGATTATGAAGCAGGTATGGCCATCGTTCTCAATTCGATGGCCATAACCCAATCGGTACTCGGTCGTTTCGAGGAAGCCAAAACAACTTTGGACCAGGCACAGACCCTGGCGGTCC
>JAIFLN010000041.1 GCA_020049045.1 Spirochaetota bacterium | reverse complement strand
ACCATGAACCCTGGTTTTGGCGACGGCGAACTGAGCCATTTCACGCTGCGGGTCGATGGTGAAGTCCGCTCGATGGTGCGGCCCACCGAGCGCTTCGAGCTGCAATCCGATGACGATGCCATGACCAGAGTGGTTGCTTGTTCTCTACTGCTCCAGCATGTTCCTGGGTAATCATGGTAAACTAGCGAAGATTCTCTCACCACGAGGCATCCCGTGTCGAAACCGGTTTTGCAAATACCAACAGCTCTGTGGTTTTGTCTGCTCGGACTGATGCTCCTCCTGGGGTGCTCGGATACTCCCCTGCCCCCCCGTGCTGTGGAGGGCCGCCTCGATCTCAGCCGCTACGATTTTAAGGCTTCCGGGCCTCTTGCCCTTGATGGTCGCTGGGATTTCTTCTGGAGGCAGCTGGTTTCTCCAGGCGATAACGGTTCCTCACCGGCCTCGAGGAATCTCCCCGATGGGCTGTGGCCGAACCCCAACGGCTGGGCCACCTACCGTCTTGTTGTGGTGTTGCCCGATACCGAGGCCGATCTGGCGCTTCGGCTCCCCGAAAGCTTTTCTACCTGCTGGGTTTTTCTCAACGGAGTGCCGGTCTTTTCTGCCGGCACCCCTGGCACCGGTCCCGAAACCTCGAAGCCCTCCTACGCCACCGGCATCGTGCGGTTCGCCCCCCTCCCAGGCGACAATGAGATTCTGATTCAGGTTTCCAACTTCCACGAACGGCGTGGTGGGCTCAACCGCAGTCCCATTCTCGGGCTCGGTGGTCCCGTGGGGAACGGGTACGGGCTCTCGCTGGCCGCCGACCTGCTTCTTTTCGGCATCCTTCTGACCATGGGACTCTACCACGTGGTTCTCTATGTCCTGCGGCGCAAAGATGCTTCACCCCTGTGGTTTGGGCTGTTTTGTCTGGTCATCGCCCTTCGGACCCTGCTGTACGGGGAACGGTTTGCCTTCCTCCTGTTCCCCTCGCTTCCCTGGGAAGTCTTCCAGGTGGCGGACCACCTGACCTTCTACTGGGGCATCCCCCTTTTCGCAGAGTTTCTGCGCCTGATCTTCCTGAAGGATATTTCAACCCGGGTGATCCGGGTTTATCAGGGCTTGGGCGCTGGTTTTGCCGTTTTTCTCGTGTTTGGGCCCAGTGTCTTCAACACCACCGTGGTGGGGTATGAACTGGTCAGTGCGTTGGCCTTGGGTTACCTCCTTTTTGTGGTAGGCCTTGCTGTGGCCCGCAAACGGGAGGGTTCCCGGGTCACCGTCGTGGGAATCTTTCTGTTCCTGCTCTGCGCAACCAATGAAATTCTTCATAACCTGGGGATGGTCCATACCTTTAACACCCTCTCCTTGGGGCTGGTCCTCTTCCTGTTCTCGCAAGCGGTGCTTCTGGCTACCCGGTTTTCCCAGGCTTTTTCCGATTCGGAGCATCTGGGAGAACGGCTTCTCGACACCAACCAGGCACTCAGGAGGTTTATCCCTGAAGAATTCTTCCAGCTTCTGGAGTGTCGGGACGTCACGGAAATCCGCTTGGGTGACCAGGTTCAAAAATCCATGAGCGTCATGTTTTCCGATATCCGCTCTTTCACAGCCCTGGCTGAGAGCCTTACGGCAGAGCAAACCTTCAATTTCCTGAATTCGTACTACGGACGTGTGGGGGCCGTCATGCGTAGTCATGGCGGTTTTATCGACAAGTACTTCGGCGATGGGTTTATGACGTTGTTTTCCAACCGTCCCGACGACGCGCTGGCAGCTGCGGTCGACCTGCAGAAGACGGTGGCCGAATACAACGCCCACCGTGCCCTCTCGGGGTACAAGCCCATCACGGTTGGCACGGGGCTACACTACGGTCCCTTGGTCTTAGGCACCATTGGGGAAAAGGACAGGATGGACACCACCGTCATTGCCGATGCCGTGAATTTGAGCAGCCGGCTCGAAAGTCTGACCAAGCTGTACGGAAAAGGGACGATTGTCACCATGAATTTTCTCGATGCCCTCGAGGACCCGGACCAGTTTCACTGGCGGTACCTCGGGATGCTCCGGGTTCCGGGCCGCCAGGAGCCGGTTGAGGCGGTTCACGTCTACGACGGTTTGCCGCAGGCCGAATGGGAGGCCTTCCAGATGGGGAAGACGGCATTTGAAGAGGCCCTTGCCCTCTACCGGCAAGGGGAGTTTGCCGAGGCGCAGACGGCCTTCGGTGAACTGGCTCAGCAATACCCCGAGGATCCCGCCTGCGGGGTCTACCTGACCAGAATCAGCTTGCTCATCAAGGCTGGTCTCACCCAGGACTGGGACGGCGTTGACACCATCTTGAGCAAGTGAGACCGCCCGAAAACGGTCAGCGGTGCGACGAGCTGCGACCACCGTAGGCCGGCGGTTTCCCCGAACTGGCGGGTCTGCCGACGGGCGGGCGGTTGCCAGAACCCATGGGAGGCTTGTTTCCCGAAGCGGCGGGGCGTTGTCCCAAGGGCTGGCCCGACCGGGTCGTCTGCCTCTGGGGCCGGTGTCCGTCGGAACGCCGGGTTTTCATCAGCGGTTCGGCCTTGATCTTGGCATCGGGGGCAAAACCGGCCACGACCTCACGGGGCAGGCTTCGCTTCATCACCTTTTCGATATCACGCAGCAGATGGTCCTCGTCAACGCAAACCAAGGCAATGGCGTCGCCCTCGGTGCCGTTGCGGCCGGTCCGGCCTGTGCGGTGCACAAAGTCTTCGGCAACGTAGGGCAGTTCAAAATTCACTACGTGCGGCAGATCGACAATGTCCAGTCCACGGGCGGCGATGTCGGTGGCCACGAGGATACGGATACGACCGGTCTTGAAGTCCGACAGCGCTTGAACCCGTTTGGGCTGGCTTTTGTTGCCGTGAATAGCCATGGCCATGACTCCGGCGTTGTTCAAAGCTTCGGCCACTTTGTTGGCCATGTGCTTGGTGCGTGTGAACACCAAAGCCTGACGCAGGTTCATGGTTTTGGCCAAGTGAATCAGAAGTTCTGTCTTTTTCTCACGGTCGACGGGATGAACCAAGTGGGTCACTAGATGGGTTCCCGAATTACGGGGTGCCACGTCGATGGACACTGGGTCGCGCAGAAGGCTTTCGGCCAGCACGCGGATGTCGTCGTTGTACGTTGCCGAGAACATCAGGTTCTGCCGCTTGGAAGGCAGCAGAGCCAGAATCTTGCGGATATCGCGGATAAACCCCATGTCGAGCATGCGGTCCGCTTCGTCCAGAATCAGGAACTCAACCTTGGAAAGGTCGATGGTTCTTTGGTCCTGGTGGTCGAGAAGGCGGCCTGGGGTGGCCACCACGATGTCGACGCCGGCCTTCAGGGTCCGGATCTGGGGGTTGATGTTCACACCCCCGAAAATGGTCGTCGACTTGAGAGGAAGGTGCTTTCCGTACGTCCGGATGCTCTCCTCCACTTGGAGAGCCAATTCACGGGTGGGAGTGAGAACCAGGGCCCGCACCGGCCGTCGGCCAGGGAGCAACGCGGCAGGTGCGAGTTTCTGCAGCAGGGGGAGGGTAAAGGCAGCGGTCTTGCCGGTGCCGGTCTGGGATCCGCCGAGAACATCCCGACCCTGAAGGATCGTCGGAATGGCCTGGGCCTGGATGGAAGTGGGGGATTCGTAGCCTTTGTCGCGTACCGCTCGCAGCAGTTCCGGTAGAAGGCCTAAGGATTCAAATGACATGTGCTGTCAACTATAGCAGGAATCTCCGGGGAAACCTAGCCCCCCGTGTACCTTCGTGTCCTGTGGAGTCCTGATTGTGGGTTATACTGGGCGGTACCAGGGGGAAACGCGCTGATTCCCTGTTATTGGGCCGCAATACCTGGCAAGGCCATGGGGCGGCCTTTGAACCAGACCCCAGTCAGGATCCCTTTGCAGGCATGAAAAAGTACGTGGTGAGCCGCAGCCTGACCTCTGTCGGAGCCTGGCAGAATTCCGAGCTTGTCACCGGCGATGCGGTCGAGGCTGTGAGACGCCTCAAGAGCCTCCCCGGAAAGGACATTGCCCTCGACGGCAGCGTCTCACTGCTCCACACCCTCCTGGACCATGGGTTGGTGGATGAACTGTACCTCCACGTCTTTCCCCTTTCTGTGGGCGGGGGTAAGCGCCTCTTCCCGGTTGGAAAAACGGTGAACTTACGCCTGCTGGAGGCTCACAGCCTGCCCAATGGGGTGGTATTCGTGCACTACGCCTTGACCTGAACCAGTCGGGCCCAACGCGACAGGCCATAGTTGACGGCAAAGTACATTGCCGCCAGCAAGCTGAAGAGCGTAAAAACCTGCGGCAATGTCGCGTACATTCCCATCAAGATCATCCCCTTCCCCGTAAGCTCTTCGATACCGACCACCCAGACAAACGACGTGTCCTTGATCACGGTAATGGCCTGACTGGCCAGGGGAGGAATCATGTTGCGCAGGGCTTGAGGAAGTATGACGTGGACCAGGATTCCTACGGTGGAGAACCCTTGGGAGCGGGCGGCTTCCCACTGTCCCTTGGGAATAGAGTTCAAGCCGCCCCGCACAATTTCGGCAACGGCGGCAGTAGTGAAAATCGTAAAAGCGATAATGGCGGCTGCCAAAGGCGGGAGGGGAGTCAGGAAACGCACGGCGAGAATGAAGAGTAAATTGGGAATGTTCCGGACAACCTCAATATACAAGCTGGCTGCTTTGGCCGCTGCAAAAGGGCCTCCATGACGCAATACGCCCAAAAATGTACCAAAAACAAAACTCAGCGCCAAAGAACCCGCTGAAATCAAAAGAGTCACTCCCAGTCCCTGCAAAAGGAAGACCAGGTTTTTCAGTTGAAGCAGTTCTTCAATCATGCCTGCACCGCCGAAGTCTTTTCCATTCGCCTGACCCATCGGGAAAGTGGAAGGCATAACGCGAGGTAGAGCAGCCCCGTGACCACGTAGGCAGGTCCGTAATAGAGGTTGCCGGCGGCCCAGGAGTCGGCTTGGTACATCAGGTCGCCTCCCGCCACCATGGCGAGAACCGAGGTGTTCTTGATCAGAAAGACGGCCTGGTTTGCCAGGGGCGGCAGCACGATTCTGCGGGTCTGAGGCAGGACAACGTGCACCATTGTCTGCCAGGCGTTGAATCCCTGGCTGGCCGCCGCCTCCTTTTGGCCCTTGGGAACGGCTTCAATTCCTGCCCGGATGATTTCGGCGACATAGGCACCGTGGTAGATTCCAACCCCCAACACCCCGACAGCAAAGACCGGCAGCACCAGTCCCGCGTAGGGAAGCCCGTTGTACAGAAAAAAAACCTGAATCACCAGGGGCGTGTTCTGAAAGAACTCCACGTAGACCCGGGTCGGTCCCCTCAGTCCCTTCGAGGTCGAGGCTCCCGCCATTCCGAAAGCCAAGCCCAAGGCAAGGGCCAGCAACAGCGCCAGGAGCGAGACCAAGGCTGTGGTACCAAAGCCGGTTGCAAAAACCGGCCATTCGGCGGCCACGGCCTCCCACTTGAAGAGGGCGAAGGGACCGGGATTCACCTTACTTGAGCTCCCACTTGGCGATGAGCTTGTCCATCTCACCCGAAGCCTTCATGGCCTTGACGGTGTCGTTGACCAACTTGGACAGGCCGTTGTTGCCCAGCTTGCTGGCGATACCGTAGTCCTGGGGGGCAAAGCGGTCGGGAAGATAGCTGGTGGTTGCGTCTTTGTAGCCGGCCAAAATGGCCCCATCCACAGAAAAAGCGTCGACCCGGCCGGAATCCAGGGCGGCCTTGATCTCGGGATAGGAGTTGAACTCGGCGAACTCGAACTTCAATCCGTTGGCGTCCCCAAAGTCCTGCAGGGCCTTCTTGGTGGTGGCGCTCTGGGCCACACCGATACGCTTGCCGTTCAGGTCCTTGATTCCCTTGTAGCCCTTGGCCGTCTTCACCAGCATGCCTACGCCGTCGGTGAAGTAGGGGTCGGAGAAGTTGTAGCTTTTCTTCCGCTCCTCCGTGATGGTGAAGGTGGCGATGACAAGGTCGATTTCGCCGTTGTCCAGCAGGGGACCCCGGGTCTTGGCGGTGACGCCCTGGGCGTCGATCTTCTTGGGGTCACCCAAGATTTTTCCAGCGATGATCCGGGCCAGTTCGATCTCAAAGCCGTCGATGACCCCGGTGCCGGCGTCCTTGTAGCCGAACTTGGGGACGTCGACCTTGACGCCCACCTTCAGAAGGCCCCGGGCCTTGATGGCGTCGAGGTCGGTGGTTTGGGCCCCGGCAGGCAGGACCAGGGCGAGGGCCAGTATGGCGGCCAACAGACCCCTGATAGTATTCTTTTTCATGTCATCCTCCTATGGATGGTCAGCGCAAAATTCGACTCAGGAACAACTTGGTTCTGTCCTGGGTGGGGTTGGTGAAGAAGTGCTCCGGGGTGCCTTCCTCGACGATACGGCCTTCGTCCATGAAAATCACCCGATCAGCCACATTCCGGGCAAACCCCATTTCGTGGGTGACGACGACCATGGTGATTCCTTCCTTGGCCAAGTCCGTCATGACATCGAGCACTTCCTGGATCATTTCCGGATCGAGGGCCGAGGTGGGTTCGTCAAAAAGCATGATCTTGGGGTGCATGTTCAGGCACCGGGCAATGGCAACGCGCTGCTGTTGGCCACCAGAGAGCTGCGATGGGTAGGCAGAGGCTTTGTCCTTCAAGCCTACCCGCTCCAGATAGCCAAGGCCGGAAGCCTCTGCCTCGGCTCTGGGGATTTTTTTGAGCTTGATGGGAGCCAGCGTCAGATTCTCGAGAACGGTTTTATGCGGGTACAGGTTGAAGTTCTGGAACACCATGCCAATGGATTCCCTCACGGTGTGGACATAGGCTTTGTGGGCCGTCAGCTCGACATCGTCCACGGTAACCCGGCCCTTGCTGGGCTTTTCTAAGAGGTTGATGCACCGGATAAGCGTGCTTTTGCCCGAACCCGACGGACCGATCACGACGAGCTTTTCAGCAGGGGCTACAACGAGGTTGATGTTTTTCAGCACATGGGCGGCACCGAAATGCTTGTCCACGTTTTCCAATTGAATCATGGGCTAGATAATGCAATAATCATGCCAAGATCGGAAATCTCGTAACTCCTTCAATGGAAAGAGGCTTCGGTTTCTCATTGGTAAGTTGTTCTGGATTGTTCTACAATTATGTATTATATTGCGCGTATCCTAATACCAATACGAAGGTGTCGATGATTAGTTCCTCAGGCGTCATGCAGGAAGTCTTTCGTCTTATCGAGAAAGCGGCTGACTCGACCATGCCTGTGATTTTGCTGGGAGAACCCGGAGTGGGCAAGGAGCGTCTTGCCGAAGCACTCCATCGGTTGTCTCCCGTCTCTGAAGGCCCCTTTGTGGCCTTCAATGGAACCGCCCTGCCCGAGTTTATGGTGGAGGGCGAGTTGTTTGGCCATCCCAAGGGCTTGGGCGGGAGTTTTGAGGAGGCACGGGGTGGGACGCTCTTTCTGGATGAGGTCGGTGATCTGAGTGAACCGGTCCGGGAGCGATTGTTTCGAGCTCTCGATTCCGGTGCGGCTCCTTTGCGTCTTGTTGCTTCTTCCAGCCGGAGTGCAGATGCCCTGATTGCCCGCTGGAAGGCCTTTCCTATCCAGGTGCCCCCGCTGCGAGACCGCGGTTCCGACATCATTGCCCTGGCCGACCACTTTGTCACCAAGTTCAGCCTCCAAACCGGCATCGAGGTGAAGAGGATTTCCACCCCTGCTCTCGAGATGCTTTTAACCTACCCTTGGCCTGGAAATGTTCGGGAGCTCGAAACTGTCTTGGAGCGGGCCGTGCTGCTGTCTGACGACGAGGTCATCCACGGGTATCACCTGCCGCCCTCCCTTCAAAGTTCGGTCCATAGCGGTACCAGAATGCACGGCAGGCTGGCCGACAGGCTCGACTCACTGGAGTACGAGATGCTGGTCGAAGCGCTCAAGGCTTCGCAGGGCAATATGACCCAGGCGGCACGGGAACTGGGTTTGACCAAGCGCGTGATGGGTTTGCGGTTGAAAAAATTCGAGCTGGACTACCGCACATTCCGTAAAAGTTCCACAGATCTTGCCTCCGACACAGACAGCCGCTAGACTGTTGTCGAGGTCCTTCATGAAAAAGAACGTTTTGATGGCCGTGTTCTGCCTTTCCTTCTTGGGAGTTACTACCCTACCCTTGGTGGCTGAGACCTCTGGCGGTTGGGTCGGCTACGTCACTTATACGCCCCGTCCCGTGGCCACAATGATCGGCTTTGAAGATGTCGACCTCCTTTGGTTACGGGATGTCTCTGCCTTGGTCGGGGTCGATGGCTTCACGTTCTTGGGTCGCCGTGACACCGATCACTGGATGGCCCTGACCAACAAAGGGGCTACCTGGCTCCTCCAAATTCACGATGCCACCGCTCGTTACAACTTTCGGGCGATGATACAACCACGAAATGGCCGCATCACTGTCGAAAAGGGAGTCGATTGGTCTGGTACCGGCCGTGACGCCGACGCCGCGAAAGCCGCTGAGATGGCGGTTCAGTATGTTCAGCGTGCCCGTTCCGCCGAGGGACTGTTTTCGCCTGCTGAGGCGGTCGACCATGCGGCCCTGGGCCATACCGCCGCACCGGCTGCCGCCTCACACGCCGCACCGGCTGCACCGGCGGCTGCCCATGGCGCTCCTGCCGTCACGCACGGTGATGGTGGCCAGGCTTTTTGGCAGCGCTTGGTCGATGGCAATCTCCGTTTCATTTCCGGACGGGTTACCCACCCCAATCAGTCTTTTGCGCGGTTGGAAGAAACAGCCAAAGGCCAGAAACCCTTCGCCATTGTCGTCACTTGCTCTGACAGCCGGGTTCCTCCCGAGATTCTCTTCGACCAGGGCATCGGCGATCTGTTTGTCATCCGCACCGCCGGCGAGGTTGTCAACGAAGTCGAACTCGGGAGCATTGAGTACGCCATTGAGCACCTGGGGGTCGCCTACCTTGTCGTTCTGGGCCACGAACGGTGTGGTGCGGTTGATGCCACCCTTAAGGGCGGGGATCTCCCGCCGAATATCGAAGCTATCGCCGCCCAAATCCGTCCGGCTATCGAGGCATCCCGTTTCTTCAAGGGCGACCCCCTCGACAATGCTGTCCGGGAAAATACCAAGCTGGTACTTGCCAAGATTTCCGGCTCGGCGATTGTTGCCGAAGCTCTTCATGCCGGAACAGTCAATCTCAAAGCCGCCTACTACGACCTCGATACGGGGCGGGTGGCGGCTCTTCCTTGACAGCGCTCCGGAGGTTCTTGATGGTACGCACCCTTTTTGTCCTGGCTCTTAGCCTCATGTTTCTTGGGGGTGCTTGGGGCCAAACAAAGCCTATCACTCCGGCAACGCCTGCCGAGGTGAGAAAGTTCCTCCAGGTTCCCAGTCCCGAATGGCGGGATCAGGTGATCTACTTTGTGATGCCTGACCGTTTTTTTGACGGCAACCCTGCCAATTCTGACCAGCAGGCCGGTGAATATGATCCTAACGACGGGGCCAAATACTCCGGCGGTGATTTAGCCGGGGTTACCAAGAAGTTGGACTACATCAAAGGCCTGGGGATGACGACCCTCTGGATTACACCCCCCGTGGCCAACCAATGGTGGGATCCGCAGGTCCAGTACGGCGGCTATCACGGTTACTGGGCTGAGAATTTCTCCGAAGTCGACAAGCATATGGGGACTCTCGACGACTACCGCACCTTGTCAGCCTCTCTTCACAAAAACGGCATGTACCTGATTCAAGACATCGTTCCCAACCACGTTGGAAACTTCTTCCACTTTGACGGAGAAACCTACACCGCCAACCCCGGCTCGGTTCCCGTGACCAAGCCCACCCAAAAGCCTTTTGACCGCAATGACTACAACAACCCTGCCGACCGTAAGGCCGACATTTACCACTGGACTCCCCCCATTGCAGATTACAATAATCCGACCCAGGCGCTTACCTACCAGCTGGCCGACCTTGACGATCTCAACACCGAAAACCCCGTGGTCGCCGCGGCCCTGAAGGACAGCTTCGGGTTCTGGATCCGCGATGTGGGCGTTGATGGTTTCCGCATTGATACCGTGCGCTATGTCCCTCATGCGTTCTGGAACGACTTCCATTGGTCCAAGGACCGTGCGCATCCGGGGATCATTCCTTTTTCGCAGGCCGTAGGGAAAAAGAATTTCCTGACGTTTGGCGAAGACTGGGAAACAACCCTTCCTTATGACGACCGGGCCGACACCACCATGGTGAAATACCTCGGTACCCCTTCCGCCCCGGAAATGACCACCGTGCTCAATTTCCCCCTTCAGTCGGACCTTCGCGACGTGTTTGCCAAGGGTCGGCCCACCGACATTCTGAGCTACCGGTTGCGTGCCCAAGCCCGGGTCTACGCCGACCCCTCCCTGCTGGTGAATTTCATCGACAACCACGACATGGACCGGTTTTCTGCCGGTGCGGATCCGGCTTCTTTGAGACAAGCTTTGCTGTTTCTGTTCACGGTTCCCGGTATTCCGGTGTTGTACTATGGAACAGAGCAGGGGCTGACCGAAACCCGGGCCTCGATGTTCGCCGAGGGTTGGGGGAGCGGCGGCAAGGACCGCTTCGACACTGACAGCGAGGGATACCAATTTATCCGTTCTTTGGCAAAACTGCGGGCTTCGGAACGCGAACTCAGCCGCGGAAAACTGCGGGTGGTCCGTGATGCGGGGTCGGCCGGGGCCTTTGCCTACACCGTTGCCTGGAACGACAGGACGGCTCTTGTGGCCTTCAATACCGCATCCAATGCTTTGCTGATCGACCACGTTGCCACCGACTTACCCCCAGGAACCGTTCTGAAACGGCTTACCGAACTCAATGGTTCCGGAGACCCCACCCTGACTGTCGGTCCGGGGGGAATTGTCCATCTGAACCTTGCCGCCAAGGGTGGTGTGGTTTATGCCGCCGCCGCCGTGGCCGGCGATACGGCCAATGTCACCGAGGTGCCCTCGATCAACGGCCCCGTCAATCCTGTTTTCACCGCGAGTGTCCCGGTCAGCGGGGTTGTGCCCCCTGGCATTGCCGAACCGCGTCTTGTGGTGGCCGGCAATCTGGAAAACGCCTTGGTGCTGAACCCCGATGCCCAGGGTGCCTGGTCCACGCTGCTGCCGGTGGACAAACTGGAAAATGGTCCTTCGCGCGCCGTCCTGGTCGGAAAGAAACCGGATGGATCGTCCTTCGTCGCCGCGGTGTATCCCTTCCGTGTTGAACTGGCCTACACCGTGCAGACAAAATGGAAAGATCCTGTCGGCGACGACAAGGGCCCGCTGGGAGCTTATCGCTACCCCACCCATGCGTCGTTCACCAACCAGAATGACATCGAAACGGTGGAACTATCCACTGCTGGAACCAGCCTGAAAGTCACTGTCACCATGGCCGGCCCGTTGAGCACCCTGTGGGGACCTCCCAACGGGTTTGACCATGTGGCGTTCTATTTGTATCTGCAAGTCCCTGGTCAGGCTTCTGCCACCGTTCTCCCGTTTCAGAACGGCCAGACTCCCGCCGGGTTCTCCTGGTCACGGATGGCCTTCTTTGAGGGCTGGACCTCGCGTCTGTTCCGGGCCGAGGGTGCCGCACCCAGGTCGTACGGGGCTCCCGCCAGCCCAGCGGGAACCGTCAAGGCCGACAAAGCCAAGCAGCAGATCACGTTCACGTTCAGCGGGGCCAGCCTGGGCTTCCCCGCTTCGCTTTCCGGCATCAAGGCGTATCTCACCACCTGGGACTACACCGGCCTGGAGAGCCGCAACCGTCCCCTGGCTCCCGATGGTGGTGACTACACTTACACCGGTCCCGCCGAGGGCCCCCTGATCATGGACGACACCCCGGTGCTGACCCTGCCGTAAGTCCGACAGGCTCCTAGGGGTTCAGCATCTCAACGCGGGACCTCAGGATGCGTGCGATAAACGCGAGGGTGGTCCCGTACAAAGGCGAGACGAGCAGGGCGGCCAGGGAGTTGTACCACATGACATTGGGGTTGTCGATGTTGCGCAAAATCAGAATCGCGCCCGCGAGCGCCCCAAGGAAACCTGCCAGGTTATAGGCCAGTTCGCTGAACTTCCAGATTTCTACGGAGCGTCGGGCGTCCCCTTCAGCCGGTTTGAAGGCGTGGCTCCAAGCCTTGAGCCAGTCGCCGAACGACCAGACCGCCAAGACGCCGAAAAGCGGAACTAGAAACGTGATTAAGAAGGCTGTTAAACCCAGCAAGGGCCCCAGCGACCCTCCTTCCAAGACGTATGCTCCCAAAAGCACGAATACCGCCAGAGCGGTTGAAATCAGAAAACGGATCATAGGAATCCTCCTGTGCTCAGAGTCGGTCCGAACCTCGGGAACGTCCATCCACCGATTGGTGGATCCGGGTGTTTTCAGCCTCCACCAAACGGAGGAGTTCGATCTTGTTTCCCGCTCCGGTCTTTTGATAGACCTTCAAAACATGCGACTTGATGGTGGCCGGGCTGATCGAAAGTTTTTCAGCGGCATCCTTGTAGGTCAGCCCATCCAGAACAGCCTGGGTTGCCTCCGACTCTCGTGAAGTGAGGCCGAACCTCTGACTGAACCCCTCTGTCAGTACCAAGAGGGGACGAGGGGGAACTGCTGACAACCGGATCACCACATGATGGAGAATGGTCGCCAGCAACAACCCTAACAATCCCCATACCAGAGTGAAGATACCAAGAATGAGTACTTGGGGAAGCAAAGGTCGCAGCGGGTTGAAATTCTGCAGCGCGCCGACAAGGGCCAGAATTCCCCCCAACATTCCCCCTAGGGGAAAAATCCTCACCGCAAGATCCCAAACTGCTGCCGAGGAGCGCGAGCGCGGTCCCAGTGGTGTTGCCGACCACGCATCAGCCAAAGCTTCCCAGGTGACGGGGAAGCCAAAGACAGCCACAACGGCGGCAAAGGGCAGGGCCAGCACCACACCCAGGAAAACCAGCCCCAACAGGATGTAGCGTGGCTCCAAACCCGGCCACAGCGGCAATACGATGAGAGCAACAATCCACTGCAGGAAGAACAAAACCCGTGCCATGCCCTATTATAGGATTCCCAGGCCTTCCTTGACGATGGTCTGAAAGGTGTTTAGCCTTCAAGGGCGAGGTTGATGAATGAGAAACTTGTGGGGCGTGCTCTTGCTTCTCTGTTGGACGGTGGGAGCCGCGGGCGCTCAGGCCGGAGCTCAGTACGATTTGACCATTGGTCAATACCAGATTGAGCCCGAGGCAAGGCTGGTCCTGTCGGTGGACAACCCGTCCTATGGGCAGGCCCTGCTCGGTCTGTGGGACTCGCTCCACCCCGAAGCTGCCGGTGCCGTTGTTCTCGCTGACTCTGAGAATTCCAGAGGGGCCGATGTTGCGCAAATTCGTGCCACCTACCTGGCGGCAACACTTTCAGAATGGACTCCGCTGGACGGATACCTGGTTAAGGCCGCCCGGGAGACCCTGGATTATAGAGCCTACAAAGGCGTGAATGAGGGCTTGGATTGGATTGTGGCTTTGCCAATCGCTTACCAAGGGGTGGCTCTCGGTTGGGACAAGAGGGGTCTTGAAGCCCTGGGCTACACCCTCGAGTCGGTGGACACCTGGGAGAAGATTTTCGCGCTTTCCAGGAATTGGCCTTGGAAACGGCCTCTTTTTTCGTTTCCCCTCTCCGAAAACCTCGAAATCCTTGTAGGATCTGAAGTTTTCCGGACAGCAGCCGAGGTAAAAGTACCCGCTGAAAACGAAGAAGCGCTGGCACTCCTTGCCCTGGTAACCCCGCAAACCGTCCCCGTATCGTGGGAAATCGCTGAGCTCCCGAGCTGGAAAGGCGTCCGTCCCAGTTCCTGGATTGACACCCAGGTGGTCGTAGCGCGCACCTCTGCGGCCTTTCCCTCGGCCGCCAGTGAGCTTGTCCGTCTGATGTTCAGTAAAAAAGGACTGCAGCTACTCGTTGATCAAACGTCTATGGTTCCCGTGTTGGTAGAGGGTTCGGTACTGGCACCTGACGACTCCTTGCAACCTCTTCTCCAACAATGGGTCGGGTTGTTGCGTTCCTCGGCCAGGTTCACTTCATCAACTGCTCTATCTCGCTGATCAGAACTTCTGTCTTCCACGGCTTGATCAGAACCACGTCCGTCAGATGGTCCCGCTCTACCCGGGCTAGGGCTTCGGGGCTGGCATGGCCTGTGATCATCACCGTTCTCACGGTGGGGTGCTCAACCCGTACCTTTTCCAAGAATTCATCTCCCTTCATGCCGGGCATCAGCCAGTCTGACAGAACCAAAATCAGATCAATCCCCTCCTCTTGAAGTTCCTGTATCACAACAAAAGCTTCCTCAGCCGAGAGTGCTGTTTCGTATAGGTAGCGGTCGTGAAAGTGCGACTTCAACTCCCGTTTCAAGGCTAAGAGGATCAACGGTTCGTCGTCGACACAAAGAATGGCTGGTGCGCTCATAGGGGAATCCTCACTGTAAAGATGGTCAATCCGCCCTCTTCTGAGAGGGTCAGGGAGCCCTTATGGGCTTCTACGATACGTCGGCAGATATCGAGTCCGAGACCCGTTCCCTCACCTGGTTTTTTTGTTGTGAAGAACGGTTGAAAGATCCTTGTCCTCAGCTCTTCGGGAATCGAAGGGCCATCGTTGGCCACCCGGATCTCAAAGCACTGTTCGCCACGCCTTGTCTGTAGAAACAGTTTTCCATGGTAATTCATGGCCTGAAGAGCATTGTTGATCAGGTTGACCCACACTTGGTTCAGTTTGTCCCTATCCCCATGAAGCAACAAACCCGGTTCGTAATCCCGCGACACAACAACGCCGTGTTTTATGACGCCGTAATACAGCGTGAGGAGGGTTTCGAGTTCCTTGGCCGGGTCAATTTCCTGGTCCAGGAACATCTCTCCGCTTCGAGAATAGTCGACCAGGGCCAAAACCGTCGAGGCGGCCCGATCCGCAGCCTCGAGAATGATGGCGCTGGACTGAATCGACGCTACGGCCTCGGCCGCACGCCGGATCAGACCCTCCTTTCCTACCAAAACCGCTTGGATGAGAAGATCATCCTCTGTCGGCGGAACCAGCAAGACGATATCGTCGGCCAAGCTCTCTGGTTCTCCGGTGGCCCCCTCCCTCAATCGTTGCGCTAAAACCCTTTTCCGCTTTCGAGTTGCCCCGTCAGGAATGCTGAGAGTACCCCTCACTCTTTCGACCAGCGCATGGTACCAAGCCAAATCCGTTTCATCGAGACTGCGGAAAAAGGCGGGGAGTTGCTGGGCGGAGACAGAGGCACTTTGTTGAAGATAGCTGGCAGACGAGCGGATGGCCCCCAGGGGTGTGTTGATTTCATGGGCTATCGTGGCCATCAGCTGGCCAAGAACCGCCAATTTTTCCGAATCAACGATTTTGACCTGGGCCTGCTCCAGTTCGAAAAGGCTCTGTTGCAGGCTCTTGGTCCTCTGTTGAACGATCTGGTCCTGCTCGTGAAGGCTCTGAACCAGCTGGTCGGTCATCCGGTTGAAGGCGTCGGCCAAAACGCCGACTTCGTCCTGAGAGTTTTTGAGAATGCGGGTCTCCCGTTGTCCCGCAGCAACGGCTTCCGCAGTGGCTGCCATGGCCCGAAGCGGTCGGACCACCGAACGGGTTGCCCAAAAGGTGGAACCGGCCACCAGCAGCAGGGTGCCGAAAACCCCCAAGATCACCACCCGGTACAGGTCGTTGAGCGCATGACTGGCTTCTTCTGTTGGCACCACCGCCACAAAAAACCAGGGATTTGCGGCTCGGCCGACAACCACAGGCTGATAGTACTGCCGTGACCATTTACCCGTCAGGAGCGCAATTTTCTCAAACCAGAATTCCTTGTCGGCCTTCACCTGGGACAGGATCTCTGCGGCCATTTCAAGACTGACGTCATTTCCGATTCTGACTCCGATCAGCCTGGGGTCAGGGTGAGCGATCCGGAACCCCTCGTGCGACACCAACAAGGCGTATCCTGTCTCCAGAAAATGAACGTCAGCCAGTACCTGCTGAAAATATTCCAGTGAAAAGCTCACGGCGACCATGCCCGAAAACCGGCCTTCCTCAAAAACGGGAAATCCCAGCGAAGCCTCATTGCGGGAGAAATCCGGTGCGGAAAGGATCTCGATCTGGTCTTGCCGCACCGCTTCGTAGAGGGCCCGCCTGTGGGCAGGTTCCTCAGCAGGGGGGCGAGCCTCTCTTCGCACCCAAGCCTCTTTCAAATCCCTATCGAGGGCCAAAAGCCGCTTTGCCACCGTTGCGTCGTCCAGCAGCGGCACCGCGGAAGCCCAAGCCTTCATCATGCCGAGTTTTTCCCTCAGTTTGGCGCTAAGGCTGGCTGCCTGCTGTCGACTGGTCTGTTCAATGGTGGTGAAGGTCCGCTCGGAAATGACCCGATAGGCTTCGATCATCACCAAGGAGGTGAGCGCCAATAAGGGAAGAACGGTTGCAAAACCAATGATCAGCAACAACCGCCCAGCCAGACTTTTTCGAAAGGGTAGTTTCATGGGTACTCTCTTCAGTGTCTTTCACCCCGGGGTTGCTGTCAAACAAAGAGTATGTGGTATTCTGAATCTATGACTGATCCTGATGCCCTTCCGACCGGTTTTCCCGGGCTAGTGAAAATCCTTGCCCGTCTGCGGTCCCCTGACGGGTGTCCATGGGACCGGGAGCAAACGCATGCTTCGTTGCTGAAGCACCTTCTGGAGGAGTCGGTCGAGGTTGTCGAGGCGGTGCAGTCCGGCGACAATGCCAATTTGGCCGAGGAGCTGGGTGATGTCCTGCTGCAGGTGGTCTTCCATTCCCAAATCGCCGCCGAAGCTGGAACTTTTACGATTGATGACGTGGTACGCTCCATCTCCGAAAAAATGGTCCGTCGGCACCCCCATGTGTTCGGTTCGGCTGTGGCTGAAACCCCAGAGGACATCCATGCCCAATGGGAGGTGATCAAGGCTGCTGAGAAGGCGGCTTCCGGCAAGGCGAGGCCGGCATCGGTGCTCGACAAGGTCAGCCGTTCCCTTCCGGCTTTGATGCGTGCCCAGGAACTGCAACGACGGACGGCTCAGACGGGGTTCGCCTGGGAAGACCCCTTTGGTGCCTTGGCCAAGGTGAAGGAAGAGGTGGCCGAGGTTGAGGCCGAGATGAGGGGTGATCAGGTTCATCTGGCCGAAGAGTACGGTGACCTCCTCCTGGCCGTTGCCGCTCTGGGCCGCTATCTGGGTCTCGACGCCGAACAGCAGCTCATCCACGGCAATGCCAAATTCGAGGCCCGTTTCCGGGCTCTCGAGGCCCAGGCAGGGGGTGCCGAGGCGATGAAGGCCCTTGGCACCGAAGAACTGCTGCGCCTCTGGGAAACGGTCAAGCGCTGATCTGAGCTGCCAGTTTTTTCCGCAAAGCCTCGGAACTGAGAATGAGCAGCACAATGTATCCCAGCAAAAACAGCGGCATCAGGGTCAGAGAGGTGGCCGATGCAATGAAACCGAAGGTGGGTGGCAGAAAGGTGGCGCCGATGTAGGCAACCGCCATCTGGAAGCCCATGACAGCTTGAGCGTGGGTTGCCCCGAACCGCACAGGTGTTTCATGGAGCATGCAGGGGAACAGGGGCGCACACCCCAGACCAATGAGCAGAAAACCTGCCAGGGTGAAGGGAAGCGGCAAGGGTGCCAGCATCAGTGCCACCCCCACCAGAACCACCACGCCACCCCAGCGGATCAGATCCTTGTTCGAAACATGGTAGGTTACGAAGCCCGTGAGGAAACGGCCCAGGGTGATGCTGGCGAAGAACAGCGATACCCAGGTAGCCGAAGCCGCTGGGTCCAGCCCCTTGGTCTTGAACAGAAAGCTTCCGCCCCACAACCCCATGGTCGATTCAATGCCGCAGTAAAAGAACAGAGCTACCAGCGCCAGCTTCACACCCTTGATTTTCAGAGGAAAGAACAGCGGTTGGTGTTCGGTCACAGGCGCGGTGGCGGCCTCCTCTCCTAAAGACCTCCTGCGAACTTTGTCCCATAGAGGAATGGCGAAAAGAAGAAAGACGACAAGGGTGCCTTGAAGAAGGGCTACCGCCCAGTAGCCTTCTCGCCAGCTGGTACCTTGGGTCAGAATCCAGGACAACAGAAGGGGGCCGGTCAGGGCTCCTACCCCCCAGAAACTGTGGAGCCAGCTCATATGCCGCGATTCGTAGTGTTCAGCGACGTAGGCATTGATGCCAGAATCCACGGCGCCCCCTCCCAGACCGAGGGGAATCGCAGCCACCAGCAGCCACCAGAAGGACGGGCTGAGGGCGAACCCCAGCAGAGCGAGCGCCGTCAAGGCAACGCTGAAGGCCGTGACGCGTCCCGTGCCAAACCGCCGCAGGACCCGGGTGCTCAGAACACTGGACAGAATGGTGCCCCCCGAAATGGTCATCGAGACAAACCCCGCAAACCCGTAGGGAACCCCAAACTCGGGCTGAATGACCGGCCAGCCCGCCCCGAGAAGTGCGTCGGGCAGGCCCAAGCTGATGAATGCGATGTAGATGAGTGTCAGAAGTAAAGTCGCCATGCTACTATTGATCCATGAGTGAACCCACCCTGTACATAGTGGCCACCCCCATCGGCAACCTCAAGGACATCACCCTGCGG